>NZ_JAEMSD010000469.1 GCF_016462955.1 Bradyrhizobium sp. | reverse complement strand
AGGCCGAAGGACCCGCTGGAATATGTCCGCAAGCTGCGCTTCCACCAGAGCGTGACGAGCGCGCGCGACTATGGGCTGATCCCGTCGGGGCTGGTGGCGTGAGCGAGCGTCCCGTTGTCACCATTTTTACTGACGGCGCCTGCTCCGGGAATCCCGGCCCCGGCGGCTGGGGCGCGATCCTGAGGTTCGGCGACAAGGAAAAGGAGCTGAACGGCGGCGAGCCCCACACCACCAACAACCAGATGGAGCTGATGGCGGCGATCTCCGCGCTCGAAGCGCTGAAGAAGCCGTGCTCGGTCGATCTCTACACCGACAGCCAGTATGTCCGGCAAGGCATCACCGGCTGGATCTTCGGCTGGAAGCGCAACGGCTGGCGTACCGCCGACAAGAAGCCGGTGAAGAATGTCGAGCTATGGCAGCGCCTCGACGCCGCGCTGAAGCAGCACGAGGTTCGCTGGCACTGGGTCAAGGGCCATGCCGGCCACCCCGAAAACGAGCGCGCCGACCAGCTGGCGCGGGACGGAATCGTGCAGGCGCGGTTGCAGCAGCGGGTGCGGGAGTAGGGGACGCTCGCCTCTCCACTCGTCATGGCCGGGCTTGACCCGGCCATCCACGCCTTCTTCACGCAATCAAGAACGTGGATGCCCGGGACAAGCCCGGGCATGACGTCATCCTTTGGAGGAGTTGGGCCAAAAGCCTACAGCTGCTCCAGAAGCGTATCGCCGCCGGACACCTCGACCTTGCCGGGCATCGCCTCGAGGTTCAGCTTCTTGACCACGCCGTCCTCGATCAGCATCGAATAGCGCTTGGAGCGGATGCCGAGACCGTTGGCGGAGGCGTCCAGCTCCATGCCGATCGCCTTGGTGAAATCGGCGTTGCCGTCGGCGAGGAAAATGGCCTCGTCGCGCTGGTCGGTGTCGCGCTTCCAGGCGTTCATGACGAAGGCGTCGTTGACGGAGACGATGGCGATGCTGTCGACGCCCTTGTCCTTCATGGCGTAGGCGTTGAGGAAGATGCTCGGCAGATGCATCTTGTGGCAGGTCCCGGTATAGGCGCCGGGGACCGCGAACAGCGCCACCTTCTTGCCCTTGAAGATATCGTCGGTGGTCTTCACCTGCGGCCCCTCCGCCGTCATCACGCGGAATTTCGCCTCGGGCAGCTTGTCGCCAATCTGGATCGCCATCGTTCGTTTCTCCTTGGAAAGGGCCGGAGCTGTTCTAGAGCATTTTACCGCAGGAGGTAAACGGCATCAAACGGGCGGTGATAGGGGCCGGTTGGCTAATTTCTCGTCATTGCGAGCAAAGCGAAGCATCGACACATGTCGCTGCGGAGGATTGCTTCGTCGCAAGCGCTCCCGGCGGTGACGAAGGGGCACTAGGCGCCCCTTCGGACTGACCGGCAGATTGCCTTACGCGGCTTCGGCCTTCTTCTCGTCCCGCAGCTGCCGGCGCAGGATCTTGCCGACATTGGTCTTCGGCAGGTCGCTGCGGAATTCGATGTGCTTGGGTATCTTGTAGCCGGTGAGCTGCTCGTGACAGAACGTGATCACCGCGTCGGCGGTGAGGTTCGGGTCCTTCTTCACCACGAAGGCCTTCACCGCTTCGCCCGATTTGGAATCGGGGATGCCGATCACCGCGCATTCGAGCACGCCGGGATGGCTCGCGATCACTTCCTCGACCTCGTTCGGATAGACGTTGAAGCCGGAGACGAGGATCATGTCCTTCTTGCGATCGACGATCTTGGTGTAGCCCTTCTCGTCCATGATGCCGATGTCGCCGGTGCGGAAGTAGCCGTCGGCGGTCATCACCTTGGCGGTCTCGTCAGGCCTGTTCCAGTAACCCGACATGACCTGCGGGCCCTTGGCGCAGATCTCGCCCGCCTGGCCGAGCGGGACTTCGTTGCCGTCGTCGTCGCGGATCGAGATGTAAGTCGACGGCACGGGGATGCCGATCGTGCCCGTGAACTCGGTTGCCGTCGCCGGATTGCAGGTCAGCGTCGGCGAGGTCTCCGACAGGCCGTAACCTTCGGCGATGAAGCAGCCGGTAACCGCCTTCCACTGATCGGCCACGGGACGCTGCACCGCCATGCCGCCGCCGTTGGAGATCTTCAGCTTGGAGAAGTCGAGCTTCTTGAAGTCGGGGTGGTGCATCAGGCCGTTGTAGAGCGTGTTCACGGCCGGGAAGCTGTTGACCTGGTACTTCGCCAGCTCCTTGATGAATCCGGGAATGTCGCGCGGGTTGGGGATCAGGAGATTGCACCCGCCTGCGCGCACCGCGAGCAGGTAGCAGGCCGTCAAAGCGAAGATGTGATAGAGCGGCAGCGCACAAACGATCATGAGTTGATCGACATGCGGCGGCGCGGCGAGCGCCGGCTGCAGCCAGGCGTCGTTCTGCAGCACGTTGGCGACGATGTTGCGATGGAGCAGCGTGGCGCCCTTGGAGAGGCCGGTGGTGCCGCCGGTATATTGCAGGAAGGCGACGTCGCCCGGCGACAGCTTCGGCTTGCTGAACGTCATGCCGCGGCCGGCCGAGAGTGCGTCGTTGAAGGCCACTGCGCCCGGCAACGACCATGCCGGCACCATCTTCTTGACGCGGCGGACGACGAGATTGACGATCACGCCCTTGAAGCCGAGCAGGTCGCCCATGCTGGCGACGATGACGTGCTTGACCTGCGTCTTCGCGATCACCTGTTCGACGGTGTGGGCGAAGTTCTCCAGCACGATGATGGCTTCGGCGCCGGAATCCTTGAGCTGGTGCTCGAGTTCACGCGGCGTGTAGAGCGGATTGACGTTCACCACCGCGTAGCCGGCGCGCAGCACGGCGGCGGTCGCGACGGGGTATTGCAGTACGTTCGGCATCATGAGCGCGACCCGCGCGCCGCGCTGGAGCCCGCGGCCCTGCAAATAGGCAGCCAGCGCGACCGACATCTGGTCGAGGTCGCGATAGCTGATCGACTTGTCCATGCAGATGAACGCCTTGCGGTCGGCGAACTTGGTGAAGCTCTCCTCCAGGAGATCGACCAGCGATGCGTATTGGGTCGGCTCGATATCGGCGGGCACGCCGGGCGGATAATGCTTGAGCCAGATGCGCTCCATGGAAACTCCCCTCATCTCACTGAGCCCGTTGCGTCTCGGGCTTGCCTCGTTACCGCCAGTATCCAGCTTGCCGGAACAGGTGGCAAGCCGTCGTGACTTAGGGCAAAGGTCGGGGCGTAGCCACTGGAATCATCGCAAATCCCGTTGCCGCAGGTGCGAAGCGGGGCTGCGGTTTAATGCCGGGTGTTAACTGTTGTTGGCCGGCTTGGCCGCGGCGGGAGGCTTCGTCGCGGCGGGGTTGGTGGCCGCCTTGGGCTTGGCGGGCTTCGCCGCCTGATCGCCGGCCGCAGGCTTCTCTGCAGGCTTCGCCGCCGCATCCGGCTTGGTCGCGGCATGCTTGGCGCCAGCCGGCTTGCTTGCGGCGGGCGTGGTTGAGGAAGGCTTGATTGCGGCCGATTGAGGCGTGGCCGGCTTGGCCGCCTTGCCGTCAGTCTGCTTGGCATCCGGCTTGGCCGCCGCAGTCTTGGTATCCTTGGACTTGTCGGCCGGCTTGTCGGCGGCGTCGGGCTTCTTGGCGACGCGCGACTTCTTGCCACGCGGCTTGGACGCGGCCTGCTGGTCGGCGTCGGCGGCAACCGCCGCGATCAGGGCGGTGCCGGTGCGGGTCGGGCCGGTATAGACCAGCACGGGCTCCGTCGCCGCGGGGGCCGAGGCCATCAGCTCGGAAGCCCTCATCAGGGGCGGCTGGAGGCCGGCGGTAAAGAACGTGATCTGGGCTTCGCCGCCCGTGGCCGAGGCAGATCCGGGCGCGCTGCCATTGGCCGCAATCAGTCCGCCGTCGTCGTCGCTGGCCGGCCGCTTGCGGTGCGGTCCGCACGTCTCGTCGCGGAGGTTCGGCGGTGAGGCGTCGACCGGCACGAGATTTTCGACGGTGCCGAGCGAGGGGCGCAGCCAGGTGAGATTGTCCTGAGCAAAACCGCGCTCCAGCAGCTGTGCGGCCTTCACCGCGCGCGCGGTGCCGGAGCTGGAACCGAGCACCACCGCGATCAGCCGGCGGCCGTTGCGCGTCGCGGATGCCACGAGGTTGTAGCCGGAGGCGCAGATGAAGCCGGTCTTGAACCCATCGGCGCCGGGATAGCGGCCGATCAGCTTGTTGAAATTGCCGGTGACGCGCTTGCCGAAGCGGATCGCCGGGATGTGCACGAAGTACTCGTATTCCGGCAGGTCGCGCAGGAATGAGCGCGCCAGAATGCCGAGGTCGCGCGCCGACGTGATCTGGCCGTCGGCGGGCAGGCCGTTCGGATTGACGTAGCTCGTCTGCGTCATGCCGAGCTTCTTCGCGGTGTCGTTCATGATCGCTGAGAAGCCGTCGACCGAGCCGCCGACGCCTTCGGCGAGCACCACGGCCATGTCGTTGGCCGACTTCACCATCATCATCTTCAGCGCGTTGTCGACGGTGACCTGCGTTCCCGGGCGGAACCCCATCTTCGACGGCGATTGCGAGGCCGCCGTCGGCGATACCGTGAGCAGCGAATCGAGCGTCAGCCTGCCGTCCTTGACCGCCTTCAGCGTCACATAGGCGGTCATGATCTTGGTAACGGAGGCCGGGAACCAGGGCATGGTCGCGTTCTCGGCCTGCAGCACTTTGCCACTGTCGGCCTCGATCAGCAGCAGTGCTTCGGCGCTCGCCATACGCGGCGCGAGCGACGCGGCACATGCGAGGCCCGCGGCGAAAAGGTTGAACAGGGATTTGCGAAGCAGCGGGCGAAGGGCGTGCACTATCCGATTCCGGTCCTTGGAGATCCGCCTGATGAGGCCGGCTCTCGTGGTCTGAGTGTCGGTTCTGAAATCCAGCGCCGCCGCTTGCGGCGCCGCAAACCTATACCGGCTGGTGCGTCGAGAATAGGGGATCTGTGCGGTATTCCGCAACGAAGTAGGCCGAATTTCGACGGTCCTCCCGGGACTTGCTAGGGGGAATTGACGGCTGTCGCGGCAGCCTCGGCGGCCGTCACACTGGCCCGTGCGTTCTCCTGCACCATGAACTGGGCCTTGGCCATCTCGGCGAAATGGCCGCCCTTGGCAACGAGTTCATCGAAAGTTCCACTTTCGATCACGCGCCCATTCTCGAACACCAGGATCCGCGTGGCGTTGCGGATGGTGGAGAGGCGATGGGCGATCACGAAGGTGGTGCGGCCCTTCATCACTTCGTCGAGAGCGGCGTTGACCTTGACCTCGGTGACGGCGTCGAGCGCGCTGGTCGCCTCGTCCAGGATCAGGATCGGGGGGTCCTTCAGC
>NZ_JAEMSD010000067.1:16316-20340 GCF_016462955.1 Bradyrhizobium sp. | reverse complement strand
TCTTGATGGCCTGGCCAGCGTCGAAGAACGCTTCGATGAACATCGGCGCGTTGTCCCCAGCCTCACGCATGTAATCGTCGAGATCGCTTTCAGCCCAGCTCAGTGAGGAGCTCTGGTGCGCGGGGCGGCCCGCCGCATCCGCAAAGTAGCGCTTGTAGTGCTCGATAATTGGCTGACGCTGGCCGTATTGGCCCGCAACCCGCTTGATCAGGACGGCGAATTCATCGATCACGCCCCTGGCGATTTTGCCAGGAGATCTAAAGCGCCAGGAGGGGTCGAAATTCAGCACCGTTCTGCTCCGCGCCGCTGGGTAGGATGTCGATTTGCCACGCATCGTCGCGAGGCGCGTCGTAAAATCGCATTTGTGCTTTTGCGACGCTACTGAATATTACCGGTGCGCGGCGTTCAGCAGCTCCAAGAACTGCGTGTCGGGAAAGCAGACGATATTGGCGAACATATCGTCGTGGGCCTTCTCGATCTCTCGCAGTTTCGCCGCATAGGCGCAAATGCGCTGGATCTTGTTGATATAAGCCGCGGGGCCAATCATCACGCCGATAGAGCCGAGCAAGCTGGCGTTGGTGATGCCACCCAGGATGTGTTTTGACGAGGTCGAGTACTCAAGCTCAATGGCCAGCAGGCAACGGGGGTTCGGGTTGTAGTAGAACCCGCCATGGTTCTGACGGGTGACCTCGTTTCTCAGGTGGAGCAGCAACGGATGTTGCCCATAGCGGTCGATGCTCTCCAGGTCCGCATCCTTACGCTCACGCGTGACATTGAATGGCCCAACGGCAATATCCAGCCGTGGAGCATAGAGCGTTCGGCCGAACACGTCGTCGGTCGCATCCGAGCGGACGCTCCATTCAGATTTCACCAGGTCCCGAGGAAACACAGCACCCAGGGCATTCTTGATCGCCGCCTGGACTTCCTTCGCGCCCACTGGTCTTCCCCCATCCGATGCAAGTCTGTGGCAGCATTTGCCGTGCGTAAAGCCGAATCCTCACCAGAAGTTGGGTCAGGGCCGCGGAACGCTCGCTACTGCTACACATCCACTCTATTGGTTCGAGCTTAGCTTCCCCATTGAAGATCTGCACCACCCGGCCGGCAAGGTCGGGTGAATAGGTCTGCAGCGCAACCCGTCAAGGCATCCACGCGGCTTTGCACGCGGAGCCTCCTTGACTGGTCGCTCAGGCCTGCTGCCCTCGGATTCTCCCGACCGGCCGCGATGGCGCAGCCGATAACCAACGGGAGAAACTCAAATGCTCAACGACACCAACACCGCAACAATCCGCAGCCTCAACGATGGCTTCAGGCGCAACCTCGTGTTTGGCGGCACCGTCCTGCTTACCCAGGGCGTAACCTGCCTCGAACCGGATCGTGTGGCCGAGCTGCTCGAAGCGGTGCGTACGTTTGACAGCTTCACGCCCGATAACGACCCGCACGGCGAGCACGATTTCGGCGCCATCGACCAGAATGCCGTCCGCTATTTCTGGAAGATCGACTATTACGATCTGTCCAAGAAAGCTTACTCGCCTGATCCGGCCAACTCGACCGTTACCCAGCGCGTGATGACGATCATGCGGGCCAACGAATACTAGGAGGCGCCGACATGACCAAGAGCGACGAAGCGACGTTGCGCTCGTGTCACCAACACAAAGCCCCGCTCGACAACGGGGCAAAGCCACCATAGCACAAGAGGGGGATGGGTATCTAAGGAAAACAGTCGGCGCATGCGTTCGGCCGCGCTGCGGCCTCCGCAAGCGCCCGACTATCCCCTGGGTACAATAGAAACCAACGAAAGCACATTCCATGGCCTCGACAGCATGGCTCTCCACCATCACCATCAACACCGATAGCGCATCACTGCGACGCATGCGCGGCTCTCTCCGGCGCGACGATACCGTTGTGCCGTTCCGCGACAGTGACGTCATCGCCAAGTACATCAACCACGTCCTCGACAGTAATGGCGCCTGGGACGGCATTGACGCAGGCATAACCGTTACCCGGGCCAAGCCCGTGCGACAGCCGTGGCAGAAGGGCCTGGAACAAGAACTACAGCCCTTGCTGGCCGAGTTCTCCCCTAAGCGCCGCCGCCAGCTCAACGGGCTCGCCTGTTGTGCCTTCGGCGCCCTGATACTGCTCGCCTGCTTTGTCACGTTCGCGCTTTGACATGCAGATCCGATTGCCCGACTACCCTGCTGCTTACCCAGCACGATGGGTGCCGGTCTTTGCATCGCAGCTCTTGCCCACGGGCAAACGGCCTGTGATGTTACATAGGTATCTTAGGAAAAGAGAGCGGCTGCTGCGCGCGGGCCGCTGGCGCGGCCCGTGCTCGCATCCGCTGGCGTGTCCTGCTCTCCCTTTGGTCAAAGCAACTCTACCCCAGGCACGATGTGTGCCTGCACACGACGCAGAGCGCCGGTCCTGGTGTCGTAATAGTAGAACCGGCCATCAGGCAGCTCGGTCGGCCGTTCACTCAGCCGCTCGTAATCGTCCCCGATGTCCAGCATGGACCGCGCCATCAGGCTGCTGCCGCAACGCAGCACCAGCCTGCACCCGAGGAGATTCCGCAGGGCGCTTGGTATCGCGTCGTCCGTAGCTTTCTGAACCGCTATTACGATGATGATGCCGTAGGCGCGCGCGCGCCGGGCAAGACTCAGCAGGTTGGTCATCAGCCGCTTCGCCTTGGACTTATCCTCCCGTTCGGTCGCCGCGTCGATCGCGGTTTGCAGTTCAGTGAATTCGTCGACTATCAGCGCGACGCGACCACCCCGCCACAGCTGCCAGCGGTTTGCCCGCATGACCGCGGAGCGCTCGCGGGCGAGCTCGGCGAGCCGGTCAACGACCGTCACCACGTCGTCGAACTCCCACACCACCGTGGCCTTGCCGTTCTCCCGGTAGCGGTCGAACTCCACGCCGTCCTTGAGGTCTGCCAGGATCACCTCTTCGAAGTCCGGCAGCGCCAGCATTTGTGCGCATAGCAGATGAAGCAGAATCGATTTGCCTGCACCCGAGACGCCACAAATCAGCGTGTGCTGCAGGTGCTTCAGCTCCACCTTGAAGAGGTCGCCGGTTTTTACCTCCGTACCAAGAATAAGACCGCCAGGAGCCACGACAGTAAAAGGTATGGGTCCTGACAGCAACTTGAGCCGGGCTTCCTCTTTTGCGGCGGCAACCTTTTGTTCGGCTTACCTCTCTTTGCGCGGGAAAGGTGCACCGCATCGATCGGCCGTAGTTGATCTCACTATATTGCTCGCCGCTACTTCCCCGTACCCCTCGTGAGCCGTTAAGCATGCGTCGTTCAAGGAAGATGCCGACGATGACGAGAGGTGCGATCGCGGCCGTCGACGGCGCGGCCGCTGACGACCGGCTGACGCCTCCGCCAGCTTGAATCGCCGACCTTCGCTCGGCAGCGTCTTCACGTCGGTGCTGGTGAGCAATGCGGCCAAGAAATATTCATTTCAACGCCGGACCAGCGAGAGGACAAAGGCGGTGACCCGGAATCATCGATGACGAAAAGGTTCGGTCGCAAATGGAGTCAGATGGAGGACTAATCCAGAGAACCGATAAATGGGGTCAGTCCGCTAACTGATTAGCTTTGGTCGCACACGGAGTCAGTTCTTCGACTGATAAGGTTTCTAACAAAACGGAGTCAGTTTGCCGACTGATAAGGAAAGACTACAAACCTTATCAGTCTGGCGAACGAGCCGTGATCAGTCTGACGAAAGGCTGTTCAGCCTGTAATTTTGCGCTCCTCATGTATACTTCCGACTTTGAGCAGACGATTCATGTCCACCGTCGGCTGCGGGGCTGAAGCCGACCTTGTCTCCGCGCGGTCGCCTTTGCTTCAATCGGATCGAGCGAGACGGATACACTCGATAAGACTATCTCTGCTCAGCACATATGGCCGACGAAGACGAGGGCTCGTCCGAACTCTTCAGGATTGCAAAACTTAACGGAGACTTCCGACGTAACTATGGTCCGCTGCTGGGCGCATTTCTGTATCTGAGGTCGATCAGCGCCGCCC
>NZ_JAEMSD010000067.1:2201-16306 GCF_016462955.1 Bradyrhizobium sp. | reverse complement strand
TTATGGGCCGGGCTTGCTTCGCTTCTCGGCTCGGCTGCCCTGGGGTGGGTGAGCCAGCACTTTTCTTCGTTGGTTCGATGATCCTTCGATGGAAAGAAGAGCGATATGCGAGACCCGGTGGCGCACTTGTTAAGCAGCTCGCGCCGAATCCTGAAGGCTGCAGGGTTCAAGCGGTGCCGTGCCTAAAGGCATTCGCAAAAACTAGAGTCGAAGCTTGCGCGATCGGTTGGGAGTGTACCAACCATCGGCGAGCTTTGCCGAACTCCCGTCAAGAGCTGTGTCATAACCATGGCATCGGCGAAGGGGCCGGGACATGGCGCAGGCGCGAAGGGTTGCTGAAGCAAGCCAGGTGCGGGTGCGGGCCGCGCAGTACATTCGCATGTCCAGCGAACAGCAAAGATATTCGACCGCGAACCAGGCACTTGCGATCGCAGCCTACGCGATCGAGCACGATCTGGAGATCGTGCAAAGCTACATCGACAAGGCGAGGAGCGGATTAACGATCAAGGGCCGCAGCGCGCTGCAGCAGCTGCTTCATGACGTGAAGACGGCGCGGGCGGATTTCAAGGTGATCCTTGTGTTCGATGTCAGTCGCTGGGGCCGCTTCCAGGACGCGGATGAAAGCGCCCACTATGAGTTCATCTGCAGAAGCGCCGGCGTTTCGGTTCAGTACTGTGCCGAGCAGTTCGACAACGATGGCAGTTTCATGTCGAACATCGCCAAGCAGCTGAAGCGCATTGGCGCGGGTCAGTTCAGTCTTGATCTCTCGAAAAAGGTGTTCGCCGCGCAATGCCGCTTGGTCACCCTGGGATTTCGGCAAGGTGGTTCCGCGGGCTATGGCCTGCGTCGTGAGCTTGTCGATGCGGCTGGCCGATCGAAGGGCTTTCTAGCCAACGGCCAGCGCAAGGCTTTGCAGGAAGATCGAGTGCTGCTGAGACCCGGACCAGCGGAGGAGCAGGAGGTCGTCCAGCGCATTTTCCGTGCATTCGTCGAGGAGCGAAAGTGCCCGTCGGCTATCGCCAAGGAGCTGAACGGCGAGGGCATTCTGAACCAGTTCGGGCGGCGATGGACCAGTTGGACACTTCGCTATCTGCTCAAGAACGAGCACTATATCGGAGTCAACGTCTACAATCGCAGCAACTGGAAGCTCGGACAGAAACCCAAACCAAACCCGCCTGACGCTTGGATCCGCTCGAAGGCATCGTTCGCGCCCATCGTGAAGCCGTCGCTGTTCTGGAAAGCTCAGAAGATTTCCAGCCGCCGACGCCTGCTGCTGTCGGATCGCGATATGCTGGACCGCTTGAAGGCCCTGCTGGTCCGGAAAGGGGAGCTGAGTAAGTCGATTATCGATGCGTCGTTCGATCTTCCCGGCAGCGGCGCGTATATCAAAAGGTTCGGTAGCCTCAGGAAGGCCTATGCCGCCATCGGCTACTATCCGGACAGTCTGAGATATCAAGACGGGCGCCGCGCGGTCATCGCGACTCTGGTTGAAGTTCGGGAGGAGTTTGTCGACGAACTCGTTGCGTTCGGGCATTCGCTCGCTTTCGACCCGAAAACAGGCCTCATCACCATTGATGGGGCAGTCAAAGTCACAATCGCGGTAGCGCGCGCGAACATTGCCCGCGGCAAATTTCCGCGGTGGGGCCTCAGGCGTCGCATCGACCAACGGGCCGATCTCGTCGTGGTCGCACGGATGGACGAAGACAATCGCGAGGTCATGAGCTATGTCGTGCTGCCGCCCGCGCGCTTGACCGGCGCGTTTCTGCTCACGGGAGAGCGCACGCCTGGCAACATCAACAACGGCCAGTTCGCAACCCTGGAAGAGGCGGTCGAGGCCGTGCTTCGTTTTAAAGTCCGCAAGGCGGAGCGTTCGGCAACTGGCGGCAGTCGGAAATCCGGGCGGCACCGCGGGGGATGACATCCGCAGCGGAGCCCCGGAAATGGCCGTAACCGTTCACCCAACAAGAACGCCGCCCGCTTAAACATGACGCGGGCGGCGGGCTTCCAGCCCCGGGGGGAATGGCAATTCCCCGGTGATCATTAGTGTGCACAACACATGCCAAGGTTTTGTGTCACGTATTGAGACATACGCAGAGGGGATAAGGACACTAAGTGAACAGATGTCTTCGTCTGAGACGATGAACCCGCCCATCCGATTCAGGCGCGCCCTCCTGCAGCGCAACGTTGCACGCCTGACGCTAGCCAAGCGCAAGTGCAGCGTCAGTTGTTTGACTTCGACTTATCGTAAAGCTGCTGTGGGATCTGGCCGGTGATATCGGTGCCATCCGAGAGCCGCCATGCCGCCACTCCGAAACAGACGGTCAAAACGACCGCCACGACCATCAGTAGCATCGATAGAAACTGGCTCATACCGCAGTCCTGAACGCTGTGTGAGCGAGCACGGCACAACGATTCGGAAAATACAACCCGCTGACTACAGCCAGTTATCCTCAGGTTGTAAAGCGGTGGAATTACATCGGAAGTCTTTTGCCCGCCGCCACTCAGGCGCCGACTTCGCCGGGCGCAATTCTGGGCTAGGACGGAGCGCGATCTAGCAGGCGCGCCGGCTAGGAAGTAGCGGCAGGAAAAGGAAAAGCCGCAGTGCGGTCCAGCCCCACTGCGGCTCGTTTCCCGGCAAGTTGAAATTGGCTGATGATTAAATCGCGCCGGTGTTCTTTCCATAGAACACCCCGTTCCGAAAATGGATTCCGTACAAGTACGGGCGTGCGTTTTGTACGCATTGCCGGTCTCGGGAAAATATGGCACGGCTCGGGTTCCAGCCCCAAGCTCCTGGCTGCCGATTCAATTGCGGATCATTGCGCCGGAGCAGTGCAGTGAAGGTCGCAGGAGTGCCATGAGGCGACTCCTGCGACCTACGCCGCGACGTTCCGCACGATCGGCACGGCACCAGACCTAAGCACATCCTCGGCCCCCCTGACCTCGATCTTAGTCCGCCATTAGCGAGAAACTGTCAGTGTTGCTTTTGGGACGGGGCCCTGGGGGACATAACAAGGCCCTGCTCAGAGGGGAGGCCCGCCAGCTTGCCAGCCCCCGGCGGGCCTCCCTCACTCAGTGTGGGGTCCACGCCGTGTAAGTTCCTCTAAAGGAACAGCATTTCTTCGTGCGACGAAACACGTTGGAAACAAAGTAATGCTTTCTTAGTCATACCGGGGCTGGCTCATAGTTTACTTAGATCTCTTTCACCCGGACCATTTTTGAGAAATAACGAGGCCGCGGCAGCCCCCCTGCAGCGGCCTCATTTTCGTTTGCAGATCAGAAATCCCGCGAACCTGGGAGGTGGCGGGAGTCGAGTGAAGACGGGTGCAAGGGCTTACAATTTCGAAGTGCCCGGGAAGCAAGCCGCAGTGGGGGGCTGGAACCGCGCTGCGGCTTCTCCTGTCGTGCGAGATACGCCGCCTCAGTTGGTCGCTTCTAATGCAGCCGTATCGAGTATTGGCGACGGCGCGGCAGATCCTTTCCGCCTGGTACACCGCGGATCCCAAAACTCGCCTTACTCCCGCCGGAGGCTGTTATCGTTTCGCGGTACTCTTGGCAGCATGCGATTGATCCATCAACGACCTTACTTTTGCTCCCTTCACCGCCGCATCCTCCGATCCCGTGGCAACGTTCTCGGGCTTGCAATGTGTTGACGGCGGATTGCCACATTGACGCGCAAGCGCCTCCCAGCCCACGCACTTCCCCGACTGGTTTCGATATCCTGGGCCACCATTGTCTCCGCACGCCGCAACTCCGGGAGTGCATGCGCTGGCAAGGAATACGGCGGCAGCAGCAAATCTCTTTCGAGAGCTTACGACGCTATCCGAGAACCACACAGCCGCACGTTTCCTCATACCCCTCATCAGTTCAGGCGCCGGCTCTGCCCTGCGAAACATCGATAACATGCCGGTCGGACCCCACTGTAATGACAATCGTGTAAGACTTGTGCCTTCCATCACCCTGATCAGTTGGCGGCGCAAGGTGAAGTTGACCTCCGTACCATTCACTGGGCAGGAGCGTATTGTCCTTGATCACCGCTTGCTCAAGCACGGCCATGTTGCGCTGGCCTGTTTCGATCGTGGCAGAGATCATCGCTTCATTTTGAGCAGCCGCGTTGCCTTGAGCAATTGCCGCCGCCGTCGGGCTGTAAAACGTGCCAGTACGCCCGCTCGGCGTTGTGTAGTGGCCATAGCCGGCCTGAGAGGCGCTATATGCGTTCGCGCCGGCCGCGACTCCCGTGAGCAGCGCGGCCGCAACCTGGCGGTTTCGTTCTTCCTGAACCAGCATTTCGTAAGTCACAACCTTCATCTCGAAGTCCGAACCGCCGGCGTGTTGGACAGCTTCGACTTGCCCAACCCGAAACTCGACAGGTTGGCGGCTCAGGTTGTTTATGCCCACTACGAAGACGGGACGGCCGTTCGCCTGTAGCTGACGTGCGGCCGGTCGGACCAACACCAAGGAGCTTTTCTGTCGGGAGACGAGGGCGGGCTGTCCGTCCCGCATGAGAGCTTGCTGCTGCGGATTAGACGCCTTGAACGAGACCGTCTCTCCGGCTGTCATGCAGCCAGCCAGCGTGGCGCAGGCGGCCACCACCACGAGAATACGCATGCAAAGACCCCCCTCGAAAGCCACCATGCAAGCGCAACCGCTGCGGGAGAGCAAGTGGAGTCTGCGCGCGGGCGGGCCGAGGTCCTCCGTCAAATGGTCTAAGTCGGGCCAGAGTACCGCAAGCCGCCTGCGCGTCGGAAATATCCAACTCTTTTGGTATTGCCCAACCCGGTAACGTTCGAAAACATGCCGGATAATTGAGGACGTTCCCATGGGGCTTTCTATTCGTTTCTACCTTTTCGCTGAGGATGGGCTCCAGGCGATCTCGCAGCGCGTGATGATAGGGTTGATCCGGGGCAAAGACGCGATGCCGCAGTACGCCGGCACAAGGCAGAAGGTTGCAGACTTAATCCTCGAGAACGAAGGGAAGAAGCCGCTCCGTATCGAGAGGGTGCAGGGGAGCTAGCGGGACCCACAACTAGATCCTGCGAGCTGACATGGTGTACTTTGAGGCACCGAACAATGGTGCAGTGTTTGCAACAGGGTCCATTGCTTTCGGGAATGCGCTGCCGATAAACGGATTCGAGAACAACGTCTCGCAGCTCCTGAGCAATGTGGTGGATACGTTCGTCAAGCCCGGTCCATTGCCTGGTTCGTCAAACAGACCTAGGGAGAACACAGAAGGACTTGAGCGAGTTGGTCTCTAGGCCGACAAGGTTTGGGCGATATCAGACCAGAAGCTGACCACCAATTGACCACCGAAACATCACCAACGAACAGCGATAAAGGTGGTCAATCGCGAGCGAAATCCATTGTTTTTGTTGATCTTTTCGTTTGTTCGGGACGCAGGGGTCGCAGGTTCGAATCCTGCCACTCCGACCAGAAATCATTAGGTTTTTCCTTCTGATCGTTGGTCCTTCCCGAGTCAACCACCGAAACGTATCGGCCCTTTTTGGCCTATGGCCGTGACCGCCCCTAGCAGAAAGTCTGGGTGGTGGTGGCCGTAGGTGTCCTGCGGAACCTCGGGTGACATGCCCAGGAACGCAGCGGCCTCCCAGATGGGCACGCCGCGCTGCATGAGCCACGTCGCAGCAGTATGGCGAAGGGTGTGGGGTTGTCACCTTCCCTCGTAGGCCGGCAAGCCCCACGGCGGTCTTGAAGCCCTTCTTCACCGAGGTGACGGGCTTGCCATTGAATTCAACGAAGCACTCCGCGATCAGCCTGCGGTTCCACCAGTGTCGAAGGTGGGCGAGCAGCCTTGGCGGGATTGGCGCCGGCGTCTGACGCTTCTTCGTCGTGCGCTTGCCGATCGCCTTGCGATAAAAAATACCACGCTCGAGATCCACGAATCATCGGCCTTTTTATTGGGCCGATCATCCTGTCAGTCGCCTGGGAACTAGTTGCCGCGTGGATCGGTCGCGACCAGGATGGGTCCGGCAGTCGGCCGCAATAGAAGAGAGAAAAGGACGACCCTCATGCTGGTGCAGTTTTTCGTTGGCGCCTTGGTCAGCGCGATCAACATCGGCATCCACGCGCTGGTGACTGTCGCCGCCGTCTCGATTGCCCGCACGGCCGGTCTGCGTCCGACCGAGCGGCCGGGGCTGCACCTGATGGGTGTGATGGTCGCGACCGCTGCGGTGCTGCAGACCGCGCACACGCTCGAGGTCCTGGTGTGGGCAGGGGCCTATGGCATTGTTCAGGCCGCCGCGGCCGACAGCGGTCTGCTCTATTTCGCCTTCGTCAACTACACCACGCTCGGCTATGGCGATATCACGCCGGTGCGGGAATGGCGGCTCATCGGCCCGCTCACCGCGATGAACGGCGTCCTGTTGTTCGGTTGGTCGGCCGCAATCCTGTTCGAGGTCCTGCGCAAGACGCTCGATCACCTCGGAATGACCGAGGTGTCCAGAGGGAAATGATCCCGCGCAGGCAGGCACACCGACGATGGGATGCCTCAGGCCGGCCGGTCGAGCACCGCGAGCTGGTGCCGATCCAGCAGCACGATCTGGCGCTGGGTGTTGCCGATGAAGCCGATGACGCCGAGTTCGTGCAGCCGTGACAGGGCGCGGGAGACCGTCTCCAGCGTCAGGCCGAGATAGTCGGCGATATCGCGCCGCGACATCGGCAGGGCCATGACGCCCGCGGCAGTCAATCGCTTGTCCATCTCGAGCAGGAACGCCGCGACCCGTTCCAGCGATGTCTTGCGGCCGAGCAGCAGCATATGATCTTCCGCGTGCTGGAGATTGTTCGTGGTCATGCTGAGCAGGTTCTTGGCGACCGCGGCGTCGCTTTCGGCGACCAGTTCAAGGCTCTGCCTCTTGACGAGACGGACCGTGGTGTCGACGATCGCCTCCGCCGTGAACCGGTGCTCGCTGCCGTTCTCCAGCCCGAAGATATCGCCGCGCAGGTGAAAGGCGCCAATCTGCCTGCGGCCATCGGTAAGCAGCTTATAGCTTCGCACCGCACCATACTTGACCTGATAGACATATTCGGCGGGCTCTTTCTCGCCGTAGACTTCGGTCCCTTTCCTGTACGAAAACTCACTCAGGCTGACGAGCGAGCTCGATTCGCTGGTCATGCCGAGGTCACGGAGAGAATTTGGGCGCTGCGCGGAATCCGTGGTGATGCGAACGAACATAGGCCAACTCCTCAGCTGAACGCCGAATTGGTCTGTCGAACAGAAAATGTCACAGCGAATGAGCCGCGCTATCTCACTCCCGCTGGGGTTGATTTACGATCAAAGCGGTATTCCAATCCATTGTCCCAAGGTTCATTGTACCAAGGGACAGCGTGAGCGATCCTTGCGCCGGCCGGGAAGGCCTCGGGGCCTTCGGACTGCATGTCATTTGGAGGCATGTTCCGATTTAAGGATAATTTGACGGAGGATCATTTCGATCATCCGGCCGCCATCGTTAAACTCTGGGAGAGGTGAAGGGTGCCGGGTCTTGTCCACGTGGTCGATGACGACGCGTCGTTCCGGACGGCGATAGAGCGGCGGCTGAAGCTCGCCGGCTATGACGTCGCGACCTACGCATCGGCGCAGGATCTGCTGGACGGCCCGCCATGTAACGATCAGCCTGGATGCATTCTGCTCGACGTGCAGATCCCCGGCCTGAGTGGTCCCGAGTTGCAGAGCCATTTGATCGCCTCGGGGTCGACACTGCCGATCATTTTTCTGACCGGGCATGCCGACACAGCGACCACCGTGCGGGCGATCAAGGCGGGTGCCGAGGATTTTCTGACCAAGCCGGTTTCGTCGGAGGTCTTGCTCGACGCAATCGAGCGCGCGCTCGCGCGGCAGCACGCGGCACGCGGGCAGCGCGGCAGGCTCGAGGCGTTCCGCACGAACATCGCCTCGCTGACACAGCGCGAGCGACAGGTGTTCGATTTCATCGTACGCGGCAAGATCAACAAGCAGATCGGCCACGAGCTCGGAACGACCGAGCGCACCATCAAAGCGCACCGCCACCAGGTCATGGATAAGATGCAGGTTGATTCGCTCGCGGAGCTTGTTTCGATTGCGGAGCGCCTTGGAATGCTCGATCCGAAAAGCGACTAGCGGGCGTGTTGCAGCTGCGTGACCTGCGCGAGCGGCTCATTCATCGACATATTGCTCCAGCGTTCGGGCCGGTGCACTCTTGTGGACGGAAGCGAATTCGCCCAGCGGCACCGATGTTGTCAATGCCAGCAGGTTGGAGTCGACGGTCTCCAGGACCAGTGTCTTGCCTGACTCCATCTGCTTGACGAGCGCTGCCGGCGCGACGTCGGCAGCAATGCAGGTATTGGTCAGGCACCAGCTGTAGGGCATGCGGACGGGACTGCCCCGATCGACGGTCAGCTTGGCCGGCTGTTGCAGGTACATCCCGACGGGCACGAAGAGCTGCAGCCGCGCCGCAGCAGCGGCCTCTCGCTCGATCAGGTCGATGCGCACGGCCAACTGGCCGGTCGGGAACTTGCCTGATATCGACGTCCGGCACAGCATGGGCGCGCCGCCCGCCTTGAAGCAGAGTTTCTCCCAATTGCCGTAGGTGATGTCCTTCGCCTCGCGCTGCCCCCTTGTCATGACTTCGGCAGGTTTATCGGCTTGTGCAGCGAGACAAGGTAACGCTTGGATCGTGGCAATGAGGGCGAATGGAAGGGCTGCGATATAGTCGCGGCGGGCGCTGGGCATGGTCGCATCTCCGTCACCGGGCTCTATCTTTGCGCGTCGATGAATTTTGTCACCAGTGGGGCCCAGAGCGGGATCGCATCCGGCGAGCCGATGAAGAAATGCCCCTCGCTGCCGAACGGCGGCATTAGGTGATACTCGGCCCGGCCGCCGGCGGCCGTGAATGCCGCATGCATGCGCTTCGACAGTTCGGGGCCGAAGAACGTATCGTTCTCGATGTAGATCCACAGCATCGGCACGCGCGAGGTTCGGCCGAAATCGGCGGTGGCCTCGACCAGTTTGTCGGGCGCGCAGTTGTTGTTCGGCTTGCCGCCGACCCGCCCGCCGCGACCGGCGGCGAACGTGATGATGGCTTTCACCTGCGGCGGATTCACGCTCGATAATGCGATCGAAGCCCAGCCGCCGGCGGACTGGCCGACCACGATTACGTCCTTCGGGATGATGCGTCTCTCGGCCGCCATGTAGTCGATGATCCAGAGATCGACCTGCGCGACGGCAAGACCCGCATCGTGGAAATTGGGATTGGTGCACTTGCCGACCTTCGAGAAAAACGGCCCGTAGACACCACGCTCGGGAATGTCGATCGCTGACGCGCCGTAGCCGCTGCCAACCGGTGCGACCACCAGATAGCCGCGTCTGGCGAACCATTGTGCGGCATCGCGGAATTCCACCAGCGGGAAGAAGCTGCGGTCGGTCGGATTGAGTGATACCCCGTGGTTCATGATCACCAGCGGGAAGGGGCCATCACCGACGGGGCGGACCAGATAAGCAAACATCGGCAGCGGCAACGGGAGCGCCCAGATCTCCTCTTGAATGCGGACGTCATCCTCGGCGCGTGCAAGCGCCTCGAACGCGGCGAGAAGCAGCAGGACTGTCGCGAGGATCATTTCCAGAATCCGGCGCATCGCATATTCCTTCAGCCTGAGGAGGTCGTAGCGACGACGATCGGTCCGAGCACCGTCAACACGACGTTGCCGACCGCGTAGGGCACGGCGACACCCAACACCGGGGTCTTGCTCTCGGCGACGTCGCAGGCACCGGTGACGGCGGCATCCACGGTCATGGCGCCGGCCAGCGCACCGCAGGTCACCACCGGATTCATGCGCAGCAGGTAGTAGGCGACCAGCGTCCCGGCCGTCAGCGGGACCAGCGTGACGACGACACCCATACCGACCAGCAGCACGCCATGAGCCTGGATCGCCGACCACGCGGCGAGCCCGTTGCCGAGCCCGATGGCCGCGATGAAGCCGCCGAGCCCGAGATCGCTCAGGGTCTGCTGTGCCGCCGGCGGCAATGCACCCATGGCGGGATTGCGGGAGCGCAGCCAGCCACAGACGAGGCCCGCGATCAGCGCACCGCCGCCGCCGCCCAGAGTCAGCGCGACCGTACCGACCTTGAAGCTGACAAGGCCGGCCAGAAGACCTGCGGCGACGCCGATGGTGAGGAACGCGATGTCGGTGCGGTCGCTGGTGTTGAGGGCGTGACCGACTTGCTTTGTCGCGCGCGCGATATTGCCGGTGCTGCCGACCAGCGTCATGACATCGCCGAGATAGACGCGCGTCTCTGGGCCGAGCGGGACCTCCCGGCTCATCCGCGTGAGGGAACGCAGGAAGACGCCGCGCGCGCCATCACCGACGATCTCGGCGACGTCCCTGATCGAGCGGCCGTGCAGCCTGCGGTTCTCCACGAGCACCTCGATCACGTTGCCGGGGAGGCTGCGCAACAGCTCGTCAGAGTCGACCTCCGAGCCGATGACGGGCTCGGCGTCGACGATCGCCGCGGTCGGGCCAGTCAGGACGACATCGTCTCCGGCTTCGAGGATGGAGTCGCGGTTCGGCGGAATGTCGGCGCCACGGCGGACGATCCGCTCGATGACGGCGCGGCCGCCGATCTCCACCTCGATGGCCTCGACCGTGCGACCTGCGGCAGCAGAGACTCGATAGGCACGCGCCTGGAACTTGCGATAGGACAGGTTGTCCGCCTTCGCCGGTGCGCCGCCGGCCAGCTCGGCTTCCAGCTTCGCCGCTTCCACCTTCAGATCGATCCCCATCAGCCGTGGCGCGACGAACGGCACGAACAGCAAGGTCAGGATGTAGCCGAGCACATAGGTCACGGCATAGCCGGCGGCGATGTTGGCTTCCTGCTGCTTCAACATTTCGGCAGGGAGGCCGAGCTGCGCCAGCGCGCCCGATGCGGTGCCGATCACGGAAGACTGCGTCAGCGCGCCGGCGGCAAGGCCGGCGGCTGTCCCGGTATCGAGCTTGAACACATGGGCAAAGATGAGCACGAGCACGAGGCCCGTGCTTCCGATCACCAGCGCCAGGACAACCTGCGCCAGAGTTCGGACGCTCAGGGACGCAAAGAACTCGGGCCCCGAGCGGTAGCCGATCGTGAACACGAAGAGGCTGAACAGGATCGCACGGAGAATCGGTGGGAAGGCGAAGCTGCCGAGCTGTCCGATCAGGACCGAGACGATCAGGATGCAGGCCGTGGTGCCGATCGAGAAGCCGCTGATCTTGAGGCGGCCGAGGACAGTGCCAATCGCAATCGCCAGCAGCAGGAAGATCTCCGGTGCGGTGGTGATGATCGACCTGACGGTGCCCATGGTCTCATGTCCCCCGACGCGCTGCCACGATTTGATTGGCGGCAAGGGGAGATTGCTTGATCCAGATCAAGCGTTGGTGCGGACAGGGTGGCGCCTATGACGTGATGGACATCCTGCGACAGCCGGCATTGCCGTCATGAGTAGCCTTGACGTCGCTGCCGGCGCGGTCCGTCGCGACGAAGCGGTCGAGACCGTGCTGCTGCTTGCCTTTGCGGGGGGATATATCGATGCCTACACCTGGATCATCCACGGTGTGATGGCCAATGCCCAGACCGCCAATTTGATCTTCCTCTGGGTCTATGCAACCTCCGGCGACTGGACCAGGGCACTTCACTTCGTGCCGTCCATGCTGGCGTTTTCCTTCGGGATCGTGATTGCGGCGTGGCTGCGGCGCGCGACCGGGGAGCGGGCCTGCACGATCAGCACCCTGATCGAGATCCTGCTGCTGATTGCGATCGGGGTCCTGCACAATCGCCTGCCGGATCTCGCCGGCACGCTCGGCATTTCCTGCGTTGCCGCCATGCAGACCGCGATCTTCACCAAGGTCGAGGGGGTCGTCTGCAACACCGTGATGGCGACCGGCAATTTGCGCCAGGCGATCGAAAATGTTTTCTCGGTATTATCCGGAGGAGCGCCGCCGGGAACGTTGCGCCGGTCTGGCGTCTTCGCCGCCCTCTGTGCGGTGTTTGGCCTTGGCGCCGCGGTCGGCGCCTTCGCAACCAAGAACATTCCCGATCTCGCGCTCGGAATTCCCGTGGTTGCACTTGTGATCGTGCTTTTGCGCTGCGAAGTTGCCCGTCAGGAGGGAGAGCAATGAACCCTCCGTCCGAACAGAGCTGGACGCGGTTCTTTCCACCCGTCGGCTGGCTCTCAGGCTATCGGCGCGAATGGCTGGCATCCGACGCGGTGGCCGGCATCACGCTCGCGGCCTACGCCATTCCGGTCTCGCTGGCTTATGCGGCGCTCGCCGGGCTGCCGCCGCAGGTCGGCGTCTACGGCTACATGCTGGGCGGGATCGGTTACGCATTGCTTGGCGCGTCACGGCAACTCGCGATCGGTCCCACCTCGGCGATCTCGCTGATGATTGCCGCGACCGTCGGCGCGCTCGCGGGCGGCGACGCCGATCGCTATGCGCAAATCGCAAGTCTTGCGGCCTTCGCGGTGGCGGTGCTGTGTTTCATTGCCTGGCTGTTCAAGCTTAGCGTGCTCGTGCGGCTCGTCAGCGACAGCATCCTGGTCGGGTTCAAGGCCGGCGCGGGCCTCACCATCATCATGAGCCAGTTGCCGAGCCTGCTCGGGGTTGCCGGCGGCGGTCACAATTTCTTCGAGCGCGCGTTCAAGCTGATCGGGCAACTCGGCGAAACCGCACCATTGGTTCTGGCGATGGGAGCGGCTGCATTGGTGTTGCTCCTGATCGGGGAACGGTGGCTGCCGGGCAAGCCGGTCGGCATTGCAACCGTGGCGCTGGCCATCGCGGTGGCAACGATGCTCGGCCTTCCGGCGAAGGGTGTGCCCGTTACCGGGAAGATACCGGAGGGGTTGCCGGCGCTGAGCATCCCGACCTTCGGTCTCCTGGAGTTCGACGAGCTGTTTCCGCTCGCGGCCGGTTGCGTGCTGCTGGCCTATATCGAAGGCGTTTCCGCGGCCCGCAGCTTTGCTGCGAAGCATGGCTATCGGCTCGATGTGCGCCAGGAGTTCCTGGGACTGGGCGCCGCAAACCTGGCTGCCGCTTTGGGTCATGGCTACCCCGTCGCCGGCGGCCTGTCGCAATCGGCGGTCAACGACAGCGCCGGCGCACGGACACCGCTGGCCCTGGTGATCTGCTCCGTATCGCTTGGGCTGTCCCTGCTGTTCTTTACGGGAGTATTGATCAATTTGCCCAAGGCGGTGCTCGCGGCCATCGTCTTTGCCGCAGTCTACAGGCTGGTCGATATCCGGGCGCTGATGCGGATGTGGCAGGTCAGCCGGATCGATTTCTACGCCGCCGCGATCGCGCTTGTGTCGGTGCTGCTGCTGGGCATCCTCCAGGGCATTCTGCTGGCCTCGATCGCCTCGATCTTCCTGCTGCTGGCGCGGGCCTCGAAGCCGAACGTCGCATTCCTAGGTCGCCTGCCGGGGACCGGCCGCTATTCCGACAGCGCGAGGCATAAGGATGTCGAGCCGATCGCCGGTGTCATTGCATTCCGTCCCGAAGCCTCGCTGCTCTATATCAATGCCGAGACGATCCTCGATACGGTGCTGGCTTCGCTGCGGACATCGGCGGATGTCCGTCTCGTTGCCTGCGATCTGTCGGCGTCGCCCTATATCGATCTTGCCGGCGCTCGCATGCTGCATGATCTCCATGACGAGCTTGCTTCGCGCCGGATCACGCTCTGCATCGTCGGCGCGCACGCACAGTTGCGCGATCTGCTCCGGGCGGAGGGATTGGCGGAGAAGACCGATAGCGACCAGTGGCTGCGTTCACTCGATAGCGTGCTCGGGAAACATCATCCCGACCCGACCAACCGGCCGGCGTCGGCCTGATCAGAATGCACCGGACCGTTGACTTGGATCAATGGAGCGCCCGGTACCCCACCCACGATCCGCCAATCAGCTATGCCATCGGCGGACAGGGATCGGGAGAGACACATGTCCAAGGATACGAAGCCCGCTCAGAAGCGCATCGATCAGTTCTTTTCCGGGCCCGGAGGGCGAGCGGACGATTGGCGCGACCTGGTGGAGGCCGCAAAGCTGTGGGAGCGGGGCGGGGACCGCGCGAAATATGAGGCCGCGCTGGCCGATCTGTCG
>NZ_JAEMSD010000067.1:0-2191 GCF_016462955.1 Bradyrhizobium sp. | reverse complement strand
AATATCACGGCTATCCCGGCCTGCAATTGATGGCGGCCCTGCGCGAGGCGGCGTCGGCCGGCGATGCGGCAGGGTCACTGGCCCTCGCCACGCGGATTGCGCATGCACTGACCACGCGGTCGTTCCGCCAACATGCCGGCGACTGGAGCGTGAATGATGAAGGCAATGGTGAGACACCCGATCTGGTGCCCCAGATGTTCGGGCAGCAAACCGCGCGTCGGCCTTATTTCGAGACTCTGATCGTTACGGGCCTCTCCGGCGGGAGCTGGCCGGCGCTTGCCGCCGAATGGCGCAAGCTGCGACGGCCGGTCGATCAGTTCATCTACGAGCCGGTGATCGTCGGCAGCCTCGAGGATGCTTTCTGCGCCACCATCCTCAATCCCAATCTCGCCGCCGTCGTCATCAACGAAGGTTTTGTGCTGCGTTCGCGCCATGACGCGCCGGTGCTGCGCACGATGACGTCGTCGGCCGGATTGAATGACGAATCCGATGCCTCTGCGCTGCGGCTCGCCCACATCATCAAGAAGGTTCGCCCGGAGCTTGACGTCTATCTGATGTCCAATCGCAATGTGGAGGAGATGGCCGGCAATCCCGAGGCCAATGTCGCTCGCCGCATCTTCTACTCGGTCGAGGACCTGCTGGAGCTGCATCTGTCGATCCTCGAAGGCGTACAGGATCGCTACGACACGCCGTTCTTCGACAATCTCAAGAAATATGCCCAGCGTCCGATCGGGACGTTCCACGCGCTGCCGATCGCGCGCGGCAAGTCCGTCTTCAAGTCGGACTGGATCCGCGACATGGGCGAATTCTACGGCCTAAACCTGTTCCTGGCCGAGAGCAGCGCCACCACCGGCGGGCTCGACAGCCTGCTGGAGCCGACCGGGAACATCAAGAAGGCGCAGGACAAGGCGGCGAGGGCGCTTGGTGCCGATCGTGTCTTCTTCGTCACCAACGGCACCTCGACTTCGAACAAGATGGCGGTGCAGGCGCTGCTCGCGCCTGGCGACATCGCGATCGTCGATCGCAACTGCCACAAATCACATCATTACGGAATGGTACTCGCCGGCGCCCAGCCGCTCTATGTCGAAGCCTTTCCGATGACGGAATATTCGATGTATGGCGCGGTGCCGCTGAAGACGATCAAGCAGGCGCTGCTTGGCGCCAAGGCCGACGGCCGGCTCGACCGCGTCAAGATGGTCGATCTCACCAACTGCACCTTTGACGGCCACATCTACAACACCCGCCGGGTCATGGAGGAATGTCTCGCGATCAAGCCGGACCTGATCTTCCTATGGGACGAGGCCTGGTTCGGCTTCGCGCGCTTCTCGCCGTTCCTGCGGCGGCGGACCGCGATGGGTGCCGCCAACGAGATCGAGGCCTGGATGCACGATCCCAAGTCGGTCGCAGCCTACGAGAAGCAGCAGGCCGAGCTCGGCAAGAACCCGACCGACGAATTGCTCCTCAAGACCCGGCTGATGCCCGATCCGCGCCAGATCCGTCTGCGCGTCTATCAGACCAATTCGACCCACAAGTCGATGTCGGCGATCCGGCAGGGTTCCATGCTGTCGGTCAAGGACGTCGACTTCCACACGGTCGAGCAGCAGTTCAAGGAGGCCGTGTTCACGCATGCCTCCACCAGCCCGAACCAGCAGCTCATCGCCAGTCTCGACGTCTCACGACGCCAGATGGAGCTGGAAGGCTATGGGCTCGTCGCCAACGCCATGGAGATCGCGCTCGCAATCCGCCACGCGGTCAACTCCAATCCGCTGATCTCGAAATATTTCCACGTCCTCGGCGCCGATGCCATGGTGCCGGCGCAGTATCGCCAGAGCGGCTTCACCGATTATCTCGCGGCCGGCGTGAACTGGGCCAATACGCTCAAGAGCCTCGACGAGGACGAGTTCTGCCTCGACCCCAGCAGGATGACGCTGGTCTGCGGCACGGCCGGCTATGACGGCACCCAGTTCAAGGGGATACTGGCCAACGACTACAACATCCAGGTCAACAAGACCTCGCGCAATTCGGTCCTGCTCCAATCCAACATCAACAACACCCGCAGCGACGTTGCCCATCTGATCCGCGTGCTGGCCGAGATCGCGGGCGAAGTCGATCGCGGGCTGTCGCAAGGCGGCGCCAACGCGAAGAAGACCTTTGAAGCCGAAGTGGAGAAGCAGCAAAAGGAGTTGCTTGA
>NZ_JAEMSD010000468.1 GCF_016462955.1 Bradyrhizobium sp. | reverse complement strand
CGATCTGGCCGCTCTTGACGACGAACCGGTCGACATAGCGGTTGCCCTCGAATGGCGTGCCGTCCATCCACTCGCCGTAGAGCGTGCCGACGCTGTAGACAACGGTCTCTTCCTCGCCGGGGCAGACGTCGAACCGGTCCATCTTCTTCTTGACCCAGCGATAGCGTTTCGCATTCAAGCCCGTCGGCCCGCGTGGATGGTCGAACTCGCGCCCGCCGGTGAACGTGATCACCGTGCCCGGCTTCATATAGGCCGCAGCGGCGTCGGGATCGGGTATCATCGAGGCCGTCAGGTAGGCTTCGACGATCTCGGCATCGGTCATCGGGCGTTCGGCTTTGGCTGGGGCGGACATTGCAGTTTCTCCGAAGTGCCGACATTCTACAATTCCGAGCTCGAAGTGCATGCACATTTTTTATACAGTTTGCCGCCTCAGTTGCACACAATCTGGAGCTGCCCGCTCCCTCGGCTTGCGATAGGGTGCGTCGGCTGAATCCAACGCCATGACCACCTCCACAGCCTTCGACCTCATCTTCCGCAACGCGCTGCTGCGATCGTCCGCCGCACCCGTCGATATCGGCGTGAAGGGCGGCCGTATCGCCGCGATCGAGCCACGGCTTGCCTGCGAAGCGGTCGAGGTCGACCTCGGCGGACAGCTCGCCCTGCCCGGTTTCGTCGACACCCACATCCACCTCGACAAGGCCTGCCTGCTCGGCCGCTGCGCCCACGATCACGGCAGCGTCTCCGAGGCGATCCGTGCCGTCGCCGGCATGAAGAAGGATTTTACGGTCGAGGACGTCTACGCGCGCGGCGCAAAGGTGCTCGAACGCGCCATCGTGCACGGCACGACGCGCATGCGAACCCATGTCGAGATCGATCCGCGTATCGGCCTGCGCGGCTTCGAGGCGGTCAAGGCGCTCAAGCGCGACTATGCCTGGGCGATCGACCTGTCGCTCTGCGTGTTCCCGCAGGAGGGCCTGACCAACGATCCCGGCAGCGACGAACTGCTGGTGCAGGCGCTGCGCGACGGCGGCGAGGCGATCGGCGGCTGTCCCTATATGGACAGCGATCCAAACGCCCATCTGGCGCGCATCTTCGATCTCGCGGAACAGTTCGACGTCGACGTCGACCTTCATCTCGACTTCGATCTCGACCCCTCCTGGTGGCATCTCGACGAGGTCTGCCGGCAGACCGAGCGGCGCAACTACGGGGGACGCGTGGCGATCGGCCATGCGACGAAACTTTCGGCCCTGCCGCCGGAGCGGATGCGGGCGGCCACCGCGCAGCTGGTAAGGGCCGGCGTTGCCGTCACCGTCCTGCCCGCGACCGACCTCTATCTGATGGGACGGGAGGCGACCTACAATGCGCCACGCGGGCTGACCCTCGCCCACAAGCTCGCGGCCGACGGCGTCGTCTGCTCGGTCGCCACCAACAACGTGCTCAATCCCTTCACGCCGTTCGGCGACGCATCGCTGCTGCGGATGGCGAATTTCTATGCCAATGTCGCCCACGCCTCGGTGAACGATTTCGACACCTGTCTCGATCTCGTGACCGAGCAGCCGGCGCGGTTGATGAACCTCCATGATTACGGCATCAAAGTCGGCAATCCCGCCGATCTGATTGTGCTCGATACCAGGGATAGCCGCTTCGCCATCGCCGAACTGCCCGACGTCTTGATGGGATTCAAGTGCGGCCGGCAAACCTTCGCGCGGCCGCGACCCGCTCTGTTCCGGCCAGGTTCCTAAGGGAACCCAACGGAGACCTCTCATCCGATGCTACCGCCCTGAGTTCCGCAATTCCGAATCCGGTACTAATCCGGATAGCAAATTGTCGCGGAATCCGGATATGTGCCCGCATTGCAATTCCCGCGGTGCCGCTCATTTGAGCTTGGCACCGGTGTCGCGTTCAACGGGGAAGCATCGACGTGTTCAGTGCATTCAGCAGCATCGACTATCAGTCCATTCGCGCCCGCACGCCGGCCGAGACAGCCGCCAAGCGGTTGAACGGCATCGGCGAAGTCCTGTCGAGCCTCGATGTCGGGTCGGTTCGCAACGCGGCTGACCTTGCCCACGCACTGTGGACGCTCGAGACTGCCGACAAGTGCATTCGCATGATCCTCGCAGAGTTCCGCACCGAGCACGCGACCGAGGTCGCGCGGCAAGCCGCAGCTCTGATGGGCTTGATCGACAGTGCCCGCGACGAGCTCACCGGCCTCCGAACGACCAAGTCTTGAACTTGCGTCCTATGTCTCGCGCTTGATCCTGGCCAGGATCCGGTCGGCCTCGGTGCGCCAATCGGCACTGCGGGCGAACTTTTCGCTGCCCCTGATGCCGAACAGCCCTTCGTCGGCGAGATCGGCCATCCAGGCCTGCCGCTCGGCCGTGCCTTGCGCCGACCACGGCGTCAGCCCTGCCTCGCGCACGGTCTCGGCGACCTCGCGCACCTCCTCGGCGCGGCGGCGGCCGTGCTCGATCACGCGCTGGAAGCAATAGGCGCCCTGCTTCTCCCAGTCGATGGTGGGGAATGTCTCGCTGAGTGACGCCAGCATAGCATCCTCCACGCCATAGGCCCGCGCGGTCGTAAAACTCTCGATGACCATGGCTTCCAGGCCCTTGATCATGATGCTGCGGCACATTTTGACCGCCGATGACACGCCGAGCTTGTCGCTGGCGACCTTGGCTGTGAAACCGATCGCGTTCAGCAGCGGCTCCAGCTCGCTCGCGCCGGGTCCGCCGAGCAGCAAAGGCACCTTGATGCGATAAGGCGGCACCGAGGTCATCACCGCGCCCTCGACATAGCGCCCGGCAGCACCGTCGATCAGCGCAGCGGCGCGCTGCTTGGCACCGGGAGAGGCCGAGTTGAAATCGAGAAACCAGGTACCCTGATTGATCGCAATCGCACAGGCCTTGGCGACCGGGACGGCCTGGCTCGCCGTGACGGCGGAGATGATGAAGTCGGATTTCGCGGCCAGCTCGGCGTGAGAGGCCGCGAGCGTCACACCGAACTTCTCTGCGTGCTCCCTGAGCGATGTGCCCTGCTCGCCTCCGAGCTTGATGTCGTAGGCGGCGACCTTGATGTCCCGCTGGCGCAAATCTTCGGCCAGGATCCTGCCGACTTCGCCGTATCCGACCAGCCCGATCTGCCAGCGCCTGGGATCACCTGCCATCAGTTCAGTCCTTCAATCGCTGCGTCGAACAGCTCATCGACCGCGTAGCGGCGCGGGATCAGCGCCTGCTGGAATGCGTAGTCGACGATCAGCTCGAGCGATCTCCTGTTCGCCTCGATCCCGAACGGAACAAGGTCGGGCGTCGCCGCAGGTCCTGCCTGCTCCTTGCTCCGCTTGAGCAGATCATAAACGCCCGCGACCACGTCGGGGTGCGATTTTGCCAGTTGCTCGGTCACGACCACGAGATGATTGACCGGCACGACGCCACGCCGCGTGTACCATCTGGCGGCTTCCAGAGCCGGATCGGGAAAAAGCGTTTTCAGCCTGGGATCATCCGAGGTTTCGCCGAGCACGGCGTCGAGCTCGCCGTCCATCAGCATCGAAAGGATCTTCTTGTCGTCGGGCGCGCGCTCGGTGTTGTCGACATATTCGGCGACGTGCGGATCCTCGAAGGTGACCCAGCGGATCCTGGCGAGATCGACGCCGTAATCGTTGGCGAGGATGCCTCTGATCCAGGCACCGGTCGTTGTCGTGAACGAGCGGATGCCGACACGCCTGCCTTCTAGGTCGGACGGCCCGAGTGTTTCATGCGCAGGATTGTAGAGCGCATAGGCGTGCTGGAATCGGCCGAGCATGGTCGCCGGCAGCAGCACCAGCGGCTTGCCATGCGCCTTCGCCATCAGGAACGTGACGATCGCCATCTCGCAGACGTCGAAGGCCTGCTCGCGCACCATCGGCTTGAACGCGGTGTTGGTCGGCGTGTACGCGATGAAATCGAGATCGAACAGGTCGGAGCGGAGCGCCCCGCTCTTCACCGCCTGCACATGGGGGTGACTGCCGATCACCGCCTTGAGCTTGATGGTGCGGACCGGCGTCATGCCAGCTCGTCCGCAACCGTCGGAAACAGGCGCTGGTAGGCCTCGCCATAGGTCATGGGCACACCGGTGTTGCGGCTGCCCTGGATGCCGCGGTTGAGCGCGACGCGCTCGTAATAGCCCCAGAGATGCTTTTGCGCGGCGAGAATCTGGAACGCTTCGTACTTCTCCTTCCAGACCTCGTCGATCTTGAGGATGGTGTCCGGCTTGTAGCTGCACTGCTCGGGCTGGTGTGGCTCGAACAGGAACACCGGCGGAGCGGAATATTTGTATTGCGCGCCCGGCTTGTGGCCCATCGCTTGCGCGACTACGCGGGTCTCCTGCGCAAAATGCGCCGCATTCGGGTGGTCGAAATTATAGGGGTCTTCCAGCGCATGGGTCAGCACGAAGCTCGGATTGAGCTCGCGATAGACGTCCACCATGCGGTCGAAATGCGCTTCGGTGAGCTTCAGCGGATAGTCGCCGCAATCGAAGAATTCGATCTCGGCACCGAGCAGCTTGGCCGCCCGCTCCGCCTCGTCCTTGCGACCGGCCTTCACCGATTGAAGCGTCGCGCCCTGCTCCTTCCAGGCGAACTGGCTCTCGCCGCGCTCGCCGAAGGACAGGCACACGATCTTCATGCGATAGCCCTTCTTCGCATGCAGCGCGACGGCGCCGCCGGCGCGCCACACGAAATCGCCGGGATGGGCGGTGACCACGAGGCCTGTTTTCATGAGAGAGCTCCCCTGTTTCTTTGCTGACATCATAGGCTGGCGGCCGCCGTCGACGACCTATCGCCGTCATCGCTGCACCAGCCTCGGCAGCCTGAACTTCGGCGTAAGCGTGCTGGGATGGCTCGGCGGAATGGTCGGCGTGTCATGATCGTCGCGTGAACCGCCGAAGCAAAGCCACCTGTTCTAGGACTTGTTGCCGACGAGAGGCCGCCGCCGCGCCGGCGCGGCCTGGTCGAACGCGGGCGCCTGGAACGCGGCAACGGTGGCCTGCACCAACTGTTCGATGGCGGTGGCGGCGTCGCCGCCATCAGCCTCCCCGCGCGACAGGCGCGAGACGCGCTCCGGCGTCACCAGCGAATAATAGAGCGCGCCGAGCAGGAAGTGGCTGCGCCAGACGATGTCGGTACGTGGTATCTGCGGCAGGCTCTCGTGGATGGCGTCGATGAAGGCATGGCTGGTGTCGTCGAAGGTCTGCGCGATGATCTTTCGCGCGACGTCGTTGCCTTCGGCCGACATCACGGCGCGCAGCCGCGTGAAACGAGCGCCGCCACCGGCGAGATCGCTGCCCGAGGTGAAGGCC
>NZ_JAEMSD010000467.1:2692-5336 GCF_016462955.1 Bradyrhizobium sp. | reverse complement strand
GAAGCCGGACTATGCCGATGCGTTCTGCAACCGCGGCATGGCGGAATTGATGACTGGCCAGTTGGGGCGCGCCAAGGACAGCTTCGATCGCGCCATGTCGTTGCAGCCGCATCATGCGGAGGCGATCGCCGGCAAGGGCATGGTGAGCCTCGAGCTCCGGCACTTCGAGGAGGCGGCCGCCGCCTTCGACGCGGCGCTCGCGATCAAGCCGGGCTCTCCGCGGATCCTGCTGCAGCGCGGACGGCTCAATTTGAGCCTGTCCCGGCTGGAGCAGGCTGCCGCGGACCTCGATGCGGCGCTGGCGCAATCGCCGCGGCTCGAGCTCGCACTTTGCTGGCGGGCGCAGATCGACATTCTCGCGGGAAACACGGCGCGGGCGATGGCGGGCGTCAAGACGCTGCTCGAGGTCAACCCGCGATCCGAGATGGGCTTGGCGCTTCTGGCGGCTTGCCACGTGAACCAGGGCGACATCGCCGCCGCGCTTGGGCACCTCGACGCGGCGCTCGAGATCGCGCCGGACTTTCCGGAGGCCATCGGGTACAAGATCTTCGTGCTGGACTACCTGCCGGAGGCCAATTTCGCTGCCCAGCAGGCCGCGCGAAAATACTGGTGGGACGCCATTGGCGCGAAGCTCACGCAAAGGACGCTGTTGCCGCGCAAGCTTGATCCGGACCGGCGGATCGTGATCGGTTATGTCGCGTCCGAATTCAGGAACCACTCGGCGGCGTACTCTCTGCTGCCGGTGCTGACCCATCATGACCATGCCAAGTTCAAGATCGTCTGTTATTCCTGCTGGCCGTTGCAGGATGAGATGACCGAGCAGTTCAAGTCTCTCGCCGATGTCTGGGTCGATGCCGCACAATTGTCAGACGACGAACTGGCCGATCGTATTCAGGCGGATGGGATCGACATATTGATCGATGTGTCCGGGCACACGACCGGCAGCCGGCTTCACGTCTTCGCCCGCAAGCCGGCGCCCATCCAGGTCACGGGCTTTGGGCACGCGACGGGGACGGGCCTCAAGACCATGGACTACGTGCTCGCGGATCCGGTCTTCATTCCGCAATCGGCCCGGCACCTGCTGGCCGAGAAAGTCCACGATCTGCCCTGCCTTATCACGATCGATCCGATCCTGGACGTGCCGCCGTCGGAGCCTCCCATGCTACGCAACGGCTACGTGACGTTCGGCGTGTTCAACCGCATCTTCAAGATATCGGACGAAGCCATCGGCGTGTGGTCGAAGGTAATGGGCGCAGTGAGCGGATCAAAGATCGTCGTCAAGAACGGCATGCTCGACGATCCCCTGTTGCGCGAGCGCCTGGTGGCACGGTTCGCGGCCCAGGGGATCGCCGAAGACAGCGTTATCTGCATGGGTTCGACCTCGCGCCAGGAGCATCTGCGGGCCTTTGAGAACGTCGACATCTCGCTCGACACCTTCCCGCAGAACGGCGGGATCAGCACCTGGGAATCCCTCTATGCCGGCGTTCCGGTCGTGGCCAAGCTCGGTAACGGCGCCTCGTCGCGTGCGGGGGGCTCGATCGTGGCCGCCGTCGGCCTCGGGGACTGGGTCGCCACCGACGACGAGGGTTACGCCGCGATCGCGTGCAAATATGCGGCGCAGCCCGCCCATCTGGCAAAGTTGCGGGCGGATCTGCCGGCGCGGATCGCAGCCTCGCCCGCCGGCAACGTCGAATTCTACACGCGTGAGGTCGAAGCGGCCTATCGCCGGTTCTGGCACGATCATTGTGCGGCGGCCCTGGAGCCGGCGTAGGAAGGCGCCGAGCCCCGGGGAAACCCGGAGGCGATGGAGCTCCGGCGGCCGGCCGGCCCGTGCTGCGAATCAGCTAGACTCTGCATCGGGCACCCTTCCGGAGAGACACCTTGCAGAAGAGCGGCGGCGCGCGCGCATTCCAGAATGCGCGATTGCAGAAGAAGTTGATGAAGCAGGCCGACGCCGTCCTCTCTGCCGCGGCGAGCGCCTATGGCCAGGGCAAATATGCCGAGACCGAGGCGCTTTGCCGCGAAATCCTGAAAGCGCTCCCTGACCATGTCGACGCCATGCATCTGCTCGGCATGTGCGCCCATGACGGCCGCCGTCTCGAGGAGGCGAAGGAGCTGCTGGAGCGCGTGATTGCGCTCGATCCCCGCCTGCACGATGCCCATAACAACCTCGCGACCGTGCATTTCGACCTCGGCAACTACGAGGAGGCGCGGCGGTGCCAGGAGAGGGCGATCGCGCTGAAGCCGAACTTCGTCGTCGCGCTGACCAATCTCGGCAACACGCTGATGCATTTGGGGCAGTACGCGAAGGCGCTCGAGATGCACGAGCGCGCCATCAAGATCAAACCCGATCATGCCGACGCGTTCTGCAATCGCGGCATGATCGAGATCTTGCTGGGACAGCTCACGAAGGCCAAGGAGAGTTTCGACCGGGCCCTGCTGTTTCAGCCGCGTCATGCCGAGGCCATCGTCGGGAGTGGCATGGTCAGCATGGAACTGCGGCACCACGAAGAGGCGGCCGCCAAATTCGCCATGGCGCTCGCGATCAAGCCGGGTGCGCCGAGGATCCTGGCCCAGCGCGGGCGGCTCAGCTACGAGCTGCAGCGTCTGGAGCCGGCGCTTGCGGATTTCGATGCTGCGCTGG
>NZ_JAEMSD010000467.1:947-2682 GCF_016462955.1 Bradyrhizobium sp. | reverse complement strand
TTTTCAACCCAGGGCGACATGGACGCCGCCATCGAATATCTCGATCGCGCGCTGGCGATACGGCCGGACTATGGGGATGCGATCAGAGGCAAGATCTTCCTGGAGGACTACCGCGCCGAGGCCGATTTCGTCGTCCAGCAGGCAATACGAAAAACCTGGTGGGATCAGATCGGCTCCAAGCTGCCGCAACGGACGCTGCCCAGGCGGCCGCTCGATCCGGAGAAGCGGATCGTGGTCGGCTATGTCGCCGCCGAATTCCGGCAGCACTCGGCGGGACTCACCCTGCTGCCGGTGCTGCGCAACCATGATCACGCCAAGTTTGAGATCATCTGCTATTATTCCTGGCCGGGAGAAGACGAGTACACCGCCAAGTTCAAGCAGCTGGCGGATGTCTGGGTCAACGCCTGGGGGCTCTCGGACGACGAGCTTGCCGACCGCATCCAGGCCGACAATGTCGACATCCTGATCGACGTGTCGGGCCACACGACCGGCAACAGGCTGCAGGCTTTCGCGCGGAAGCCGGCTCCGATCCAGGCCACCGGCTTCGGCCACGCGACGGGCACGGGCATGCCGACCATGGACTACGTGCTCGCCGATCCTATCTTCATACCGCCGTCGGTCCGCCACTTGTTTGCCGAGAAGATCCACGACCTGCCGTGCCTGATCACGATGGAGCCGGTCACCAATTTGCAGCCCTCCGCGCTGCCGATGCTGCACAACGGCTACGTCACCTTCGGCGTGTTCAACCGCATCTACAAGATCTCGGATGACGCAATCCGCGTGTGGTCGCGCATCATGCGGGAGGTGCCGGGATCGAAGATCATCCTCAAGCATGGTTTGCTTGATGATGCCCTGCTGCGCGACAGCCTGATGGCCCGCTTCATCGCGCAAGGTATTGCCGAGGAGAACATCACCTGTCTCGGCACCACTTCGCGCGACGACCATCTGAGGGCGTTCGACAAGATCGATATCTCCCTCGACACGTTCCCGCAAAACGGCGGCATCAGCACCTGGGAATCCCTCTACAAGGGTGTTCCCGTCGTCGCCAAGCTCGGCATTGGAGCCTCCTCGCGTGCCGGCGCCTCCATCGTGACGGCCGTCGGACTCGGCGACTGGGTCGCCGAGGATGACGATGGCTATGTCGAGATCGCGCGCAAGTTTGCCTCGCAGCCCGAACGTCTGGCGAAGTTGCGGGCCGGTCTGCCGGCTCAGATCGCAGCCTCGCCCGCCGGTAATGTCGAGATCTACACGCGGGAGCTCGAAGCCGGTTACCGCAAGTTCTGGCGTGACTATTGTGTCGCGGCCGCTGAGGGCGGCGAGGCTGCGGTCAGTGTGGCGGACGCACGCAGCGATGCCTGAACCCGCTCCTTCACGCGAGCCCCGGGACATCACGGACGCATTTCTGGTCCCGGACCCCGGCCGGGCCGGTGCGCGAATCAGTTAGACTCGCCGCGGGCCATCTTCCGGAGAGACACCTTGCAGAGCAGCGGCGCCGGCGCGCGCGCATTCCAGAATGCGCGGTTGCAGAAAAAATTGAAGAAGCAGGCCGACGCCGTCATTGCCGCCGCCGCGAGCGCCTATGGGCAGGGCCGATATGCCGAGACCGAGGCGCTCTGCCGCCAGATCGTGCAGGCCGTTCCGGATCATTTCGACGCGACGCATTTTCTTGGCCTGAGCGTGCAGCAGGGCGGCCGCCTCGACGAGGCGCAGCAACTGCTCGAACGTGCGACCGCGC
>NZ_JAEMSD010000467.1:0-937 GCF_016462955.1 Bradyrhizobium sp. | reverse complement strand
CGAACGTGCTCCCGCGCTCGATCCGCGGTCGCACGAGGCCCAGAGTAATCTCGCGGTCGTATATTCTGCGCTTCAGAAATTCGAAGCGGCCCGCGCCTGTCAGGAAAAGGCGATCGCGTTGAAGCCGAACTTCACGCCGGCTCTGGCCGGCCTCGGCAACACCTTGCTCCAGATGAACCGGCCCGACCAGGCCATCGCGTTTTATGACCGCGCCATCGCTCTGAAGCCCGACTATGCCGATGCGCTCTGCAATCGCGGCCTGGCCGAGTTGGCGTTGGGCCGGTTTGACCGCGCCGGGCAGAGTTTCGAGCGAGCGCTGTTGTTTCAGCCCCGTCACGCCGAGGCCCTTGTCGGCAAGGGGGTGGTCGCTACCGAACTCAAGCATTACGACGAGGCAGAAGCCGCGCTCGCAGCGGCGCTCGCGATCAGGCCCGGTTCGCCGAAAGTCCTCGCGCACCGCGGGCGGCTCAATTTTGAGCTGTCGCGGCCGGAGCAGGCGGCGGCGGATTTCGATGCCGCGCTCGCGCAGTCACCGAAGCTCGAAGTGGCGCTGCGGGGGAAGGCCGAGGTCGCGCTGAGCGTGGGGAATACAGCCCAGGCGATCGTGGCCTGCACGGCATTGCTCGAGGAGAATCCGCGCTCGCCGGTCGCCTTGGCGCTGCTGAGCGCCTGCTTTGCCAACCAGGGCGAGACCGCAGCCGCGATCGAGCATCTCGATGCGGCGCTTGCAATCGCCCCCGACCAGCCTGACCTGATCGCGCGGAAGATCTACCTGCTGGACTATCTCTCCGAGGCTGATTTCGCGGTCCAGCAGGCGGCGCGCAAATCCTGGTGGGATGCGATCGGCGCCAGATTGCCGCGAAGGACGCTGACGGCCCGGCCGCTCGATCCCGACAGGCGGATCGTGGTCGGCTATGTCGCTGCCGAGTTCTGGTAC
>NZ_JAEMSD010000466.1:2898-5340 GCF_016462955.1 Bradyrhizobium sp. | reverse complement strand
GGGTCCTGGTGGATGCGGACGACCTGGCCGCCGCGGGGCGGGCGGCCCGGGCGGGCCAGGCGGCGGCGCCTTCGAGGATATCCTCAACAGCATGTTCGGCGGCGGAATGCGCGGTGCGCGGCCCGGCGCCGGCGGCGGTGCCCAGTTCGAGTTCGACACCGGCGGCATCGGCCTGGACCTCGACGTCAACGTCGCCATGTCCGTTTCGCTGGAAGAATCCGCCAAGGGCGGCGAGAAGCGCGTGCGCCTGCCGACCGGCAAGGAGCTCAACGTCAAGATTCCGGCTGGCGTCACCGAGGGCCAGCAGATTCGGCTGCGAGGGCAGGGCGAGAGCGCGCAGGGCCATCCACCGGGCGATCTCCTGATCACCATCAACATCGCGCCGCACCCGTTCTTCAAGGTCGACGGCGCCGACCTCAGGATCGACCTGCCGGTCACGCTCTACGAGGCGGTGCTCGGCGGCAAGGTCCGCGTGCCAACCCTCGGCAATGCCGTGGAGCTCTCGGTCCCCAAAAACACCTCCAGCGGCCGCACCTTCCGCCTCAAGGGCAAGGGCCTGCCGAGAGCCGGCGGGACCGGGGATCTCTTCGTCACCATCAGGATTATGCTACCGGACGGGAACGACGCCGAGCTCGAGGCATTGATGGAGAAGTGGCGGGACCAACATCCCTACAATCCGCGGAGCGGGCTGGGTTAGGTTCGATCCAGCTGAAGGGGTTCTCCGAAAGACTGAGGGCATCGTCCGGGAGATGATGCCCATCATATGCCAGAACCGTGCTAGCGCTTCATGGATCGACGCGTCGATTGTCCGGCGGGGCAGTCGATAAGAAGGTGCGGCCTCGAGAGGGGGACCAGCGCGGTACCAAAAACCCCAATCGAGGCCGCCCGCGTCGATCGGCGGATCGAACGCCACTCATAATCGCGTGAACACCCGGTGCGATAATGAGACGCGTCCATGTCCTGATTCCAAATTTTCAATGACGGAATCTAGGCACCGATGGTCGTGTGGTTGTTCAAGTGCCGTTTTTCTCCGCCTGGTCGTACACCGCCTGCGCCACCTTGGTCAGCCGGTCACGGTCGCTGCTACCGCTGACGACATAGCCGACGCCGCGCTCGGCCCAAAACAACGCACCATCCTTGTCCGTCCTGGCGTAGCGCATTTGCGTCGCACCATTCTCGGTCTTGGCGGAGTAGATCGTGTACCGCTCGCCCGAGGCGCCCTCATACATCAGGAATGACGCCGGACCGTTCGGCCCCGGCAGAAGCCGGCCGCCGACCAGCTTCAGCCCGCTGGCTTCCAGGTTCGGCGCGAACACGGTCCAGCCGCAGCGCCGGGTCAGCCAGGCCTGGAGGTGGTCGCGCTCATTGCCGCCGACTTCGACGGGGTGGCGAACCTCGACAACATAGAGGCGGTGAGCGTCGAGCGCATCTGCCGTCAAGTTCTGGAAGGTCGAGGGCGCGTTGGCGGCGCCATGCGCGACCCAGCCGGCGGTGCCGCCGGCGACGAAGGCCACCAGCACGGCCGCAGCGGCGCCATAGAACCATTGCCGCGGGCGGCGCTCCAGCCGCTCGAGCTCGAGCCGCGCCGGCACCGGTTCCTGGGCAACGGCATCATAGCGGGCGTGCAGCATCTCGGCCATGGCGCGCCAGGACTGCACGCGCTCGGCCTCGTCAAGATGGGCGGCAAGAAAGGCCTCGACGTCGGCACGGCGCTCGGCCGGCAGCTCGCCATCGACATAAGCGTGCAGTTCGTCTTCGGTCACTGGGATATTGCGGTCGTTCATAGCGGTGGTCTCTGGCTCTTCGGCCCAAGATATCTTTTGCGAGTTAAGTTCGCGCAGCTCGTCATTTCACCCGCCTGAGCGCGGGGCGCTCACCCTCCAGCGAGCCCTTGATGTGGGCTCTCGCGCGTGCCAGGCGCGACATCACGGTGCCGATCGGTACGCCCTGGATGTCGGCGACCTCGCGATAGCTGAGGCCTTCCAGCATCACCAGCAGCAGCACCGAACGCTGCTCCTCGACGAGAGTGGCCAGCGCCTTCTCGATGTCGCGTCCTTCAGCCTCGGTGCCGCTGGCATCCGGGTTGTTTTCCGTCAGCGGCATGAATTGCGGCCGCCTTGCCAGTGAGCGCCGCCGGTTTTTGTTGAGGTTGGTCAGGATCGTATAGAGCCAGCTCCTGACGTCGCCGCCGAGAAACAGTCGCTCCGAACGCAGCGCGCGCACCAGCGTATCCTGCACCAGGTCGTCGGCCGCATCCGCATCGCGCGTGAGCGCGCGGGCATAGCGGCGCAACGCCGGGATCATGGCTTCCACACTCTGGCGAAACGCATTCATCGCGGTCTTGACGTCCCTGGCGCTCGGCGAGCGCCCATAGCGATCATAACACCCGACCGGAACGGCTATTCCGGCACTCGAAACACCGTTAACGCCGCGTATTAGGAC
>NZ_JAEMSD010000466.1:0-2888 GCF_016462955.1 Bradyrhizobium sp. | reverse complement strand
TATTAGGACTGTACCGCGAAGAAGGGCTGGTGTACCTCCAGACCTCAACGAGAGTTCGACGGGACGTGCAAAAATGGCGCAGAATTCTGGTCTGATGCAGGGCAAGCGCGGGGTCGTCCTCGGCGTCGCCAACAACCGCTCGATCGCCTGGGGCATCGCCAAGGCGTGCCACGCGGCCGGTGCCGAGCTCGCCTTCACCTACCAGGGCGATGCGCTGAAGAAGCGCGTCGAGCCGCTCGCCGCCGAGATCGGCGGCCTCGTGCTTGGCCATTGCGACGTCACGGATGCCGCGACCATTGACGCCGTCTTCGCGGTGCTGAAGGAGAAGTGGGGCAAGATCGATTTCCTGGTGCACGCGATTGCCTATGGCGAGCAGCTCGACGGCCGCTACGTCGATACCACGCAGGAGAACTTTTCCAAGTCCATGCTGATCTCCTGCTATTCGTTCACGGCGGTGGCGCAGCGCGCCGAGAAGCTGATGATCGATGGCGGCTCGCTGATCACGCTCTCCTACTACGGCGCCGAGAAGTGGATGCCGCATTACAACGTGATGGGCGTGGCCAAGGCGGCGCTGGAAGCCAGCGTGCGCTATCTCGCCGCCGACCTCGGCGAGAAGAACATCCGCGTCAACGCGATCTCGGCGGGGCCGATCAAGACGCTGGCGGCGTCCGGCATCGGCGACTTCCGCTATATCCTGAAGTGGAACGAGGCCAACGCGCCGCTGCGGCGCAACGTCTCGACCGAGGACGTCGGCGGCAGCGCGCTGTATTTCCTCTCCGATCTCTCGCGCGGCGTCACCGGCGAGGTGCACCATGTCGATTCCGGCTATCACGTGCTTGGCATGAAGCGGCCGGATGCGCCTGATATCTCGCTTGGCGGCAAGGACTGACCTTGAGCTGAAATGCCCAAGCCTACGATCTACTATCTTCGCCACGGCGAGACCGAGTGGAATGCGCTCGGCAGGCTTCAGGGCAACAGGGACATTCCGCTGAACGCGCGCGGCCGCGGCCAGGCCGTGCAGGCCGGCGGCATTCTGGGCGACCTGTTCAAGCGCGACGGGTGCGACAAGGCCGCGCTGCCTTACGTGTCGAGCCCGCTCGGCCGTGCGCGCCAGACCATGGAGCTCGCACGCGGCAAGCTCGAATTGCCGCCAGCCGATTACGCGCTCGACGATCGTCTGCGCGAGATCGGCTACGGCACCTGGGAAGGACTGACGCTGGCCGAGAGCGAGGCGCAGGATCCGGACATCTATGCAAGGCGCCTCGCCGACAAATGGACCGTGGGGCCTGCGGGTGGGGAGACCTATGCGGCGGTGCAGCTGCGCATGCTCGACTGGTACGAGTCGCTTCTGGTCGATACCGTTGCCGTGGCCCATGGCGGGACCTGCCGCGCCCTGATGGTGGCCTTGGGCCTCGAGACCCCCGCCAGCGCCGCCGAGCTCTATATCGAGCAGGGCGCCGTCTACGTATTCCGGGACGGGCGGCTGGAGAAGTTTAGTTAGGCGCGGCCGCATCCCCGCCGTCATGCCCGGGCTTGTCCCGGGCATCCACGCACTTTACTTCCCGAACTAAGAACGTGGATGGCCGGGACAGGCCCGGCCATGATGAATAGCGGCCATTTGACCCCTCATCGAGAGCGCGTTACCACACGCTCGAACGAACCCGCGAGCAGCGATGTCCTTCAACACCTTCGGCCACATGTTCCGCGTCACCACCTTCGGCGAAAGCCATGGGGTCGCGATCGGCTGCGTGGTCGACGGCTGCCCGCCCATGATCCCGCTCACCGAGGCCGACATCCAGAAGGATCTCGAGCGCCGCCGACCCGGCCAGTCGCGCTTCACCACTCAGCGCCAGGAGCCGGACCAGGTGAAGATCCTGTCCGGCGTGATGGCGCATCCGGAGACCGGCGTGCAGGTGACGACCGGCACCCCGATCGGGCTGCTGATCGAGAACACCGACCAGCGTTCGAAGGACTATTCCGAGATCAAGGACAAGTTTCGGCCCGGTCACGCCGACTTCACCTATGAAGCCAAATACGGCCTGCGCGATTATCGCGGCGGCGGGCGCTCCTCGGCGCGCGAGACCGCGATGCGCGTTGCCGCCGGCGCCATCGCGCGAAAGGTGCTGCCCGACGTCAAGGTGCGGGGTGCCCTGGTGCAGATGGGCCCGCACAAGATCGATCGCGACAAGTGGAATTGGGACGAGATCGCCAACAACCCGTTCTTCTGCCCGGACAAGGACAAGGCCGCGTTCTTCGAGACCTATCTCGACGGCATCCGCAAGAGCGGCTCCTCGATCGGCGCGGTGATCGAAATCGTCGCCGAGGGCGTGCCGGCAGGTCTCGGCGCCCCGATCTACGCCAAGCTCGATTCCGACCTCGCGGCCGCGATGATGTCGATCAACGCCGTCAAGGGCGTCGAGATCGGCGCCGGTTTTGGCGCTGCCGAGCTCACCGGCGAAGAGAACGCCGACGAGATGCGCACCGGCAATGACGGCACGCGGTTTCTGTCCAACCATGCCGGCGGCGTGCTGGGAGGCATCTCCACCGGACAGCCGGTGGTGGTGCGCTTCGCGGTGAAGCCGACCTCGTCGATCCTGCAGCCGCGTCTCACCGTCGATCGGCAGGGGGCCGAGACCGAGATCTTCACCAAGGGCCGGCACGATCCCTGTGTCGGCATCCGTGCGGTCCCCGTCGGCGAGGCCATGATGGCTTGCGTGCTGGCGGATCACTTCCTGCGCGATCGCGGCCAGGTGGGGCGTTGAGGTCCTCACCTCTCCCAAACGGGGAGAGATGCAAACCCGTTCATGTCGCGACACCACCCCGCCGCGCAGCTTGACGGCCCCGCGACTTCGTTCGCAAATGCGGCCATGAACAGCTCCGAGCTCCAG
>NZ_JAEMSD010000465.1:3896-5344 GCF_016462955.1 Bradyrhizobium sp. | reverse complement strand
CCTCGAAGACCCAGGTCCATTTCTGCATCAAGAGCTTCTTGTTCTGCCGGTCGGGTTTGAGATCGAGCGCGGCGACGATCTCGTCGCCGACCAGCACGGGCAGCGCGAAATAGCCGAGCTTGCGCTTGGCTTTGGGCACATAGGCTTCGAACAGATGATTGTAGCCGAAGATGAGATTGGTGCGCTTGCGCTGGATGATCAGGGGGTCGAACGGCGAGAGGATGTGGACGAGATCCGGCGACACCTCGCCGCTCGCTTCGAGTGCCGCAGGCGCGGCCCAATGCTCCTGCTTGCTGGAGCCGTCGATCGCGACCGGCACGAGCTCGCCGCGGCGGACGCGCGAGGCGATCAGGCGTGCGACCGGCTTCTTGCTCGGCGCGTCGAGATGGCAGATCGAATCGAGGCTGACCACGCCCTGCGCGCGCAGCGCGCGATCGAGCAGATAGGCCGTGATCTCCCTGCTCGAGGCCGGCCTCGGCAGCTTGTCCCAGTCGAAATGGCGCGTCATCAGCTCGTAGGTCTTGAGCATGCCCTGGCGCTCGCTGATGGTGACGGCGCCGGTATAGAAGGCGAGCTGCAAGGCCCGCTTCGAGGGCTTTCGGCTCTGCCACAGATGCTCCTTCTCGACGAGCACGTCGTCCTCGATGTCACGGATCGTCAGCGGACCGGCGCGCAGCAGCCGCATCACCTTGCGCATGTCGGCCGGCGTCACGGAAGCGAACCATTTGTGACCCTCGCGACGGTGCTCGCGCATTGCGGGGAGAAAGAAGCGGAAGTCGTTCGCCGGCACGTAGGAGAGCGCGTGGGTCCAGTATTCGAACACGCTCTTGTCGATGCTCTGGGCCTGGCGCAGATCGGCGCGGCGGTAGGACGGGATCCGGCTGAACAGGATGTGGTGATGGCTGCGCTCGATGACGTTGATGGTGTCGATCTGGACATAGCCGAGATGCGCGACCGCGTCCGCAACGGCCTGCGTGCCATGGCCGAACGGGGTACGCTCGTCCAGCCGCTGGGCGTGCAGCCAGATCCGCCGAGCTTCTGTCGTGGTGATCGGAAACGGTTTCGACGTACGGGACATTGCAGGCGGTAATGTAGCGGGATTCGTGCCGAGGCAAAGACGCAAGGGACACGAAAAAGCCGCGCTGCCATCTGCTGCCAGCGCGGCCATGACGTGGGAAGCGGCGGACGTTACTTCATCGCCATCGCCTTCTCGGCGCTCATGTAGTGCTTGCAGGCGCCGCGCATGTTGCCTTTGCTCATGTCGGAATTGGCCGCCGCCATCGACTTCCTCGCTGCGATCTTGCCCGGCGTGTCTTCGCCACCCATCCCGGCAACGAGCTTTGCCATGTTTGCACTGGTGCACGCCATCTTGGCGGCCGATGCGGGAGTCAGAGCGAGTGCCACGAATGCCGTCGCAAGTAACAGGGTCTTCATCAACTTCTCTCCTC
>NZ_JAEMSD010000465.1:0-3886 GCF_016462955.1 Bradyrhizobium sp. | reverse complement strand
CTGCCGATTGCGACTTCAGGCTCACTAGAGGCCTTCCCGCAGGTTCGAGCTTCTTGCCCCCGATCAAGCGCAGACGATCGAACCTGATCGGAGTTCTGCCCGAGCGTGACGGAGGTCACATCGAGGCCTTTGAACCTGCGCTAGGCTCAGAGCATCAAATCGCCATCAGGCGTAACAGCGAGGATACGACAATGACCCGTTTTGATAAGTTTTTTGGACTGAAGGCGATAACTCTTTCCGCCGCCCTGTCGATGACGGCAGGCCTTGCGCTGGCGGGCGACAACAACGTCACCGCCGGCCAGATCGTCGATGCGCTGAAGCCGAAGCCGTTGACCCGCGGGCTGTCCGTTGCGCCGCAGGTCGACACGACCGTGCAGGCCAAGGAAGCGAGCTTCCTGAACACCGTGCGCAACCGTTCGACCCGGTCGCTCTCGACCGGCGAGCGCGAGCAGATCGCCGAGCTAGCTGCGACCAAGCCGAAGATCGATCTGGAGATCCAGTTCGACTATAACTCGGCCGACATCGCCAAGACCTCGATGGCATCGGTGCAGGCGCTCGGCAAGGCGCTGTCGGATCCGGCGCTGAAGGGCTCGACCATCGTGGTCGCCGGCCACACCGATGCGACCGGCGGCGAACAGTACAATCAGGGGCTCTCCGAACGGCGCGCCGACACCATCAAGAAATACCTGATGCAGAACTACGGCCTCAACGGTACCGATCTCGTCACCGTCGGATACGGCGAGACCAAGCTGAAGGATGCCGCCAACGGCACCGACCCAGCCAACCGCCGCGTCCAGGTCGTCAACATGGACACCAAGACCGCGTCGAAGTGATCACTCGAGGGTTCGCCGCCTGCCGCCCACCGGCAGGCGGCTCACACCGGCACCGGCGCGACGAGCGCCTCTCTCACCAGCCGTGCGAGCTCGGCCTTGCGGTAGGGCTTTTCCAGGATCAGAGCGCCCTGCCGGACATGGCCGTTTGCCGCCAGCGTCTCGAGCGCGTAGCCCGACGTCAGCAGCACGCGCAGATCAGGCCTGTCCTTGCGTGCGAGTCCTGCAAGCTCCCAACCGTTGACTCCCCCGGGCATGACGACATCGGTGAACAACAGGTCGATGTGCGCCGTCGTCGCAAGCTTTTGCAAGGCCTCCCTGCCGTCGACGGCGGAGACGACCTTGTAACCCAGGCTCTCCAGGCTCATGACCGCGTAGGACCGGACGAACGGATCGTCCTCGACGACCAGCACGCTCTCGGATCCGCTATTCGTCACCTCCTTGTCGACCGCAAGCGGTACGTCCTGCGTCTTCGCCAGCACGGCCGGAAGATAGATCCGCACCGTCGTCCCCAGGCCGGGCTCGCTGTAGATCGTGACATGGCCGTTGGACTGCTTGGCGAAGCCGTAGACCATGCTGAGCCCCAGCCCACTGCCCTTGCCCACCTCCTTGGTGGTGAAGAAGGGCTCGAACGCACGTTCAAGCACCGGCTTCGGCATGCCAGAACCGGTGTCGGTCACCGCGATCACGACATACTCGCCCGGCCCGACCTCGGGGTGGGCGTTGTGGTCGCCCGGATCGAGCGACGCGTTCGCGGTCGAAATGGTCAGACGTCCACCTGATCCCATCGCGTCCTGGGCGTTCAGCGCGAGGTTGAGAATCGCCGATTCGAGCTGCGCGGGATCGGCAAAGGCGTGCCGGAGCGCGGGATCGGTCTGGGTAGCGATGGCAATGTCCTCACGCAGCGTCCGCCGCAGCAGCTTGTGCATGGATTCGACGAGCTTGTTGCATTCCGTCTCGACCGGCCGCAGCAGCTGCTTGCGGCTGAAGGCGAGCAGGCGCTGCGTGAGCTCGGCGCCGCGTTCGCCGGCGCTGCAGATGTCCTCGGCGAGCCGCTTCAGGTCGGCGCGCGACAGCAATTGCTCCGCCAGGAATTCCGCGTTGCCGACGATCACGGTGAGCAGATTGTTGAAGTCGTGGGCGATGCCGCCGGAGAGCTGGCCGACCGCCTCCATCTTCTGCGCCTGGATCAGCTGGGCCTCGGTGCGCTTGCGGTCGCTCAGATCGTGGATCATGCCGACGAAGATCGGCGAGCCGTCCTGCTCCGCCTCGCCGACCGAAAGGTCCATCGGAAAGGTCGTGCCGTCCTTGCGCCGGCCCACCACCTCGCGGCCGATGCCGATGATCTTCTTCTCGCCGGTGGTCAGGAAGTTGCGAACGTAGCCGTCGTGCTCGGATCGGTAGGGCTCCGGCATCAGGATCGTGACGTTCTCTCCCAGAACTTCGTCGGCCCGGTACTTGAACAGTCTTTCGCAGGCCGGATTAAACTTCAGGATGGTGCCGTTGGAATCGATCAGGATCACGCCGTCGACGGCGGTGTCGACTACCGCGCGCAGCCGGGCCGCGCTCTCGCGCAACTCGCGCTCGACCCGCTCGCGCTCCGTGAGGTCGTGCAAGATGCCGACGAAGATCGATTTTCCCGACGCCTGCTTGGTCTCGCCGACCGACAGATGAATCAGGAAGGTCGAGCCGTCCTTGCGCTGTCCCGCCACCTCGCGGCCGATACCGATGATCTTGCGTTCGCCGCTGACATGGTAGTTGTGAAGATAGCCGTCGTGGGCGTCACGGTAGGACGAGGGCATCAGGACCTTGACGTTCCGTCCGACGACCTCGCCGGCGGAATAGCCGAACAACTTTTCGCAGGCCGGATTGAACATCAGGATGCCGCCGTGGGCGTCGATCAGGATCACCCCGTCGACGGCGGTGTCGACTACGGCACGCAGCCAATCCGCGCTGGAATAATCCGGACTCGCAATGCCGTCCTCCATGCCCACCTGCCGCCTCTCCCATTCCGGCAATGGCGGGCAGTCGACACGCGACGATTGATTCACGCAAGTCAATTCTGCCCGGCCTATGCACGCAAGCGGGCATTAGATCCAGCTTTGGAACAACATCAGCCGGTTGAACCACCTCATCGAGGTGCCGACGAACGCTGCGGAAATCGGCAGCATGACTGCAAAGCCGGCCGCGGCGACGCCGACATAGGCCCACAGCAGCCATCGCGGCAGCCCCTCCCGGCGCAGCACATAGACCAGCGCGAGCGAGGCCGCGGTCGCTGCGGGCAGATAGTAATAGATGAAGCCCAGCGTGCGCGGCAGCAATGCCCAGGCGAGCCAGGGGCCGAAATAGAATGCTGCGATGAGTAACGCATCCCAGCGCCGCGCCACGACGAAATCGCGCAGCACCACGGCGAGGGCGGGCAGAGCCGGCCATAGGACCAGCGGATTGCCCAGAAAGGCGATCGCAGCGACGTGGTCCTCTGCGGTCTTGTCGAACAGGAACCAAACCGGGCGCGCCAGCAGCGGCCAGGACGGCCATGAACTCATATAGGTGTGGCCTGCGATGGCGGTCGTGGTGTTGTCGGCAAAGATGCGCCGCTGGGCCTCGATCAGGCCAGCCAGCGAAAATCCGTGAAGCGGAACGAAGGCGGCAAGATAAGCCACCATCGGAAGGACCGCGAAGCAGAGCGCGAGGTGATGCATTTTCAAGGCGGGCCACAGTTCCGGCCGATACCAGTCGTCCAGCCTCGCATCAGCGAACAGCGTGCGCCAGCCCTGCATCAGGCGGATCACCGCGACGATGACGATGCAGACGCCAAGCGGAAACAGGCCGCTCCATTTGCATGCCGCGGCAAGCCCGAACAGGGCGCCTGCGGCGGCAAACATCGCCTGCGGCCGCTCTCTTCGAAAACCATGCATGAAGGCGGCGATCGCAAGCAGGCCGAAGCCGAGCGCAAAGATGTCGAGCATCGCGATGCGCGCCTGCACATAGAGCATCTGGTTGAAGCCGGCGATCAGCGCCGCGGCGATCGCGGGCCCTTGCGCGGAGAACAGCGC
>NZ_JAEMSD010000066.1:2539-20498 GCF_016462955.1 Bradyrhizobium sp. | reverse complement strand
GTCTCACACTTCGCTTCGCTCAATGTGAGCCGACCCTCCCCCTCCAGGGGAGGGTAAGCAAGAGTCTTTCGTATGTTGCCTGTCCCAAATCATTCGGGCTTGCGCCTAAAGGGCGCGCTGTCCCGGATGACGAAAGCGTCTCACTTGGCCGGCGGCTGCGGCCAGGCCCGCTGCGCGCCTCGCAGGCCCTCGAACGCCTTGGCCATGCCGAGCACACCGATGTCGTCGAAGCGGCGGCCGACGATCTGCACGCCGATCGGAAAGCCCTTGGCGTCGAAGCCCCCGTTGATCGAGATCGCCGGGTTCTCCGACATATTCCACGGCACGGTATAGGCGATGTGCTCGAACGGCTTCATCGGATCGTTGGTCGGCGAGGCCCAGTCGGCCGGATAGTTCACGTTCGGTGCGGTCGGCGAGATCACGTAGTCGAGTTCGCAGAACAGCTTCGCCGCCGCCGCACGGATCGCCATCGTCTGGTTGAAGCCGCGGATCACCTCGACGCCCGAGAGCTTCGCGCCGGACTCGCCCCAGGCGAAGATATAGGGCAGCACCTTGGCCCGCTCGGCCGGCGTCAGCCTGGACAGATCGTCCCACATCCGCGCGCGCCAGAAATTGTCGAGGCCGTCGAGCATCTCGCGCGTCAGGATGCCGTCGACTTCGGTGACCACGCTGCCTGCGGACTCGAACGCTTTGGCGGCCTCCACCGCGACCTCGCGCACCGGCTTGTCCGGCGGCAGGCCGCAGCCCGCATCGAGCATCAGACCGATGCGCAATTTGCGCGGGGATTTCTCCAGGCCCTTCCAATTGAGCGGCTCGGCGGGCAGGCTCATGCCGTCGCGCCGGTCGGGTTTTGCGATGACGCTCATCATCAGCGCGCAATCATCGACCGTGCGGGTCATGGGACCGGCGACGCGGCCGACATAGGTGGGATCGATCGGCACGCGGCCGAAGCTCGGCTTCAGGCCGACGAGGCCGCACCAACCCGCAGGCAGGCGCACCGAGCCGCCGATATCGGTGCCGAGATGCAGCGGGCCATAGCCGGCCGCGGCTGCTGCGCCCGCACCCGCACTGGAGCCGCCGGGATTCTTGGAGAGGTCCCAGGGGTTGCGCGCCAGCGCGTGGAAGCTGGACAGCCCGGAGGACAGCATGCCGTAATCGGGCATCGTGGTCTTGGCGAAGATGATCGCACCGGCCTCGCGCAGGCGCGCGGCGGGCGGGGCGTCCTTCTCGGCCGGCACCAGCTTGACGCTGGCGGCACCCAGCGGCACCGGCACGCCCTTGGTCGCGATGTTGTCCTTGACCGTGACGGGGACGCCGTCGAGCGCACCCGACGGCTCGCCGCCGCTCCAACGCGCGGTCGAGGCCTTGGCGGCCTCGCGTGCGCCGTCGGGATCGAAGGCATAGAGAGCGTTGAGATGCGGTTCCCACGCTGCGACATGCGCAAGCAAATCCTCCAGCACCTCGCTCGGCGAGAATTGCTTGGCGCGATAGCCCGCGATCAGGTCGACCGCGGACAGATCGTGCAGCGAGGTGACCGCGTTCTCGACGCTCTTTCTAGGCATTTCCGCCCACCGGCATGCGCGTCTCGACGATGCGGGCGAACACGCTGGCGCCGATCGGCAGGATCTTGTCGTCGAGCACGAAGCCGGGATTGTGCACCGGCACCGAGCCGTCATGCCCGACCCAGAAATAGGCCCCGGGGATGGTCTCCAGCATGTCCGCGAAATCCTCGCTGCCCATCTTCGGCTGCAGGCGGGTGATCACGTTGGAGGGATCGACGATCGTGCGGGCGACCTCCTCGACCACCTTGGACTGCTCCGCCTGGTTGATCAGGACGTTGAAAGTGTCGCGGATGTCGACCTCGATCACGCAGCTATAGGCGCTGGCGATGCCGGCGCAGATGGTGCGGATGCGTTCAGAGACCAGGGCGCGAACCTCTTTCGAGAAGGTGCGGATGGTGCCGCACAGATGCGCATCGCCTGGAATGACGTTGTAGGCGGAGCCCGCATGGATCTGGGTGATCGACACCACCGCGGCCTGCAGCGGCTCGACATTGCGGCTGACGATGGTCTGGATCGCCTGCGCCAGCGTCGTCGCGATGATCACGGCGTCCTTGGAGCGCTCGGGCATCGCGCCATGCGCGCCGTAGCCGGTGATGCGCAGGTCGAAGAAGTCGGCGCTGGCCATCGCCGGGCCCGGCAGGATCGCGATCTCGCCATGGTTGAGGTCGGGCGCGTTGTGCAAGCCGTAGAGCTCGTCACAGGGGAATTTCTCGAACAGGCCGTCCTTGATCATGGCGCGGGCGCCGCCGAGGCCTTCCTCGGCCGGCTGGAAGATCAGATGCACGGTGCCGTCGAAATTCCGGGTCTCGGCGAGGTAGCGCGCGGTGCCGAGCAGCATGGTGGTGTGGCCGTCATGGCCGCAGCCGTGGAAGCGGCCCGGGATTTTCGAGCTCCATTTCAGGTTGGTGTTCTCTTCCATCGGCAGCGCGTCCATGTCCGCGCGGAGACCAATGCGCTTGCCGCCCGAGCCCTTGCCCTTGATGACGCCGATCACGCCGGTGCCGCCGAGGCCGCGATGTACCTCGATGCCCCAGCTCTTCAGCTTGTCGGCGACGATGCCGGAGGTGCGCACTTCCTCGAAGCCGATCTCGGGATGGGCGTGGAGGTCACGCCTGATGGCGGTGAGTTCGTCGGCGTAGCCGTCGATGCGGTCGATCGTGGGCATGTGGTCCTGTCCGGGTTAGCGTGAAGGAGGATTGAAAACGGGGCCGTTCGGCTTGATGCGGATGCCCGGCCGCAGGCGCGTCCAGGGCAGGGTGGCGGTGTCGGCCGGCATCGCGCCGGGCGCGGCGCAGATCATCAGCTTCTCCGCGATCGGCTCGAAATCGGCGCGGAAGTGTACGGAGCTCTTGTTGACCAGGATCTTCTCTTTTGTGGGCTCGATGCCAACGTAACGATACATCGCCTGGTCGGCGAGCTGGGCCTTGTGCGAGGAGACGACGACGCGGACATCGCCGATGCGCAAGGCCGCGGACGGGCCCATCTCCATCTCGCGGCCGCCATAATAGGGACCGGGCGCGACGAAGCGGCCATCGGAGAGCTTCTCGACGACGAAGGTCTCGCGGTAGGGTTCGTCGCCGGGAATGCCCGACTTGCCGCCGAGCGACAGCGTCACGGTGGCGCCGACGCCGGCCGCATGCGCGGCCTTGGCCGATTCCGGATCGTAGATCGCTCCCGTTGCGGCGCTCGCCTTGTTGCGCACCAGCGCGCGCAGCATGCCCGTGGTGTCGGAATCGCCGCCGGCGCCCGGGTTGTCCTGGGTGTCGGCGATGATGATCGGCTTGCTGGCGTTCTTCGCCAGTTCCATGGCGTGGCGCACGCCCTCATCGGGCGACCAGATCTTGCCGTCGAAATCGTTTTCGTGGCTTTCGATCAGCCTCACGATCGCATCGGCCGCGCGGTCGGCGTCCGCCTGCGTCTTGCCATAGGCGAATACGCTCGGCCCGCAGTCGCGGAAATCCGCGGCGGGAAAGCCGGGCGCGAAAGACAGCGTCGGAACCGCATCGCTCTCCAGCGCCGCGAGTTTTTCATAGATGCCTTTGGTCGGCTGGTCGTTGGTGCATTGCCAGCTGATCGGGATCAGGAACGGCAATTGCCGGAAGGCTTTTGCCAGGCGCTGCTTGGTCTTCAGCAGCAAAGCCAGATGCCGCGCGCAGGCGCGGCCGGTCTCGGCCATGTCGACATGGGGATAGGTGCGGTAGGCGATCAGCGCGTCGGCATGCGCGATCATCTCGGGGGTGACGTTGGCATGCAGGTCGAGGCTCGTGACCAGCGGAACCTCATTGCCGATGACGCGGCGCACGCGCGCCAGAATCTCGCCTTCGCCGTCGTCGAGATGCTCGGTCACCATGGCGCCGTGCAGATCGAGATAGACCGCGTCGAGCGGGCCGGCGGCTGCGATGCCGTCGACCATCACCTTGACGATGCGCTCGAACGCGTCCTTGGTGACATGCGCCGAAGGGCTCGCGCCGCAAGCGATGGTCGGAACGAGTTCCCAGCCGTTCGCCTCGGCGCTGTCGACGAATCCGGCGAGGCCGACATTGATGCGGCGCATCACCTTCAAGACGTCGGCGCCTTCCGTCATCGCCGGCCAGCCGCCGCCATGCTGGAAGTCCGCGAACGTCGCCTTGGTCGGCGCGAAGGTGTTTGTCTCGTGCAGGAAGCCGCCGACGGCAATACGTGTCATTCAGTTCAGTCCCAATTGAAAGTGCGCGACGTTAGCCTTGGCCTTGCGAGAAGAGCAAGGCAGGAAGCAATCGCGCGGCGCATGGGGTCAGATCGTTTTGGGAATGCTGCGCTCTCTCCTCGTCATTCCGGGGCGCGCGTAGCGCAAACTATGGTGCGCAATTGCGCACCTGAGAATCCATCGTGCGACGGAAGTCCGCGGCCAAATGGATTCCGGGCTCATCGCTGCGCGATGCCCCGGAATGACGACAGAGAGTGTTGCTACGCGCGCGCCGCCACGCTCTCGGCCACCGGCCGGAAGTTCGCAAAATCCCAATCGCGCCCGGGCGCGGCATCCAGCAGCGCCTTGGTATAGGCCTCCTTCGGATGCGTCAGCACCTCGCCGGCGGGGCCCTGTTCCACGACGCGACCGTGCTGCATCACCACCACCTCGTCGCAGATCTGCGCGGCGACGCGAAGGTCATGGGTGATGAACAGGATGGCGATGCCGAGCCGCTTCTGGATCTCGTCCAGGAGTTCCAGCACCTGCGCCTGCACCGAGACGTCGAGCGCGGAGACCGCTTCGTCCGCGACCAGCACGTCTGGATCGAGCGCGAGTGCGCGGGCAATGGCGATGCGCTGGCGCTGGCCGCCGGAGAACTGGTGCGGATAGCGCGAGACGGCATCGGCCGGCAGGCCGACCAATTCGAGCAATTCGCGCGCGCGCTTCATCGCGTCGGCATGCGCCACGCCGTAATTGACCGGGCCTTCCGCAATGCTCTCGCCGACTGTGACGCGCGGGTTGAGCGAGCGATAGGGGTCCTGGAACACGATCTGGATCTTCTGCCGGTGCGGCTGCAGCAGGCGGCGCGAGATGTCGGCGATCTCGCGGCCGGCGAGGCGCACGCCGCCCGAGGTCGGATCGATCAGGCGGACGATGCAGCGTGCCACCGTCGATTTGCCCGAGCCGCTTTCGCCGACGATGCCGAGGGTGCGGCCCTTGCGCAGCGTGAGCGTGACCTTGTCGGCGGCCACGACCTCGCGGCCTTTGCCGAAGAAGGCGCGCTCCTTGTAGACCTTGCTGAGCTCGTTGGCCTCCAGGACGACGGGCTCGCGGCTGTCCTCGCGCGGCGGCCGCGGCACCAGGCTCGGCACCGACGAAAGCAGGTTGCGGGTGTATTCCATGGTCGGATTGCGCAGCACGGTTTCGAGCGGACCGGTCTCGACCAGCCGGCCCTGCCGCATCACCGCGACGCGGTCGGCGATCTCGGCGACCACGCCCATGTCATGCGTGATGAACAGCACGGCGGTGCCGTGATCGCGCTGGAGCTCGCGGATCAGGGACAGGATCTGCTTCTGCGTGGTGACGTCGAGCGCGGTGGTCGGCTCGTCCGCGATCAGGAGCTTCGGCTCCAGCACCAGCGCCATCGCGATCATGATGCGCTGGCGCTGGCCTCCGGAGAGACGGTGCGGATAGGAGGCAAAGATGCGCTCGACCTGGGGCAAATGGACCTGCTCCATCATGTCGAGAATGCGCTTCCTGCGGGCCCTCGCGTCGAGCTTGGTGTGCGCGCGCAGCACCTCGTCGATCTGGCGGCCGACCGGTACCACCGGATTGAGCGCGGTCATCGGCTCCTGGAAGATCATCGCCATCTGCGTCGCGCGAAGCTGGCGCAGGCGGCGGTCAGTCGCGGTGAGCAGCTCCTCGCCGACCAGCTTGACGCTGCCGCCGGTCGGCACCAGCGTGCCCTTCGGCAGCAGGCCCATCGTGGTGAGCGAGGTCACCGACTTGCCCGAGCCGCTCTCGCCGACGAGGCACAGCGTCTCGCGCGCGCGCACCTGGATCGAGATGCCGTCGAGGATGTTGGCCCCGTTCGGCTTCTTGCCGACGGAGACGACGAGGTTGTTAATGTCGAGGATGGTGTCGGTCACGTCAATTCTCTCCGTCATTCCGGGACGCGCGTAGCGCGAACCCGGAATCCATCGGGCCGCAGTGTCGGGGGTGAAATGGATTCCGGGCTCGCGCCATGGGGCGCGCCCCGGAATGACAGTGCAACTTGCATCACTTCCCCTCCCGCTGCTTCATGCGGGGATCTAGGGCGTCACGGGCGGCGTCGCCGATCAGGTTGATGCTGAGGATGGCGATCGAGAGTAGAAGGCCCGGCCAGAAGATCAGCGACGGCTTGATCTGGAAGTACTGGCGACCCTCCGCCATGATGTTGCCCCAGGTCGGCGTCTCCGGCGAGATGCCGGCGCCGAGGAAGGAGAGGATGGCCTCGGTCAGGATCGCGGACGCGCAGATATAGGTGCCCTGGACGATCAGCGGCGCAATCGTGTTCGGCATCAAATGGCGCCACATGATCTTCGGCAGGCTCGAGCCGACCGAGATCGCGGCCTCCACGTAAGGCTCCTCGCGTGCCGACAGCACGACCGAGCGGACCAGGCGCGCGACGCGCGGAATCTCGGGGATCGTGATCGCGATCAGCACGGTCCAGAGGCTGGCGCCGGACAGCGACACCACGGCGATCGCGAGCAGGATGCTCGGCATCGCCATCAGGCCGTCCATGATGCGCATCATCACGGCATCGACCAGCTTGAAGAAGCCGGAGACGAGGCCGATCGCGAGCCCGATGACGATCGACAGGATCGCGGCGCCGATCCCGATCAGTAGCGAGATGCGGCCGCCATAGATCACGCGCGACAACACGTCGCGTCCGTAGGCGTCGGTGCCGAGCAGGAACTGGCCGGATGAGGGCTTCAGCCGCTGCGAGGGCGCGAGCTGGATCGGGTCATGCGGCGCGATCAGCGGCGCCAGGATCGAGATCAACACGATCAGGGCGAGCAGGAACGTCGCCGCGGCGATGATCGGCGTCGAGGTGAGGAATCCGAACCGCGGCCGCAGCGGCGTGGTGATCGGAATGGACGACTGGGGAAGGGTATCGACCGACATATTGTTGTTGTCCTTGCCTCAGTACCGGATCCGGGGGTCGAGAAGGGTGTAGGCGACGTCGATGACGAGATTGACGACGACGTAGATCAACGACGTCAGCAGGATCATCGCCTGGATCACCGGATAGTCGCGCGCCAGCACCGCATCGACGGTGAGGCGCCCGATGCCGGGGATGTTGAACACGCTCTCGGTGACGACGACGCCGGAGATCAGCAGCGCGAAGCCGGTGCCGATCACGGTGATCACGGGCACCGCGGCGTTGCGTAGCGCATGGCGCATCATCACGGCAACCTCGTTGATGCCCTTCGCGCGCGCCGTTCGCACGTAGTCTTCACCGAGCACGTCGAGCATCGCCGCGCGCGTCATGCGCGCGATCAGTGCGATGTAGATGAAGGAGAGCGCGCAGGTCGGCAGGATTATGCGCTCGAAGAACGGACCGAAGCCGTTGAAGATGCTGCGGAAGCCCTGCACCGGCACCCAGCGCAGCTCGATCGCGAAGACCTGGATCAGCACATAGCCGACCACGAATACCGGCACCGAGAAGCCGAGCACGGACAGGCCCATGACAAAACGGTCGATCCAGGTGCCATGCTTCCAGGCGGCGATCACCCCCAGGGGAACCGCGACGATCACGGCGAGGACGATGGTGCACAGCGCGATCGAGATCGACGGCTCGACGCGCTGGCCGATCATCTTGATGACCGGCAGGTTGGAGATCAGCGACGTCCCGAGGTCGCCGTGCAGCAGCTTGTTTACCCAGGTGATGAACTGCACGATCAGGGGCTCGTTGAGGCCGAGCGAGTCGCGGATGCGCTCGAGCCGCTCGGGCGTGGCGTTGTCGCCGGCCAGAATCGCGGCGGGATCGCCCGGCGTCAGCCGCAGCAGCAGGAACACGAACAGCGCGACGACGCCCATCACGGGCACCGCGGCCAGAACGCGGCGAATAAGATAACCCAGCATGCACCTATCTCCGGCTACGTAACGTGGGGGGCCTCGAGGCGCCCGTGAACTCTGTCGTGTCTATCATGCCTGTCACTTGGGCTGAAAAGGCCGCCCGGAGACGCCGTCCTCTTGGGGCAAATTGTGTGCCAAGGCCAGCGCTGTCGCAAGAGGCAGGCATGTCTCCGGTTGGCCACTCAGGATGCATGCCGCAGCTCACGCTCAACCCCAAGTGAGGCAACGGTCGGCGGTGCGTTGAGCCCACGCCAGCCGTCGATGGTCCCGGCGATCATCTGCGCGCTCGCCGCGGCCAAGGTCCAGCCGAGATGACCGTGCCCGGTGTTGAAGAACACGCCCGGCATCCGTCCTGCGCGGACCACCGGCATCATGTTCGGCATCATCGGGCGCAACCCGGCCCAGGGCACGACGCGCGACGTTTCGACGGCGGGGAAGTTGCCGCGAACCCAGTCGATCAGCGGCTGCACGCGGTCGGCGCGGATGTCGCGGTTGAAGTCGTTGAACTCGGCCGTGCCGGCCACGCGGAAGCGATCCGCGCCGAGCCGGCTGGTGACGATCTTGGCGGCCTCGTCGAGCAGGCTCACCGTCGGGGTGGCGCTGCGGCTCTCGGCGGTGTCGAGCTGCACGGTGATCGAATAGCCCTTGACCGGATAGACGTTGACGCGCTCGCCGAGCAGGGCGGCGAAGTGACGGCTGGCAACCCCGGCGCAGACTACGACGCCGTCCGCCTTCAGCATGCCGCGCGCGGCGGCCGCATTGCTCGCGGCAAGGTCGGCCCAGCCGAGCACGAAGCCGCTGCCGGCAGGCGCGATCGAATCGATGCCCGCTTCGTGGATGAAGGTTGCGCCACGCCGCTTGCAGGCGTCCGCCAACCCGCGGGTGAACTTGTGGATGTCGCCGGTTGCATCCGACGGCGTGTAGAAGCCGCCATAATAATCTTTGCGCAGCGTCGGCTCGATGCTGCGGATTTCATCCGGCGTCACAGGGCGGCGGTCGAGACCGCCTTCCTGCAGCAGCGCGTTGACGCGCAGGCCGGATTCGAACCCGGCCTTGTCGCGATAGATGTGAAGGATGCCGCGGCGCTCGAGATCGAAGTCGATGCCCTCGCGCGTCGCAAGGTCGAACAGATACTTGCGGGCTTCGATCGCGAGCCGTGTGGTCTCGATCGTGTTGGCGCGGTAGTTGCCGATGTTGGCGACGAACTCGCTCATCCACGAATATTTGTGCCAGTTCGGCCGCGGATTCATCAGCAGCGGCGCGTCGCGCCGGAACATCCAGCGCAAGCCCTTCAGGATCGTCGCGGTGCTGTTCCAGACTTCGGCGTTCGAAGCGGAGAGCTGTCCGCCATTGGCGAAGGACGTCTCCATCGCGGCGTAACGGTGCTTGTCCAGCACCGTCACCTTGTAGCCGCGTTCGAGCAGCGCATAGGCGGTCGTGACGCCGGTGATGCCGGCGCCGATGATGGCGATATGAGTCATGACGTGGTTCGGGGCTCCCGTGTTTAGAGTCGGCTAACCGCCGGCCAAAGGCCGTTGGCGGCGCCCCATCTGTCACGGTTACCTGAGAGCTTGACCCGCCGCGGATTGCGCGGCGGATTATCCCCTTCGGTGGACGTCACGATTGCCTGCAATCGCGCTGCCTCTCTCCAGATCGTCCTGACGATACGGTCCTTTTGCCTGAGAGTTTCCGGGGCGGTTGCTCCGTCGGCGCCGCAATGAAGGCTGAAAGCCTTCGTTGCGATCTCTCCCGCGTCGTCGCGTGGACGGCCGAGCAGTACGATACGCCTCATTTTTAGACAAGGCTAAATTTAAACCGCCACTGCCGCCGTATTGTGCAGTGCGATGTTGATTCAACTTATTCCAGCGTCGCCAGCAATCCCGCCATCAAGCGGCCGCGCTCGACCAGGCTGTCGACCTCGATGAACTCTTCGAGCGTGTGGCCATTGCCGCCGCGCACACCGAGGCCGTCGAGGGTGGGGATTCCCATCGCGCCGGTGAAGTTGCCGTCCGAGCCGCCGCCGGAGCTTGCATGCGGCAATTCCATGCCGAGAGATTTGGCAATGCCGCGGGCCTGTTCATACAGCGCCATGGTGCCGGCATCGGGCTCCCAGACCGGCCGTGTCACGCCGCGCGTGACCTTGAAGGTGACGTCGTTGCTGGTGCCGGACAGCGCCAGCATCCGTTCGACGCCGCGATCGAGATCGGCCTGGCGCTTGGCCATGGAGAGCGCTTCGCCGGTCGCCGTGGTGGCAACGCAATTTACCCATTGGCCGCCATGGACCACGCCGACCGAGAAGGTGCAGTCCTCGGTCGTCATCGCGTCGATCGCGAGGATCTGGCGCGCCATCTCGCGGATCGCCGAGCGTCCGGCCGACAACGTCGCGCCGGCGTGGCTCGGCCGGCCCGTCGCCTCGAGATTGAAGCGGGCGATGGCGTAGCGCCCGGTGGTGACGCCGTTGTCGGCGCGGCCGGGCTCAGGCACCAGCACATACTTGTTGCGCGCGGCTTCCGCCTCGATGATGTCGCGTGTGGAGGGCGTGCCGACTTCCTCGTCCGGCGTGAACAGCACGGTGATCGGCAGCGGCGTCGTGAAAGAGGCGCGCGCCAGCTGCCGGATGGCTTCCAGCGAGAGGTAGTTGCCGCCCTTCATGTCGTAGATGCCGGGGCCGTAGCACTTGTTGCCCTCGCGCCGCCATTTCAGCTTCTCGATGGTGCCGACCGGATGGACGGTATCCATGTGTCCGGCGATCAGGATGCCCGGCTCGCCCTGCTTGGGATGGGGAAAACGCGCGCGGATGACGCCGCCGAAGCCCTGGCGGCCGGCGATGCGTTCGATCGTCGCACCCATGATCGCCATATCCCGCGCTGCGATATCGAGCATGCGGTCCACGGCGCCGGCGTCCCAGGTCGGGCTTTCGCATTCGACCCAGCCGCGCAGGCCCTCGAGCATGGCCTCGGAATCAAAGGGAAGATTGGCAGGATTCATCTCAATGTCTCTCAAGCATGGAAAGATGGAACGCGCATTGCATTGGCGCGGACGGGACAAGCGGAGGGTGTTGTAGGGCCAAACCGGTCTTTGTGGAGCCCGTGCGCGCGCCGCCAGGGCTTGCACCGAAACCGGATTGACGCGCTTCGCACTGTCTGCAAGTCTCGAAAAGATAAAGGCATTGCATGAGGTTAGATCGCCCAACGAACGAACCTCATGCTCAACCAATAATCTGCCTTTGAACAGTTTCACGTCAGGAGAACTTTCTATGTTCCACTTCATGCGCCGGGGGCCTCGCGCGTTCGCCTCCAAACTTGCGCTGTCGGTCGTCGCGCTTTCGACCGCGCTGGCCTCGCCGGTGCTTGCGGCCGGCAAGACCCTCACCGCGGTGATGCATTCGGATCTGCGCATCATCGATCCGATCTTCACCACGGCCTACATCACGCGTGACCATGGCTACATGGTTTACGACACGCTGGTGGCCACCGATTCCAACTTCAAGGTCCAGCCGCAGATGGCGGACTGGAAGGTCTCCGACGACAAGCTCACCTACACCTTCACGCTGCGCGACGGCCTGAAGTGGCATGATGGTGCGCCGGTGACGGCGGAGGACTGCGTCGCTTCGCTGAAGCGCTGGGCTGCGGTCGACGGCATGGGCCAGAAGCTCATGGACTTCACCGCCAGCATCGAGGCGACCGATCCGAAGACCATCACGCTGAAGCTGAAGGAGCCCTACGGCCTGGTGCTCGACTCCATCGGCAAGCCGTCCTCGCGCGTCGCCTTCATGATGCCGAAGCGCCTTGCGGAGACGCCGCCGGACAAGCAGATCCCGGAGCAGATCGGCTCCGGTCCCTTCAAGTTCGTGCAGGGCGAATTCCAGCCCGGCGTGAAGGCGGTGTACGTCAAGAACACCGACTACGTGCCGCGCAAGGAGCCGGCGAGCTGGACCTCCGGCGGCAAGGTGGTGAAGGTCGACCGTGTCGAGTGGATCACCATGCCGGACTCGCAGACCGCGGTGAACGCGCTGCAGTCGGGCGACATCGATTTCATGGAGAACCTGCCGTTCGACATGTTGCCGGTGCTGGAAGGCAACAAGGAGCTCACGATCCAGGTTCTGAACAAGTTCGGCTTTCAGACGCTCGGCCGGATGAACTTCCTGCATCCGCCGTTCGACAACGTGAAGGTGCGTCGCGCCGCCTTGCTGGCCATCAACCAGAAGGACGTGCTCGATGCGCTGGTCGGCAACGCCAAATACCAGAAGATCTGCGGTGCGTTCTTCATTTGCGACACGCCGCTCGCGACTGATATCGGCTCGGAGACCCTGGTCAAGGGGAACGGCATGGCGGAAGCCAAGAAGGCTCTCGCCGAGTCCGGCTATGACGGCACGCCGATCGTGATCATGGCCCCCGGCGACGTCACGACGCTGAAGGCGCAGCCGATCGTTGCGGCTCAGCTGCTGCGCGAGGCGGGCTTCAAGGTCGACCTTCAGGCGACCGACTGGCAGACGGTGGTGAGCCGCCGCGCCAGCCAGAAGCCGCCGAAGGAAGGCGGCTGGAACATGTTCTTCACCAACTGGGTCGCGGCCGACGTCTCCAACCCGATCGCCAATCTCTCGATCGGCGGCCAGGGCAAGAAGGGCTGGTTCGGCTGGGCGGAGGACGCCAAGATCGAGCAGCTCAAGGACGCTTTCGTCCGCGCGGCCTCGGTCGACGATCAGAAGAAGATCGCCGCCGACATCCAGAAGCAGGCCTATGAGCAGGTGATCTACATTCCGCTGGGGCAGTATCTGATCCCGAGCGGCTGGCGTAAATCGCTGACCGGCGTGCTCGACGGTCCCGCGACCCCGGTGTTCTGGAACGTCGACAAGAAAGAGTAGACGCAGCACGCCTCGCGTGTGGAAAATGAACGGCGCCGCAGTCTCCTGCGGCGCCGTTTTCTTTCAACGATTTTTGGATCGCTATGGTCTAACAGTGACTGTCGCGCAGCTGCTCCAGGCCTTCGCTCGCGAACGCTAGGCTCGGACCCATCCGTTCATCGGACCGAGGCCGCGAAATCGGCTGTTCGATCTCGGACGCGAGCTGGTCCGATCTGTTGTCTTGTTCCATCTCGACCATCCTCTGAATTGCTGCGGTACAACATCGGCAGGGGCGGGAAGTTCCTGACGGATGGTCACGAAAGGTGCGCCGACAATTGCGTCCTTCACTGGACGTTTTCCTGCGACCTCGGGCGATGGCAGCATTCAGCTTCCCGCCTGAACCGATCGCCTTGCCTGCGGCCGACAGCTGTCGAAATGCCATCGACATCGCCGAGGCCCGAGGCCGGGGGGAGTTATCGACTTGGCCGATCAACAACCGCTTGAATTGATTGCCCCGGCCCGCTGCAGACCGTGAGACAAATCGATCTGCATTATCGTGGCTTGCCGCAAAGCCTGCTACCCGTCACCCCTTCGAGTGACCGTCGGCATTTCGCCTGTCGCGCCTGGAACGACGGTACTCGCGCGGCGTGACCCCGGCAAAGGCCAGCATCCTGGCAACGAGATGACTCTGGCTTGAGAAGCCCGCTTCCGCGGCCACGGCGGCTATCGACATCGTTTCATGTTCAAGCAGCCACATCGCACGACGAAGGCGCTCGTCCCGGACGTAGTGTCCGGGGGTCGTTCCGAACGCATGCCGGAATGCAAGGGCGAAGCGAGTCGTTCCCATGCCCACCAGACTGGCCAACGCGGGGACGTCGATGCGGCCGTCCAACGACGCGCCGATATAGCTCCGTAGAACCTCGATCTGGGTCCCTGTCAGCGTCGGTTGGCCGGTATGGCCCGGTGTCGGCAAAACACCGGCATCGGCCTCGCCATGCGCGGGCGCAGAGCGCCCATATCTTGCGAAATTGTGGGGGTGCTGGTCGAGCAGCAACGACACTCCGTGCTCCGCAACGCTCTCAACTGGGTCGGCCGGACAGTCATGAATGGCGGTGAGTGCGTCCAGCGCGCCAACGATTTCGGCCCATCTGGCGGCAAGGGACGGTGCCAGGGGCGAAGAGTCGAGTTTGAGTGGCTCCGCTGGGGCAGCCCCCAGATACGAACGGCAAGCGGCATTCACCAGGGACGGTGCAATGATGATCGCAGTATCGGCGAGGTCGTGCGACGTCTCGACCTCACGAGCCGCTCCGGATGCGAAAGGTATCCAGCGGCCTTGCTCGCAATCGACGACCCGATCGGGTGTCTGCACTCTTGCGTTTCCCTTCGTGCGCAAGAAGATGGCGAGACCCCCGTCATCTGGAGCCAACCCCTCGAGGCTCAGCCGGAAGGGCATCGAGAAACGAGCTCGAATGACGCCGACGCCGCCGGCCGAACGTCCATGCAGCGTGATCCGGGCCCGGCGGTCATCGCCCAGAAACGAAAATCGGTTCTTGCCGTAAAGGCTTGTCAGCGTCGCTCTTACCTGATCGGGGCCGGCGTCGGAAAAACGGAAGTTACCCAAATTCATTTTTCCCTCCCTCGCTCATCAGCGGGGCTGTGCGGGCTCGTAAATGATTGGCGTGAGGCTTTTGATGGCCGATGTAAAAAATGCGTCGAAATCTGCAAGCGGAGTTCCGCCATTGTGCCCTATGGAGAAGTCCGGCGCCAGCGGCCGCTCGCGTTGCGGCGAGGGCGGCGCATCTAAAAGGTGAACAGCAATGATTTTGACCAAGAGATTGGAAGTGCTGGTTTTGGGGGCGACCGTTTCCAGCGTGCTCATGGCAGCTCCCGCGCTCGCCGGCACGGTCTTCACCGACGGCGCGTTCAGTACGAGCGATTATATTGTTACCTCTTATTCGGGTCCGGCAGTAACGACGTCCTATGGACAGACGCCTTCGGGCAATCCCGGCACTGCACTGGAAGGCAGCTACGGCGCACAGGGCGGAAATGCTTCCGGGGTGTTGTTCACGGCCATCAACACGAACTTCGTATACAATCCGGGCGTAAGTGGTGCCATCGGCTCGCTATCAGCCTCTCTCGACCGGTTCTTCGAGCCGACGGTCAATGGGGCGCAGATCGCAGTCGGGAGCTATTCCCTTCGCATCCTGGCGCAGCAGGACGGTAAGATCTACCAAAGCATCTTTACGTTCGGCCCGTTCAATCAGCCCGGCGGCAGCTGGTACACGCTGGCCGCGACGAATATTCAGGCAAGTGATTTCAAGCTGTTCGACCCCGCCAACTTCAGTGCAGCGGGATCGGCGACCGGGCTGGACTTCTCGGGAGACGCCATCACTTTCGGCTTCGCTATGCGAGCGGCCGGTGCTGTCGATGCGAACGGCGATCCGATCGATTTGCCCTCGTCGGGCATTTTGCGAGCCGACAACTTTGAGCTTTCGATCGCAGCGGTCCCCGGGCCGGTCGTCGGGGCAGGATTGCCCGGCCTGATCATTGCCTTCATTGGGATCGGAATCGCACTGCGGTCGCGCAGGAGCTTGTCGCCGCTGGCGGCCTGACCTCCCGCGTGCGAAGCTCCGGCCCGAGCACGATTGGCCGCAGGCTTGGAAGGTCATGGACGCGTCGCCCGATTCCGACGATACGATCGACGATGATCGGAGCGGACGACGCGCCAAGCGCGGCCTTATGGAGCGTCGCTTCCTCATCTCGGCACGTGGGAGCACCGTCGGCAGGGAAATCCTTGCCGGCCTGACGACCTTCGTGGCCATGGTCTACATCGTCGCCGTCAATCCCGCGGTGATGGCCCAGGCCGGCATGGACCGCAGCGACGTCGCGATCGCGACGATCATCGTCTCGATTGCCGGCAGCATGGCAACCGGCTTGTTGGCAAACCTGCCGCTGGGTCTTGCCCCATCCATGGGATCCAACGCGTTCTTTGCTTACGTGATCGTTGGTCAGATGGGCCTGTCATGGCAGGCTGGCCTTGCGATCATGCTGGGGTCCGGGGTCATCGTGCTCTTGCTTGGCGTCGCTGGCATACGCGAGCGCCTTACGCGAGGCATTCCGGACGACATGAAGATCGGCTTGAACGCTGCCTTCGGAGTGTTCCTATGCCGGATTGCGGTCAGCCAGATTGGTCTTTCAGCCGGCCCGGATTCCCGCTCCGACGCGGGATTGATACTCTTGCTCGTTGCCGCAATACCCGCAACGTTCGTACTGGCCGCACGCCGGACTCCGGGAGCCCTGATCGGATCCGTCCTGGTCACGGCGACGATCTGTGAATTGGTGAGCGGGCGTGGCATGGCGAATATGTTCGCGGTCTTGCTTCCGGTTTGGCCGCATTGGCCTCTGCATACGGCATTCGCGCTGGACCTCGGTCCTCTTGCAGCAAAGCCGCTGGAGGGACTGATCGCGCTGGCCTTCGTGACCTTCAACGAATGCGTCGGGCTGATCGCCACCACCGTCACCGTGACGCGAACCGCCGGTCTTGAGATCGCCGGCAGCGTGCGTGCCGCCTATATGAGCGACGCATCTGCGACAGTGCTTGGTGGCCTTCTCGGCACCGCGAGCGTCAGTCCATACATCGAATCCGTCGCGGGCGTCGAAGCCGGAGGCCGCACCGGCCTGACCGCGATCGTGGCGAGCGTTGGATTCATCGCGACCCTGTTCTTCTCGCCGCTGTTTTCGTCCATCCCGCCGGTTGCGACCACGCCTGCGTTGATGACCCTGGGCGGACTGATGGCATGGCGCAGCATCGGCGAGCTCGCGGCAAAGGACATGGTTTCGGCCATCATGAGCGTCACCATGGCCGTTGCCGCCCTGTTATCCGGCAATTTGACCGATGCTCTGGCGCTGGGGATGATTGTCTACCTCGTCGCGCGATGGCATGCCGGCATCGTTTCCCGACCTGCGCGGGTTTTCTGCATCCTGTTCGTCGCGACGTGGGCAGTTTCCAAGCTTGCGGTCTGAGTTCTCAACTGCAGACACGCATGCGCCCTATCAGCGGCCCATGCACGAGCTTGAATCGGGCTAGTTGATCGGGCGATGATGCGGCCTGAACAGCCGCCCTTTCTCCACGACCAGCACGATCGCGAGCGCGGCGAGCGTCGACAGGAAGAAGCCGACGGAGAAGGGCATCAGCGTGCCGTCGAAGCTCTGCCCGATCGCCATGCCGACCGCGATCCCGATCAGCGTCGTGATCGAGCCGTAGAGCGAGGAGGCGGTCCCGGCGATGTGGCCCTGCGGCTCCATCGCGAGCGCGGTGAAATTGGCGACCATCATGCCGAACGAGAACATCATCAGCGCGGAGAGCAGCATGAACAGCGCGAGCGGCAGCACGCCGAGGCTTTCCGTCAGCAGCATGACGCCGGCGACCGCGGCATAGAGCGCCAGCGCGCCGTGCGAGATCACGCGCATGCCGAGCCGCCCGACCAGCCTTGCATTGAGGAAGCCGGCAATGGCGACGCCGGCCGCGATCGCCGCGAAAGCGAGCGGGAAGTAGCGACCGAGATGGTAGATGCCGGTGAAGATCTGCTGGGCGCAGAACACGTAGGCGAACAGCGCGCCCATCACGCTGCCGGCGGCGGTGGCATAGCCGATGGTCTGGCGATGGGTCACGGTCTGCCGAAACGCCGAGAGCACGTCGGCGGGCGCCAGCGACCTGCGCTTTGACTCTGGAAGCGTCTCCGGGAGCCGCAGCACGCACCAGGCGAGCGCGAGCAGGCCGTACAGCGTCAGCACCACGAAGATGCCGCGCCACGCCGTGACCAGCAGCACAGTCTGTCCGAACGAGGGCGCGACCACGGGCACCGCGATGAAGATCATCATGGCGAGCGACATCACGCTCGCCATGCGGCGTCCGGCATAGCAGTCGCGCACGATGGAGGTCGCGATCACACGCGTCGCCGCGGTGCCGAGCCCTTGCAATGCGCG
>NZ_JAEMSD010000066.1:0-2529 GCF_016462955.1 Bradyrhizobium sp. | reverse complement strand
ATCTTGAAGGCCGCCCCGATATCCGGCAGCGCCGGCAGCATGATGTCCATCGCGAGCGGATTGAGCGCCATGATGGACGCGATCATGATAACGAATTCCGGAAAACCCATCGGGCGGTGTCCGGCGGACACCCAATCGTCGGCATTGACGTCGGACAAGGAAGCTCACCTCTGCAGTCGAGCGACCTGTTTATCGCCAATGTTGCGCTGCACAACCCATGTTTCGGGATGGCTGGCAGGCGGGGCGGCGGTGGACAAGATTTGGTGAGGGCCGGCTCATGACCTCCGAACGACGAGCCGGAGTCCCGATATCTGGCACGCTCCAATATCCCTGACGAGGCCGCCCGACGTTAGTCGGCCTCGTCTTTGAGGAGGCCATGGATCACTGCGGCAAGAGGCCCTTCGTCGCCGTCGAACGCGGCGATCATCGCATTGAGAACGGCGTTTGGGTCCAGGTCCTGCAGGTCGAGCGGATGCCCGGCGTGGTCCGCCAGCAGGAGGAAGAACGACAGCTGCGTGCGTCCGTTGCCCTCCCGGAAGGCGTGTATGACGTTGAGCTCGGAAAGAAAGTGCGCCGCCCTTTGTGCGAACAACTCAGGCTCGAGGCCGCTCAGAAACTTGTCCTTCTTTAGCTGCGCGAACAGCTTGTTCGCTTGGCCTTCGATGTTCTCGGGAAAGCAGAAGGGATTTCCGCCCTTCGAGATGCGGACCGTACGGATTTTTCCGGCCCACTCGTAGACGTCCTGGAACAGGTGCCCGTGAATCGCCTTGAAGTGCGTGAAATCCAGATCACCGGCGGGCAGTTCCTGGTCGGCTCTGACATCGCTGGCTTCGGCCTCGAACGCATCGAGCTCGTCGCCGTCTGTGAGATCGAGCTTGTTCTTCAGGACCGTCGTGCCGGGATAGCAGTAGCCGTCAGCGACAGCATCATACATGCCGGATTACGCCTTGTGGTAGGCCTTGATGATCACCTTCAGCCGTTCTTCGGGGGTGCGCGCCTTGCTCTTGGCGACCGCGCTGCTGCCCTTCATCTCGGACGAATAGACGATGCCCTCGACAGAACTGATCTTTCTGAAGCGCGCACTGCCGACCACAAAGCCGGAGGCCTTGCCCTTCTTGGGGGATGATTTTTTGGGTGCCATGGACTCACTGTACCACAAGTGAAGCTGGCCCGCGCCGTGGGCTCGTTCGTGGTGCGGGCAGCCGGGGTCGAACCGGCACAGCGCTTGCGCACCGAGGGATTTTAAGTCCCTTGCGTCTACCAATTCCGCCATGCCCGCTTGATCCCACGAGATCAAACACTTAAGTCCGTCTCCGGCCGTCTGGAATTGGCGCGTTATGGCGCCGGAGGGACGGTTCTTCCTTAAGCGAGCCGGGCGCACAAGGCAAAGCCTCAATCCCGACATCTGGTCCTGCTTTAGGCATTCTCAATCCACGGGGGCTATTCATCCGGCATGACTGTTTCGAGGTCCTGTTCGCTGCGCGGCTTCGGCGCGCTCTTCGCGCTGCTGGCGGCCGGGCTCGCGCTGTCCGGCTGTGCCGGCATGAGCGAGACGATCGCGCCGGCCTTTGCCGATCCTGCCAAGTACGATTTGTACGACTGCAAGCAGCTGGAGGGTGAGCGCAGGCTGCTCGCCAAGCGCACCGACGAGTTGCAGAAGTTGATGGAGAAGGCCGAAACCGGAGCCGGCGGGGCCGTCGTGGCCGAGCTCGCTTATCGCAACGACTATATCGCGGTGCGCGGGCAGGCCCAATTGGTCGACGAGGCCTGGCGCCGCAACAGGTGCCGCGAGACGCCGCCTGAGCCGGCACAAGCGGCGGCATCGCCCGTGGCGCCCGCCAAGCCCGCAGCGAAATCCGGCAGGGCGGCCCATTGAGGTCTTGCGCCGGCCGCGCTTCGCATCACGGCCGCCAGCCGTAGATCCAGTCCTGCCGCGCCAGCATGCGCTCCGGCCCGAGCGCGCGGATCGCAAGGTCGCGCGCGACCGCGAGCGGCCCGCCGAGATGATAGATGCGGCCCTGCTGCCGCGCGGTCCGCTGCACCCGCCGGACCCGCGCCTGGCGTGCCCGGCCGTATTGCGTCAGCGCCGCCGAGATGTCCGCGGCGCTCTCGGCAGCCTCAGGGCTCAAATGCCGGGCGAGCACGGAGGCATCCTCGATCGCCATGCCGGCGCCCTGCGCGGCGAACGGCAGCATCGCGTGCGAGGCATCGCCCAGCAATGCAATCGGTCCCTTGTTCCAGGCGCCGCCGTCGCGCATGGCGAACAGCGCCCATTTGCGCCAGCCGTCGACCGCGCCGATCATCATGCGCGCGGCGATCGGCCATCGCGGCGCTGAGAACTGATTGGCGATCTCGACCACATCGCCGGGCTCGCTCCAGCCCGGCCTGTTCCACTTGCCCGAGATGATCGCAACCACGTTGATCCGCTTGCCGCCCGACATCGGGTAGGCGACCAGATGTGCGTTCGTTCCCATCCAGAGCTGCACGCGCTGCGTGTTGAAGCCGCGCGGCAACTGCGTCGCGTCCACC
>NZ_JAEMSD010000464.1:2257-5368 GCF_016462955.1 Bradyrhizobium sp. | reverse complement strand
CTTCATGCGCGATCTTATGGCACAACGCGCCATCGTCGATGGACCAACGAGGCCCCGCATGCCCGCGCCGAAACCGCCTGCCTTCGAGACCCTGAGCCTGCATGCGGGCCAGCATCCGGATCCCGTGACCGGCGCCCGCGCCGTGCCGATCTACCAGACCACGTCCTACGTGTTCCAGGATTCGGACCATGCCGCGGCGCTGTTCAACCTGGAGCGCGCCGGCCACATCTATACGCGCATCTCCAACCCCACCACGGGCGTGCTGGAGGAGCGGCTCGCGGCACTGGAAGGCGGCGTCGGTGCGATCTGCACGGCGAGCGGCATGGCGGCGCTGCATCTGGCCATCGCGACGCTGCTCAATGCCGGCGACCACATCGTGGCGTCGAGCTCGCTGTATGGCGGCACCATCAACCTGCTCGCGCACACGCTGCCGCGCTTCGGCATCACCACCAGTTTCGTCAAGCCGCGCGACCTCGACGCGTTCCGCGCCGCGATCCGGCCGAACACGCGGCTGGTGATCGGCGAGACTATCGGCAATCCCGGGCTGGAAGTGCTAGACATCCCGAAGGTCGCGGCGATCGCCCATGACGCGAAGATCCCGCTCTTGATCGACAACACCTTCGCCACGCCCTATCTCAGCCGTCCGATCGAGCTCGGCGCCGACATCGTGATGCATTCGGCGACCAAATGGATCGGCGGCCACGGCATCGCGATCGGCGGCGCCATCGTCGACGGCGGCCGTTTCGACTGGCGTGCATCAGGCAAGTTCGCCGTGCTGACCGAGCCCTATGGCGGCTATCACGGCATCGTCTTCGACGAGCAGTTCGGCACGGCCGCCTTCATCATGCGCGCGCGCACGGAAGGTTTACGTGATTTCGGTGCCTGCCTGTCGCCGACCAACGCGTTCCAGCTGCTGCAGGGCGTCGAGACGCTTCCCGTGCGCATGGACCGCCACATGCAGAACACGCATCTGGTGCTGGAAGCGCTGAAATCCAACAAGGCGGTCGACTGGGTGCTGCATCCCTCGCTGGAGACGCATACGGACTATCAGCTCGCCAAGCAGCTCTTGCCGCGCGGCGCCGGCTCGATCGTCTCCTTCGGCATCAAGGGCGGACGGCCTGCGGGCCGCAAGTTCATCGAGAGCTTGCGCATGATCAGCCATCTCGCCAATGTCGGCGATGCCAAGACGCTGGTGATCCACCCGGCCTCGACCACGCATCAGCAGATGGACGCGGAGCAGCTCAAGGCCGCGGGTATCGGCGAGGAGCTGGTGCGGCTATCGGTCGGCATCGAGACGGCCGGCGACATCATCGACGATCTTGCGCAGGCGCTGCGCATCTCGCAAAAGGTCTGACGCCATGAAGCTTTCCGTCAACGGCACTGAAGTGCTCGCCGCAACCGGCGGCCGCGACTTCGACAAGTCCCTGCCCGCGGTCGTCTTCATCCACGGCGCCGGCTTCGACCATTCGACCTGGGCGCTGCACACACGCTGGTTTGCGCATCACGGCTTTGCGGTGCTGGCACCCGACCTGCCCGGTCACGGACGCTCCGCCGGGCCTTCGCTCGGCAGCATCGCCGAGATGGCCGACTGGACGGCGGCGCTGCTCAATGCGGCCGGCGCCGCGAAGGCGCATCTGATCGGCCACTCCATGGGCTCGTTGATCTCGCTGGAGACAGCCGCGCGGCATCCCGACAGGGTATCCGCGCTGAGCCTGATCGGCACCGCCGCGACCATGACGGTCGGCCCGGATCTGCTCAAAGCAGCAGAGGCCAATTCGCAGGATGCCAACGACATGGTCTCGATCTGGGGCCTCGGCTTCAACGCCGAGCTCGGCGGCAGCCTCGCGCCGGGCCTGTGGATGCATGGCGGCGCCCAGGCCGTGCTGAAGTCGTGCGAGCCGGGCGTGCTGTTCAGGGATCTGTCCGCGTGCAACTCCTATACGAATGCGCTTGCCGCCGCGGCAAGCGTGAAGGTGCCGACGACCCTGATCCTCGGCGAGCGGGACATGATGACGCCGGCCAAGGCCGGCAAGGCGCTCGCCGCCGCGATCCCGCATGCCAAGACTATCGTGGTGCCCGGCGCCGGCCACATGATCATGGCCGAGCGGCCCGATGAATTGCTGGCGGCGTTGAGAACCTGAGGGATTCGGAGGAAGACCGCTTCGACGGCGTTCTTCCTCGCTTCATGAGCCAGGCGTCCACTTCCAGACGATGTCGGAGACGTTGACCGGCTTCGGGATCAGGCCGAGCTTTGCGAAGCGATCGGCGACCGCCTGCTGGTTCCTGACCACCTCGGCGTCGAGCGGCACCACGCGATAGTTGGAGCGGGCGACGAAGCGCCTGATGGCCTCGATGTCGACGCCGGTCGCTGCCGCTTGCGCCTTGGCCACCTCCTCATGGTGCGAGTCGGCCCAGACGCCATCGGACGCAAAGGCCGCGTTGAGCTTCGCAACGAGCGACGGATACTTGTCCACGAAGTCCGAACCGGCGATGTAGAACGCGTTCGGCTTGTGCACATCCTTGTCGAAGGCGATGACGCGGGCGTTTTCCTTCAACTCGGCGAGCGCGAGATACGGATCCCAGATCGACCAGGCGTCGACCGAGCCCTTGACGAAGGCCGCCGTCGCGTCCGCCGGCGCGAGCGGTGCCGGCGTAATGTCGGACCAGGACAGGCCGGCCTTCTCGAGCGAGGCGACCAGGAGATTGTGCGCGCTCGATCCCTTGCCGAAGGCGACACGCTTGCCCTTGAGATCGGCCAGTGTCTTGATCGGCGAGTCCTTCGGCACGATGATCGCCTGGGTGTTGCCGTCCGACTTCACCGCGGCGACGTAGCGGATCTTGGCACCGCCGGCCTGCGCAAAGATCGGTGGCGTATCGCCAACGAAGCCGAAATCGACGCTGCCGACATTGATGGCCTCCAGCAGCGGCGGGCCGAACTGGAAATAGATCCACTTGATCTCGACCCCCAGCGGCTTGAAGGCGTTTTCGAGCGTCTGGCGCTGGCGTACCGCCGGGAAGAAGCCGCCCTTCTGGGTGCCGATGCGAATCTCTGCGGGCTTGTCCTCGGCGTGCGCGGGTGAACCCGCTGCACTTGCCAGCAGCAGAGCGCCG
>NZ_JAEMSD010000464.1:0-2247 GCF_016462955.1 Bradyrhizobium sp. | reverse complement strand
TGCGAAGTCCTTTCGGTCTGCTGCTAGTCAGATTGAGAGAAGGTGACGGCGCTCCGCCAACACGGCGCGTGCGGCGCGTTCGGCGTCGCGGGCCGAGCGGAACTGACGGCCTTCGAGGCTGTCGAACAGGCGCTCGGATGAGAAGAAGCGGAAGCCGCGCTCGTCGCTGGCGATGATGCCGGCGGTACGGTCGTGAACTTCGATGATGTAGGCTTTCGGCATGGCTGCTCGTGCGCCGAACGGGTCGGCGCTCCTGTCAAGAGATTGCGATCGGGACTTTTGGCTCGGCGATCAGCAGCAACAACAGGCGCCGGTCGCGGCCGAGACGCAGCGACGCATCATGCGCTTGCGCATGTCGCTTCTCACTCGCTGGTCATTGGATGTCATGCGGCGGCTCTCGGCTCGACGATGCAGTTTCGATGCTTCGAATATCGAGGGATTGGCCTGTTCGGTCAATGAAATGGCTATCCATATTTGGCCCGGTCGCGTGCGCGCACTTCTCCGCGTGCGAGCCGCTGCAGACGAAATCATCTCGCGATGATGTCAACGCGCAGGGAACCATAGCGTGGTACCGTTGCCCCGAGAGACGCAAAAGAAAGTACGGAGGACGGTATGACGGATGTTCTGAAGGGACGCACGGCGCTGGTCACCGGCGGATCGCGCGGAATTGGCGCTGCCGTCTGTCGCGCGCTGGCCGAAGCAGGCGCGGCGGTGGCGATCAATTGCCGCGAGAGAATTGGCCAAGCTGAAGAGCTTGCAGGCGAGATCGTCAAGCAGGGCGGCCGCGCCATCGTGGTCGCCGCCGATGTCTCGCAGCGCGAAGCTGTGGCCGGAATGGTGGAGCGCGTCACGGCCGGGCTCGGGCCGATCGATATCCTGGTCAACAATGCCGGCATTGCGATCACGCGCGGCGTCGACGATCTCACCGAGGACGATTTCGACCGCACCATCCTCGTCAACCTGAAATCGGCGTTCCTGTGCACACAAGCGGTGCTGCCATCGATGCGCGTTCGAACATGGGGCCGCATCGTCAACATCTCCTCCGGCGCCGCGCGCGGGGCGGGTTCGATTGGCCCGCACTACAATGCCTCAAAGGCCGGCATGGAAGGTCTCACGCGAGGTTATGCGGCGCGGTTGGTGAAAGAGGGCATCACCGTCAACGCGGTGGCGCCGTCATTGATCGAGACCGACATGATGAGCGGCCAGCCGGCGCTCGTCAGCCGCATCCCGCTCGGCCGCTTCGGCACGGCGGATGAGGTGGCGAAGGCCGTGATGCTGCTGGTCGACAACGCCTACATGACTGGACAGACCATCGCGCTGAGCGGCGGGATGGCGTTTAATTAGAGCGCGTGGCGCCGCGGCGCACCTTCATCCAAGCTCGGGGAATGCTGTAGGGTGGGCAAAGCGAAGCGTGCCCACCATTGTGTGTGACTGGTGAGAACTCGTGGGCAGGGCGCAAATGCGCCTTTGCCCACCCTACGAATCTTCTCCCTTGTGGGGAGGGGTGGAGTTCACCACATCGTTGCCGCCGCGCGGTCGGGCCAGATGCGATCGTATTCTGCGCCGCCGACCTTGTTGTCGCTCATCTCGGCGAGGATCTGGCCGGGTGTCGGCAGCGTCCTGGGGTCGACGCGCTTGTCGGGATTCCAAAGGTCGGAGCGGACGATGGCGCGGGCGCATTGGAAGTAGATTTCATCGACGTTCATCACCATGACGCTGCGCGGGGCCTTGCCTTCGACCTTGAACGAGGTCAGCAGCGCCGGATCAACCGACAGATGCGCGCGACCATTGGCCCGCACCGCATTGCCCGAACCGGGGATCAGGAACATCAGCGACACACGGGGGTCGCGCACGATGTTGCGCAGGGAATCCACCCGGTTGTTGCCGCGGCGGTCCGGCAGCATCAGCGTCTTGGGATCGTGAATGCGGACGAAGCCGGGCAGGTCGCCGCGCGGCGAGCAATCGATGCCTTCCGGCCCGATGGTGGCGAGCGCGGCGAACGGCGCCTTCTCGATGAAGATGCGATAGAGCGGGGTGACATGGTCGGCGACTTTCACGGTCGAGGCGTCATTGGTGGCGCCATAGATGGCTTCCAGCTGTTCGACCGTCTCGATCACCGTCATTCCGCTCTCCTTGTGGTACCGGCAGCTAGTCCTGCCAGCATTCATTCCTGATCACGCGCACCAGCTGGCGACCGTGATAATCCGCGCTGCCGGAATTGAGGATGGTGACGTCGGCATGGACCGA
>NZ_JAEMSD010000463.1:3404-5397 GCF_016462955.1 Bradyrhizobium sp. | reverse complement strand
GGCGTGGTGTAGGGTTCGAGGCGGAGCGAGGCATTGGCCAGAAGCCCGATCTTGGCCGTCGGCGCCTGCTGTAATTCGCCGTTCGGGCCGCGATGGACGTTGTATTGCCAGACGGTGAGATCTCCCTTCTGCGACAGCGCTCGCGCGACGGCGCTCGCATCATTGCCTCCGAGCGCCTGAAGCTCCTCGTGCGACAATCCGACGATGATCTCATCCTTGATGGTGACGATCTTGAACAGGTTCATCTTGGTCTCCTGCGCCCAGGCGCCTGGTATCGAGAGGGTGAGAAGCGCGACTGCGGCGCCCTTGATAAGATCGCAGCGAGAAAGCATGTCGTCGTCCTTTGGTGCTGAGGCGCGTCCGAAATCGAAGAGTTTCCAGCCATGGCGCCCAAATCTGCGTGGCCGTGCCGCAACGGCTTGGTCGTTCGATCGTGGACGATGGTTCAGCGGTCGCTTCCGGATCGACGGATTTTGCCGCGCGTCATGCAGCAGCCGCGACGGGGCTCAACAATTACGTGTATATTGCCAAGGATCGCCAATCCATGCCGCCAATGTGCATTCACATCGGAAACATGGCGAAACACTGTGCCGATCGAGAGCGTTCAGGAGCCGTGTGGGCGAATGATGCCGCTTCTTGACGCAGGTGGGTGACGGCGCTCGATATTCCTGTTATCCGGAATCGCCGGGGCAGGATGCAGGTCGAGCATCGCTACATCCCACGGTTGGGCTTGTCGGAAGGGTTGTTCCTTGTCATAGTTGCAACCAAATGGAGCTGTGGTTTGGATGTGGTAAGCATGCAACCCGGCGGCCCTGGCCGAGAGTTCGTCGCGATAGGTTTCGTTTGCGGCGTTCGGTTCTGAGTGACGAAGGCCAATGCTTGTCATAGGTGCGAGATGAAGAACCTCGATTTCGCGGCTGAGCTACATCTGAAGCTCGGCGTGCCTGCAAGCAGCACTGTCGAAAGCCTGCGCCTGCTCCGTGCCTTCCTGAAGCTTGCGCCTCGACAGCGTTACGAAGTGATCAAGCTGGTCGAAGACCTCGCCACCGAAGTAGCTCTTCCGGAGCGCCCCCTGTCCTGAGTCCGGCAGCGTACCGGGCCTGATGCCCTCTATATCTCTTGGCAGCCCCTCCGACCGCGCTCACCTGACGCTGGCCGCTGGATGGCGGTAATGCAAGTGTGCTACTCAGGTAGGAAATGGGAGGAATGCGACATGATCGAACCGAAGATCGAAGTTCCGGCGGAACTGCGCGACTTGGCCGAGAAGACCATCGACCAGGCTGAGAAGGCATTTGGCATGTTCTTTGACGCCGCCACCAAGTCGATGTCGTCCGTTCCCGGCGCGGGGGCCGAGGTGTCGAAGCAGGCGCTGGCTTTCACAGAACAGAACATGAAGACTGCCTTCGAGCATGCGCGCAAACTGGTGCATGCCACCGACATCCAGGAAGCGATGCGAATCCAGTCTGATTTTCTGCGCAGTCAGTTCACGAGCGCTGGAGATCACATGCGTCAGATGACCGGCAGTCTCATGCAGCCGGGCAAGGGCAAGTCCTGATTCAGGGCCAGTTGCCCATAAATTGAACTTGCGCGGCGTGCAGATCCGAACTTCGATGCTTGCGCAGATCCATGATGGGCCACCGAACGAGTTCATTCGCCGTCCGTCATCTCTTCTGCTGATCCCTGTCGGTCCTCCGGCAGGGATTTGCATTTGTGCCAGGTGATGGACGCCGCGCCGGCTTTAAATCATTGCTTGAGCATGTTCTTTCGGAAAACCGCTAAACACGTTTCCGGATCACGCCTTGGATCAGCGCAGCGATGCGATATAGGCGGCGATGTCGCCGGCTTCGGTCCGGCTCAGCGGAAAATTGGGCATCTTTGGATGCGGATCGAGCAGGAAGTACGCAAGCCTCTCCGGACTGAAATCGGGCTTGCGTGCCACCGAGGCAAAGGAGGGGACGTCAACGCTCGCCTGGGACTGGCCGTTCACAACGGC
>NZ_JAEMSD010000463.1:0-3394 GCF_016462955.1 Bradyrhizobium sp. | reverse complement strand
CGAAACCGGAGATCAGGCCGAGCAGCAGGAAAATCCGTTTCACATGCCGGAGCATCAGGCAATCTTTCTGCATTTGGCTTGTGGCCGCGCTCATCCGCAGCAGGATCCTGGGAACTGCGAGAGATCGATGCGGGCGACGATGGAGCGTAGCAGCCTGCGGGTCAAAAGATAGAGATGCCGGATGAATGCCGGCACTCTCGCCGCGGGCAGCCCCTTCGGAACAAGGCTTTTGGTATCAAGACTTCCGGTATAGTGCGACACGTGTCTCTCCGACGCCATGTGGTTTTCTACCGTGCCGCGTGGAAGCGGCCTTGATCTGCCGCAAGGCCTCCCGGCTAATAGTCGCCCGAGTTGATGATCATTGGGCTCTCCAGATCCGCCGGCGCGAGCGCGCTGCCGCTGTCGCGCAGGATGCGGTCGAACATCTTCTCACGATGAGGCCAATCAGCGTCAGCGCCTCTGGAAACTGAGGTCGCACTCCGCCCCGCCCGAGGAGCGTCACGGAGGATGGCCGCAGGAAGAAGCTGTCAGGATGTGAATTCCTGCCGAAGGCTAGACACAGTTCGCCCGACCGCGTTCAGGGCAGAGCCGGAACGCGCTCGACAGTGTGAAGATGAAGCGTGGGCTGCGACGCTCGTTGTCAGGCGCCCGGTAGCTCAGGGGGACGGCGACGCCGAAATCGGCATGGATGTCGTCCGGCAGGAAGAAGCGCACGCCGGCTCCAGCCGACGTCAGCGACAGTCCGTCGCTCAGGCGGAAACCGTGGTTCCAGGCGGCGCCGGCGTCGCCGAAGGCATAGAGCTGATAGCCGGTCCAGTAGCGGAAATTAAGCTTCTGGTCGAAGCGCAGCTCGAGCGAGCCGGCGAGGCCGTTGTCGCCGCTGATCTCGGCCGCGCCATAGCCACGGCCAAAGGCCGCGCCGCCAAGATAGAATTGTTGCGAGGTGAACAGCGGGCGCGAGGCCGTCTGGCTCGCCGCAGCGAGCTTGAGCGACCAAACATTGTTGAGTGTCTGATAGCGCGTGAACCAAAAGTTTAGCACCGAGAAGTTCGAGGAGGCGCCGTCGCGCGACAAAAGATCGTCCTCGAAATGCGAGGCGCCAAAGATGTCCAGGCCCTGACGGTAAGTCAGGGTCGCAAAATTGGTACCGCCAAAGGGATCCTGCAGCCGGTAGTCGGCGGTCAGGCTCGCCGTCCTGATGTGGTCGTTGTACCAGGGCCCGTAAAGGTCATGCTCGGACACATTGCTGAAGGTCGTCGCGGCGGTCAGCGTGAGCGTGGACGATTGCGACTGCAGCGGGACGACGCTGGCACGCAGCTCGAACGCCTCGGTCGTGGTGATGTCGCTGTCGAGCCGGCGCATATCGCCCGGCCGAACCGCGCTGTACAGCATGGAAGCGCCGAGGCGGACACCGTCGACGCCGACGGGCGCATCGTACGACAGGCGTGCGAAGCCGAGCTGGCGGGGGTCGTTGGCAATGGTCGACAGGTTGACCGCCAATGTATCGCCGGGCGTGAGGTATGAGTTGAACGCGCCGGTGGCGTAGGTCTGCCATGGACCGACCGACGAGGATCCGAGATTGTCGAGGCCGAACGCGGAGAAAACGTGCCACGTTTTCAGATAGATGGTCAGGCGGAAGCGGCCCGTCGTACCGCCGATCTCCTCCAGCGCCGTGTCGGTGATCCGGACGCCCGGCCTGCCATTGATCAGGAAGAGCTGGCGTTCGAGCGTTGCTAGTCGCGAAGGCTGTTCGGCCAGAACCGGCGCCAGCATCGGCCTTATGCCGAACTGCTCGGCTCCGTCGCCCTTCAGTTCTGCCTGCACGATGGCGCCTTCGAGAACCTGAATTCGGACCCGGCCGTTGGCGATGTCCTGCGGTGGCACGATGGCGCGGCTCAGATGAATGCCGGCCTCGCGGTAGAGGTCGCTGATGGCGCCTGCGATCGTGGCCAAATCCGCCTGCGAGACTTTCCGGCCGAGATAGGGCTGGTAGACCGCCGCGATGCGATCGGGGGAAATGGCATGGGCGCCGCTGACGGTGACGCCGCGCAGCACGAATTGCGGCTTGGTATCACCACCCGTCGAGGACCGTCCGACGCTGGGCAACCGGACCGGCGGTCGGTCGAGCGTTTCCTGCTCGGTTTGGTTATCGAAATATTTCTCGGGCTGGCGCGGATCAAATCCCGGCTGGTTCGCCTGCTGCGCGATTACCGTTGGAATTGCCGCGAAAATTGCTGCCAGCGTTCCCAATACGGTAAGGAGATGCCGTTTCTTACCGCGTGCAGCTACTCTATCTCCGTAATTCAACGAAGGATTTGTCACGGGGCGGTAAGGGTTCGTTAGCCGCATGAGTTTTCATAGTTTTTTATGGTCAACGATTGGTTAATCAGGCTGCTCCGCTTGCCGCTTTCCGATAATCCTATCTTGAGTGCTTTCGGATACCCCTCAAGCTTGGCTGTAACGCGGGCTGAGGATCATCATGTTCGGCAAAGTTGGAATGCGGCGCGCTCTAGCGGCGGCGCTGATCCTGGGAACGGCCTCCACTGCGTTCGCGGCGGACGACGGGGTGTGGTCCGTCAGCAAATCCTCGGGCGAGGTCTGGCTGGCAACGAGCGGCGCCCAGCAGGTGTCGCTGACGTCAGAAGGAACGCTGAAACCCGGCGATACCATTCGCACCGGTCGCAACGGGCGCGTATTCCTCGTCCGCGGCGACGAAACGATACTGATCTCTCCCAATTCGGTGGTGGGCCTGCCGGCCGAGAAGAAGGACGGCCTTTCGACCACCATCATCCAGCAGGCGGGTTCGATCCTGCTCGAGGTCGAGAGGCGCAACGTCAAGCATTTCGAGGTCGAGACGCCCTATCTGGCCGCCGTGGTCAAGGGCACGCAGTTCAGCGTCACGGTCGGTGCCGGTAGCACCAAGGTCGGCGTGCTCCGCGGCCAGGTCGAAGTCTCCGATTTCAAGACGGGGCAGATCGCGCAAGTGATGCCCGGACAGGCGGCCACCGTGTTCGAACACGGCAAGCCCGGTCTCAGCCTGAGCGGTGCGGGGACGCTCAATCCGATCGAGCAGGGCAAGCCCCGCGCGCCCACGATCGAGCGTGTCCCTGTGCCGAAATCGGGCCTGTCGGCGCCGCGCCATGCCGGCAATGGCCATGCCATCCATGCGCTCGGCCCGACCGACAAGGGAAGCAAGGCGGCCGGCGAACCCAAGGCATCGGGGCAGGCGGCGGCAGGGCATGCCCCCAAGGCGGGAGTCGTGCGTATTTCGGTCGCGCTGGGGGAGGTCAAGCTGAACGTCCACAAGGCGACGCGCGGCCTGGCGCATGGCGGCGTTCCGCCAGGGCAGGCACGTAACGCGAATGCCAGGGGTGACGGTCAGACGGTCTGGAAC
>NZ_JAEMSD010000462.1 GCF_016462955.1 Bradyrhizobium sp. | reverse complement strand
CCCCTGCATCCCAGCCATTTGCGATTGACGATGGTCCCGCTGCCGCTCGCATCGTAATCAGCACGTCGCGGCGATCTGCCGCGCCGGGATTGCTGCCTTGAACAAGCCTGTCCTCGTCTCAGAGGAAACGCTGACCGAGCCCGTCGTCGTCAGCGACGTGACGCCCGCCGCCGGCAAGGCGGCCGGGCCGGCTTACGTCGTGCTCACAGGCATCAGCGTCTCGCACTTCCTCAACGACACCATGCAGTCGCTGATCGCCTCGGTGTATCCGATCCTGAAGGACACCTACGCGCTCGACTTCGCCCAGATCGGCATGATCACGCTGGCGTTCCAGTTCACCGCTTCGCTGCTGCAGCCCGTGGTCGGGCACTACACCGACAAGAAGGCGCAACCTTATTCGCTGGCGATCGGCATGGCCTCGACCTTTTTCGGCCTGTTGCTGCTCAGCGCCGCGCATCAATATCTCGTCATCCTCGTCGCCGCCGCTCTGGTCGGCCTGGGCTCGGCGGTGTTTCACCCGGAGTCGGCGCGCATCGCGCGGCTCGCCTCCGGAGGTCGCTACGGCTTTGCGCAATCGGTGTTCCAGCTCGGCGGCAGTTTCGGCACCGCGATGGGGCCGGTGCTCGCCGCGCTCATCGTCGTGCCGTTCGGGCAGGGCAGCATCGCCTGGTTCTCCTCGATCGCCTTCCTCGCGATCCTCATCCTCTGGCGCATCGGGCGCTGGTACGCGCCGCAGATCGCGACGAAGCGGGCGGCGCCCGTCCACACCCAGCCGGGAGGGCCGAGCTCGCGCCGTGTCGCGGTGGCGCTCGCCGTGCTGGTCGCGCTGTTGTTCTCGAAGCAGCTCTACGTGTCGAGCCTGTCGAGCTATTACATCTTCTACCTGATCGACCGTTTCGGCGTGTCGACGCAGGCGGCCCAGATCTATCTCTTCGTCTTTCTCGCGGCGAACGCCGTGGGTGCGTTTCTCGGCGGCCCCCTGGGCGACCGCTTCGGCCGCAAGATCGTGATCTGGATCTCGATCCTCGGCGCGCTGCCGTTCACGCTCGCCCTGCCTTATGCGGGCCTCTACGCCAGCGCGGTGCTGTCGGTGATCATCGGCCTGATCATCTCCTCCACGACGTCGTCGATCATCGTGTTCGCGCAGGAGCTCGTGCCGCACCGCTTCGGCATGATCTCCGGCGTGTTCTTCGGCGTCGCGTTCGGCATCGGCGGCCTCGGCGCGGCCGTGCTGGGCAAGCTCGCCGACCACACCTCGATCGAGTTCGTCTACCAGGTCTGCGCCTATTTGCCGGCGATTGGCTTGCTTGCTGTGTTCCTGCCCAAGCTGCCCCGGCACGTGCGTTAACGCATTCTCTCCTGCCGCCTTGCGGCTTCACACATCGTTAGGGAATGCGGCGGGTGTGCCTCATTTTGCGCTGCATTTCTGCAGCGCTCGCGTCGCGCCCACGTGAACGGTGAGAAAAAATCAACCTTAAAAATTAGGGTTAAGTGGCGCTTAAACATTTGCTGGCATCGTCCGCCCGTGAGTTTCCAGAACGTGGGGCATCTGCATTTGCCTCACCGGCCATAAGGACGAAGCCAATGCGTAGCGTTAAGTCTCTCCTTGCCGCGGGCGCGGCGACCCTGATCTCTTCGATGGCGTTCGCCGCCGATATGCCGATCGCGGCGCCCCCTCCCATGTACGCGCCGCCGGCTCCGCCCGCCGACTTCGGCGGCTGGTATCTGCGTGGCGACATCGGCATGACCAACCAGAGCGCCAAGCGCATCGACAGCGCGACCGCAGCCGCATTCCCGACCACGACGACCGGCCTCGGCTTCGACTCCTCGCCGCTGTTCGGCCTCGGCGTCGGCTATCGCTTCAACAACTGGTTCCGCGGCGACGTGACCGGCCAGTATCGCGGCAAGGCCACCTTGCACGGTTCGGACACCGTCCTGCTCGGACCCGGCGACATCAACGTCAACAACTACTCCGGCAGCAAGTCGGAGTGGGTCGTCATGGCCAACGCCTATGTCGATCTCGGCACCTGGTGGTGCATCACCCCGTTCATCGGCGCCGGTGTCGGTGGCTCCTACAACAAGCTGACCGGCTTCCGCGACGACGGCGTCCGCTATACCGGCGGCGTGCTGTCCAACAGCGTCACCTACTTCGACACCAACGGGAAGTGGAACTTCGCCTGGGCCGCTCACGCCGGTCTCGCCTACAAGGTCAATCCCGGCTTCACGGTCGAACTGGCCTACAGCTACATGGACCTCGGCGATGCCGCCCCCGGCAACTTCCGCGCGTTCGACGGCAGCATCTCGGGGACCTCGACGATCAAGGTCAAGGACATCACCTCGCACGACATCAAGCTCGGCGTGCGCTGGGATCTCAACAGCCCGCCGGCCTACATGCCGCCGCCGCTGGTCACCAAGGGCTGATCGACACACCGATCGGTTAGGACTTCTTAACGGCGCGGGATCATCCCGCGCCGTTTTGCTTTGCGGATTTTTCATGGCGCGCAGCCACGAAAGTGCCTGGCGCAACCATTGGTTAAGGTTAACAGGCGATGATCATCGCAACAGTTCGGGTCCGATGGAGCGTGGTGATGCGTAGGGTGGTGTTGGCAGCGGCGATGTTGGGGACGGTGTCCGCCGCGAACGCGGCCGACATGCCGGATCTGCCGATCCTGCGTGGCAGCGTCTCCGAGGGTCTGTCGAGCACAAGGCACAATTGGGACGGCTTCTATGTCGGCGGCACCGCCGGCTACACGGCCGATTCCTCCGATTTCGGTCAGAGCGTGGTCGGCCTGACGAACTACATCTTCCGCGATAGCGTGCTCCAGGCGCCGACGTCGACGTGGTCGCTGCTGCAGAAGGCCAACACGCAAGGCGTCAACTTCGGGGGCTTCATCGGACGCAATTGGCAGTGGTACGATGCCATTCTCAGCCTCGAAGGCAGCTATACCTATTTCGACAACCTCTCGACGGGCTCGACGGGCTCCAACGCACTCGTGATCGTCAACCCGGCCGGTGAGGTAAGGCCGGCCGGCATCACCACCAACTATGCGGTGTCGCTCACCGGTACGGCCACGGCCCGGGTCAAGGACATGATCACGCTTCGTGGCCGCGTCGGTTGGGACGGTGGCCCCTTCATGCCCTACGCGTTCTTTGGCGCCGCCGTCGGGCGGATGGACGTCAACCGCACGGTGACGAGCGACGTGAGATTGCGCACGGATGTGACGACGACGGACGTCTTCGGCAACCAGAACACCACGCTCGGAGCGTGGCTACCCGTTCCGGCCCAGTCGGGGACACAGGGCCAGCACCGGACCAATACCTTCGCGGTGGGCTGGACCGCCGGCCTCGGTCTCGAATACTGCATTTGGGAAGGACTGTTCGCGCGCGTGGAATACGAGTACGTCAAGTTCTCGCCCGTCATGAACACGTCGGTGACGTTGAACAATGCGCGCCTCGGCGTCGGTTACAAGTTCTGACGCGGCGCTCACGCCGCCGTTGACAGCTTCGCTCCGTCCTGATGCTCTGTCGCTCCAAATGGGGCGGCAGCGATGAAGATCTACGGCGACGGCAATTCCGGAAACTGTCTGAAGGTCAAGTGGGTCTGCGACAAGCTCGCGGTGCCCTATCAATGGATCGAGATCGACACCCGCAAGGGCGAAACGCGCACGCCGCAATTTCTGAAGATGAACGGCGCCGGCCAGGTGCCGACCGTCGCATTCGACGACGGCCGCACGCTGGCACAGTCCAACGCCATCATCCGCTATCTCGCCCGCGGCAGCGCGCTCATCCCGCGCGACGCCTTCGCGGCGGCCAAGATGGACGAATGGCTGTTCTGGGAGCAGTACAGCCACGAGCCCTATGTCGCGGTGTGCCGCTTCCTCCTCGTCTATCTCGGCAAGGACGCCTCCGAGCTCGATCCTGAAAAAGTGAAGCGCGGCTATGCGGCGCTCGACCGCATGGAGCAGCATCTCTCCGATAGCCGCTTCTTCGCCGGCGACGCGGTTTCGCTCGCCGACGTGTCGCTGCTCGCCTATACGCGTGTCGCCCATGAGGGTGGTTTTGATCTCGGCCGCCATGCCTCCGTCCGCCGCTGGATCGGCGAAGCCGAGGCGTTTCTCGGTCTTCCGCCGGCGCGCTGAGGTGCGGAGTTGTCTGACATGAATGCCGAAGCCGTCTCCATTCGTCCCGCGCGCCGCGAGGACGTCGCCGCGATCGTGGCGATGCTCGCCGACGATCATCTCGGCCGCGCGCGGGAGCGCGTGGAGGATCCGTTGCCGGCTTCCTATTACGAGGCATTCGCGCGGGTCGAGCGCGATCCGAATCTCACGCTTGTGGTCGCCGAGAGCGCGGGCAGGGTGGTGGGCTGCCTGCAACTCGCGATCCTGCCGGGCCTGAGCGCGCAAGGCGGATCGCGCGGCCTGCTCGAGGACGTTCGCGTTGCCTCTGATTGCCGCAGCCGCGGCATCGGCGAGCAGCTGGTGCAGTGGGCGGTGACCGAAGCGAAGGCGCGCGGCTGCAATCTGGTCGAACTGCTCACGCATCAAACGCGCGTCGATGCGCAGCGCTTCTACAAGCGGCTCGGCTTCACCGCGAGTCACGTCGGCATGACTGTCCGCTTTTGAAGCAGCGCGGCCTGATTGCTGCGCCGTCAGCGAAATCGGGCTTCACATTCGTTCACGTTAAGAGCTGGTAAACTACCGCTGCGTCGTTCACCTTGATGAAGGAACGAACGGTGCTACGGGGGCATCTGACACCGGGCTCGGTTGGTTCGGGGATTTCGATGCCAAGCTATTCGATGATCAAGGTCGGCAACGGCTATGTCGTGCAGGCCAATGACAAATGCATTTTGAAGGTCGGTAGCCGCCGCAAGGCGGCGCAATTGATCAGCGATGCCACGGACCTGCTGAATGCGCTCGACGTCGTCGAATCCCCTGAGACTGCGCCGGAATCCCCATCACTGGCCCATGAGGCATCGGAACTTCCTTGACGGCCCTTTCCGATTCCCGTATCAGCCGCGGCGGGACACCTCCCCCCAACGGGAGGCTTACTATCTGGAAGGGTAGATCATGACTGTAGCGAAGCCCGCTTCGCGGCCGAACGTGCCGCATTTCTCTTCCGGCCCCTGCGCCAAGCGCCCCGGCTGGAACGCCCAAAATCTCAAGGACGCAGCTCTCGGCCGCTCGCATCGCGCGAAGATCGGCAAGACCAAGCTCAAGCTCGCGATCGATCTGACGCGCGAGGTGCTCGAGGTCCCCGCCGACTACCGCATCGGCATCGTGCCGGCCTCCGATACCGGCGCGGTCGAGATGGCGCTGTGGTCGCTGCTGGGTGCGCGTCCCGTCACCACGCTCGCCTGGGAATCCTTCGGCGAAGGCTGGGTCAGCGACATCGTCAAGGAATTGAAGCTCA
>NZ_JAEMSD010000065.1 GCF_016462955.1 Bradyrhizobium sp. | reverse complement strand
CAAACTTCCGCGATCGCCGCCGCCAGAAATATCTCCTGTCCGGCCTGTTGCAATGTGGTTGCTGCGGCGGCGGATATTCAATGATTTCAGCGATGATGCTGGGCTGCTCGGCAGCACGGAACAAAGGCACCTGTGACAACCGCCTCAATATCCGACGCGATCGTCTCGAAGAGCGCGTACTTCATGCTCTTCGCCATCATCTGATGGATCCCGCCCTGTTTGCCGAATTTTGCGACGAGTTCACACGTGAGACCAATCGGCTAAGGGGCGATGCAGGCGCGGCCATAGCCACCGCACAGGCAGAAATCAAAAAGATCGACCGGGATCTGGATATGCTTGTGAACCTGATCCTGCGCGGTGGCGCGGCTGACAAGATCAACGCCAAAATGGTTGGGCTGGAAGCACGCAAGAAGGAACTGGAACGCGACCTCTCCCGGGCCCAGGAGCCCCCTCCCCTGCTCCATCCCAACATGGCCCACCATTATCGGACTCAGCTCGATAATCTATATCGAGCGCTGGAGCATGACGACGAGAATAAGCGGTTCGAGGCGGCTGAGGTCATCCGTTCGCTCATCGACGCGATCACATTGGTGCCTGAAGGCGGCGAACTGAAGATCGACGTGCGCGGCGATCTCGCGGGCATCCTGTCGATCGCCGTACAACGCAAAAAACCCGCCTCAAGGGCGGGGTCTTCGAAGGCTGCGATCCCCGGTGGGATATCGCAATTTCAGATGGTTGCGGGAGGGCGATACAACCGAAGCCGACATCCAATATCCTCACGTATATGATGGAAGTTCCATATTTTTAATATTATTCAAAGTTTTACATTACTGTGAACACTTATTCCACAGACCGTTCCGCGGCCCGCGCACGGTCCCCATCGATGCATGCTGTGTTTGCTTGTGACGGCTACGCGATTGATAAGTTTCGATCTGCCCTTTTCCCCAAAAAAACTTGGTGGCCGAAATTATCAAGCGATTGACCCATAGACATTGTCGTGACGCCTCGCCGGTAGATTTCCATTCACTCAAATCCCCTTGGGCGAAAGGTGCCGGGAATTCGAACATCTACATTGTTCCGAAATGTGATGTCGTCACCATACAGGGCACGCTCCTAAACAATTTAACATACCTATTATTATCGGTCTAAATGTTTTAGTCTATGTAGGTCCGTGGCTAACCCGGGTGGCATTGCAATATGCTTTGCAAGCTCAGGAGCCCATTGGAGCATCATCGCTGCCATGAGCCGCCGTTCCGTCGCTGACGATCCAAGCATAGTAGCAACTTGGCGCTATGCCGTTTGCTTCGCCGGATCGCGGTAGGCGAGCAGCCGCAGCGCATTGAACACGACCAGCAGCGTCGAGCCTTCGTGCATCGCGACCGCCGGGCCGATGCCCAGCCCCAAGATCGTCGCAGGCACGAGGAACGCGACGACGCCGAGGCTGACGAACACATTCTGCCGGATGATGCCGCGGGTGTGGCGGCTTAGGCCAACCGCGAACGGCAGGTGTGCGAGATCGTCGGCCATCAGCGCGACGTCCGCCGTCTCCAGCGCCACGTCTGAGCCGGCGGCGCCCATCGCGATGCCGACCGTAGCGCTCGCCATCGCCGGCGCATCGTTGACGCCATCCCCGACCATCGCAACCTTGTCTTCGCCGGCGAGCTTCTTGATCGAGGCAACCTTATCCTCCGGCATCAGGTCTCCCCAAGCCTCGTCGAGGCCAACGTCCTTGGCGATGGCGTTGGCCACCTTCTGATGGTCGCCCGAGATCATGATCATCCGGGTGATGCCCATCTCGCGGAGCCGCTTGAGCGCAACCTTGGCCGCTTCGCGTGGCGTATCCATCAGCCCGATGGCGCCGATGTCCTTGTCGCCCTTGCGCACTACCATCGTCGTGCGCCCGCCCTCGCGCAGTGTTGCGATGGCGTCGGTCGCGGCCGCGTTCAGTGTAGGGATACCCTCCTTGCCGAACATCTCGGCCTTGCCGATCCACACCGTCTCGCCATCGACGGTCGCGGTAACGCCGCGTCCAGTCAGGCTCTTGAGATCGGTCGCGGTCGGCAGCTCGCGGTCACCCAAGCGCTCGCGTCCATCCTTCACGATCGCCTGCGCCAGCGGGTGATCGCTCAATCCCTCGACCGCGATAGCGAGCGCCAACAAATCCTCTTCGCTCGCGCCATCGACGGGCACGACATCGGTGATGCGGGGCCGCCCTTCGGTCAACGTCCCCGTCTTGTCGAACGCAATCGCCTTGAGCGAGCCGAGGTTTTCCAGTGGGGCACCACCCTTAACCAGCACGCCGGCGCGTGCCGCGCGCGCGACGCCGGACAGCACCGCGCTGGGGGTAGCGATCGCCAGCGCGCAGGGGCTGGCCGCAACCAGCACCGCCATCGCGCGATAGAAGCTGTCGCGAAACGGCTCGTCGACGACGACCCACGCGAACAGCAGGATGAACGACAGGGCCAGCACCGCCGGCACGAAGACACGCTCAAACCGATCGGTGAAGCGCTGCGTCGGCGACTTCTGCGTCTCCGCTTCGCTCACCATCTTCACGACCTTGGCGAGCGCGCTTTCGTTGGAACGTCGCGTCACCTCGATCTCGATCGCCGCGCCGCCATTGATCGTGCCGGCGAACACCCGCGACGTCGCCTCGACCGCATCGGGCTTCGCGCGCGCCGCCTCGACATCGGCGACCGGCTCCTTGTCGACCGGAATGCTCTCGCCGGTGACGGGGGCCTGGTTGATCGCGCTCGACCCCTTGATGACGAAGCCGTCGGCGGGCAGGCGTTCATTCGGGCGCACGACCACGATGTCGCCGACCACCAGCTCCTCGACGGGAATCTCCCTCGTCTGCCCGTCACGGCGCACCGTCGCCTTGTCGGGCGCGAGTTCGGCCAGCGCCTCGATCGCGCGCTTCGCGCGACCCATCGCATAATGCTCAAGCGCATGGCCGAGGCTGAACAGGAACAGCAGCAGCGCGCCTTCTGCCCAGGCACCGAGCGCCGCGGCGCCGGCGGCCGCGACGAGCATCAGCGTATCGATCTCGAATTTCTTGAGCTTTAGATTGTCGATCGCCTCGCGCAGCGTGAAGAAGCCGCCGAACATATAGGCGCCGACATAGAAGGCGGTCGGCAGCCAGTCGGCGGCGCCCGCAACCAGCTTCTCGATCGCGAAGCCGATCGCTAGCAGCGCGCCGCAGGCGAGCGCGAAGATCAGCTCGGTATTTGGGCCGAGGAAATTGGCGTGGGCGTGATCGTGGCCATCGCCCGGTCCGTGCTTTTCTGCGCCTTCGGCATGACCGCCAGGCCCGTGATCGTGCCCGGCATGGTCGCCCGCGCCGTGATCGTCTCCAGCATGATCGCCGGCATGATCGGAGCCAGTCCGCTTGCCCGGCTTGACCTTGAGCTTGCCCAGCGCCGCGACGATCGTCGCCTCGTCGACGCGCTCCTTGTCATATTCGACCCGCACGCTGCCCGAGGCGCTGGCGTCCGCCTGCAGCACGCCGGGCACCTGGCACAGAGTCTCGCCGACGGTGCGGGCGCGGCGCTCGTGCCCGATCCCCTCGACTTGCCATGTCGCATGGCCGTATCGCCCGCTGATATCGGCGCCCGCCGCCCGCACCATCTCGCGCACACGCGGCAGCGGAAGCGCCGTCCCGTCGAAATGAATGCAGAGCTTCGCCGGCGTCTCGCCATCGGCAGGCAGGACATGCGCGCGCTCGACGCCGGGCTTGGCGCTCAGCGTCGAGACGAGACGCCCGACACAAGCATCGGCCGCATCGGGAACCTCCGGCAGCAGGACGGGGATATCGAGTTCGAGCTTTTCGGTCATCACGCCGTCTCCGCGTTGGTCTTGGTTTCTGCCTGCGCATCACGCAGGATTTCGATGCCGCCCTTGATCGCGATAAGAGCAGTAGCCAGGCCCACCAGCAGATCGGGCCAATTCGTCCCAAGCCAAAGCACCAGCGCGCCCGCGATCAGGATGCCGCCGTTGGAGATGAAGTCGTTGAAACTGAACGTGGTTGCGGCACGCAGGTTCACATCGGGCTGCTTGAGCTTCTGGAGCAGGCGCAGGCAAACATAGTTCACGACGCCGGCGATGGCCGACATCACCATCATCGTCGGGCCGATCGGATCGCTGCCCTGGACATAGCGGCGGCCGACGTCGATCAGGATGCCGACGGCGAAGATCAGCAGCATGACGCCCGACACGGTTGCGGCCCGCGTCTTCCACGTCGGCCCGTGGCTGAGCGCAATAAGGCTCAGCGCATAGACCGCGGTGTCCGACAGGTTGTCGACGCCGTTGGCGATGAGTGCGCTGGAATCGCCGATCAGGCCCGTCATGAAGAAGCCCGCGGCGATCGCCGCGTTGAGCAGCAGCACGATCCAGAGTGTGCGCCGCTCAGCTGAGACCTTTGCGTCTGGTGAAGCCGTCATGCCATGATTTCCTCGATCAGCAGGAGGATGAGGAAGCCGACGAAGAACATCGCGCTGATAAGCGGCGAGTCCGGCTTCTCGTGCGCCTCGACCAGCAGCTCTTCGGTAACGAGATAAAGCAGCGCCATCAGGCCGAAGCTCAGGAAGCCGGTGATCCATATCGGCGACAGCAGCGCTACCGGCTGCGCGACCAGAGCGCCGATCGGCACCAGCACTGCCAGCGCGCAGGTCAGTCCGATCGCCTTCGCCTTGCGATACCGGCCCGCCAGATCGTTGGTGAGGGTCAGGGCCAGGAACAGCACTTCGAGGGTCAGCGCGACGGCCAGCAGCGTGCCCGCCTTCTCGCCGGCAATGAAAGCGAGGCCGAGAACCAAGCCGTCTATCGCCAGATCGAGTCCGATTGCGGCGAGAAGTGCCACCGGCCCTTCCCATCGGCTTTCCGCCGCCTTGAGCCCGAGCATTACGGCGACGCCCAGCGCCCCACCGATCAGCGTCGCGGTCGGAGAACCGCCGTGCATCACCAGCGGCAGGATCTCCGTCGCAGCAGCGGCGAACACCACGCCGGCCGCGAGATGCTGCATCGCCGCCACCAGCTTCTCGCCGGGGGTGCGCCATCCGGCGATCAGCGCGCCGATCATGATCGCGATCATCGGGATCAGGGAAAATTTGAGCGCCGCCATCGTTAGCGCCCCTCTGTGCCGGGTGGATTGGTCACAAGCTCGTATCCTTCCTGCACAAGACGGGGGGCTTGTCCCCTTCCTCGATCTTGAGTTCGTTGCCCGAGAACATCGCGCTCATCGTGTCGCCGACATATTGAAGCCCGGCCGCATGCGCGGTCAGGACAACCGGCGCAGCGTTCCCGTCGCGGCGCAGCTCGAGCGTCAGGCCCTCATTCTTGAAGTCGACGAGGAGCGGGCGATCGTCGTCGCACCGATAGGGGTGGCGACCAGGGATGCCGCTGGCATCCCCGCTGTCCCCGGCGTGGATTTCCTGTTCGGTGGGTTTCGCCTTGCGAGGCTGTTCCGAACAGCCCGACGACGCCAGCACGAGGGCTATGCCGGCGAACCCAAACCAAACCGGCGTCACAGCCGCTTCCGGGAAAAGCCTATTCATCCAAGCCATTGGGCAGCTCCGACGACACTGACGATCATGAGCATGACGCCGATCAGGATCAGTTTTTCAGGGCGCGGATCGGCGACGTTGCGGATGCGCGCCGCGACCTGCCAGGCAGGCCGCAGCGGGACGCGCCGGGACCCCGCCGCGATCCGGTCCAACTCGGCATCCGAAAGCTGGAAAAACGCTTTCACGTCGGCCCGAGAGCGTCCCGCAAGACCCGTCACGCGAAACACCGGATCGACCCAGGCCAGATCGACGGCACTTGGGCTCGCCGCCATCGGGGCGATGTCGTCGCCCGCTGCCCATGACGGACGCAGCAGCGCGATAAGCCGGTGCGGATCGCGTTCGAGCAGAGACGCCCACCGCTCCAAACGCGAACGACGGTCGTCGCTTGGGCGCGGCGACACCGGCCCGAATTGCCCGCCCCTCTTGGGCACCCGCCGCGTCGCGCGCGTTTCGGAGGGACGATTGTGCCTCATTGTCGATCAGCCGGCTCGGCGCGATCCTGGGAGGCGCGCTTCAGTGGATGAGAGAAGTGCAGCGTCAGGAAGGTGGTCAGGCTGAGGATCACAGCGATGTCGTAAAGACCATAGCCGACCGCGGCGCCCAGTGCCCCCGTCGCCCAGAGGCTCGCAGCGGTCGCGGTTCCGGACGCTTTTCCGGCGTGCTTCAATATGGCGCCGCCGCCAATGAAGCCGACGCCGGTAATCAATCCTTCAAGCAGGCGAGCTTGGGCAGGAGACGTGCGTCCGAGAATGGCGATACCTACGAGTACGAACCCGCAACTGGCGATGGCGACCAGCGGAAAGGTCCGGATGCCGGCGCTGCGTTCATCCTTCTCCCGGTTCCAGCCAACCGGAAGCGCCAACGCATAGGCCAGCGCGAGACTGACGATATGGGAAAGCGACTCCTCCCATGACGAGATCGTCATCATGCGGCCGATCCTTCGGCCTGGCCGCTCGCTATCCCGTCCGCTGAATCCTGATAGGCCAGCACCCTGTTGCAGGCCAAGGCCGGCGCGCCGGGGCGCTTGAGCGTGATCCGGTCGCCGCCTGAGATCGACACATTGAGGTTCCGGCCGACATAGGTCCGCCCGCTTGCCGGCGATGTCACCCGTTCCGGAGCGGCGTTCGGTCGAGTCTTTATGTCTAGGGTCAGGCCATCGCCGAGGAAGTCGACATCGAGGCGCGACCCATCAGGACAGGCGTAGAAATGCTCGCCGATGAAGTTGGGCAGCTCGCGATCACGCGACGCTTCGGCCTCGCTCTTGTTGGTGGCTGGCGAGCAGCCGACCAGACCCGGCGCCAGAGCAAGCCCGGTCGCGAGGATGATCCCCCGAACTGGGCCGCTCCGAAGGCGCCGAGCCGCTATTTCCCCGTCTTTCCACGATCTATCGCCATGGGCGCTACAGGGGGCACGCCCATGGCGCGGGCCGTTCTCACACGGACACTCGAAGGACTCGTTGTGTGGCGGCCGATTCATAGCAGTCAGTCGAACAATTCGCTCAGAAAGCCCTTGCGGCGGCCCTTATGGCCCCGCTCGTAGCCGTGCTTTCCGCCATGATCGCCATGGCCGCGATCGTCGGATATTCCGAGACGAGCGCCGCTCAACGGCCGTACTCCTTCATCCCCGGCGCTGCGCTCGATGATCTTGTCGAGTTCGCCGCGATCGAGCCAGACGCCGCGACATTGCGGGCAATAGTCGATTTCAATGCCCTGCCGTTCGCTCATGACGAGATCGACGCGGCACGTCGGGCACAGCAGCCCTTGGGAGGGACGACTATCTACCATGATGGATACCTTTCTTCGGGATGTTGGCCGGTCAGTCGTTCGCAGCGCCGCGAGGAGGCGGTGGCTTGATAGGGCGCCGACTGTGGCGATTGGACCGCCCTGGCAGTCGCGATTGCCGCCGCAGAAGATTGAGAAACGCCGCGTCCTGTTGCCGCATGGTCCGGCGCAGACCTTTGCGCATCATGCGGCCGAACAGGCCGCCGATGACGCCGCGACACTCGACCGAATGGCGCACGCAGACGCCGTTCGCGATTGGCTCGATCTCGTAACGTTCGTCGAAGGTCAGAAACCCCCGCACGCCCATCTGCCATCCAATCAGTTCGGGCTTTATTAGCCTGTTGATGATCATCTGCGTCGTCATCTTGCGATCGCCTTTGAAGAGCAGCCAGGTAATGTCCATTTCGGCACCCCGCTCCGCCTCGCCCGCGATGCGATAGATCGGGTGCCAGCGCGCATAGCCTTTCAAATCGGACAGCAACGACCAGACCCGCAGCGCTGACATATTGAAATCGAATGTGGTTTCTTCCTTCATGGTAGCCTGTCCTGTCCGACCAAGGCGCGGCCAAGCCGGAGGCCGCGCAAAAGCGGCCTCCTTCCCGACCAAACGGGCGATTGAGGGGAGATGGCGAGCCTTCAGGGGATCGCACGCCGCCGACCCCCGCGCTTGCCGGACCGAAGTTCATCGGCTCGGGCTTTCCAGGGCCTGGCTTGCCTTGCCGCCGATGACCTCGACGGCTTCGAGCGTCATTAGACCAATGTCGGGCACGTCACTCAGACCGGCGACGAACGCGCGCAAAGCGTCCTCGAAATCGACGATTTCGATCACCACTGCCCGATCACTCTCAAGCACATGGCGTCGGTGGACGTGCGCCGATGCCCCGAAGCCTATCAGCGCCTCAAGCACCGTCAGGCCTGCCATCTTTTGATCGCGCGCCAACGAGGCCACATATTCGAAGACCTTGCGATCGCCGATATAGGCCGCTTCATCCGTATAGATGCGCAGCAGTTTCCGAACCGGTTCTCCCATCATGCTTCTCCTTTCAGCGGGGCGGGTTCCTCGCCATGCGGCGTGTTCGCCTCTTGCTCATTTTGACGATCGGTCCGCCCGAGGATCACTTTCGCGATCGCCGGCAGCACCAGCAGTGTCAGGATGGTGGCGGCGACGAGACCGCCGATCACGGTGACGGCGAGCGGCTTCTGCACCTCCGCGCCGGTGCCGTGGGCGAGCGCCATCGGCACGAAGCCGATCGCTGGAACGAACCCGGTCATGATGACCGCCCGCATCTTCTCAGCCATACCGTGGCGGATTGCCTCCGCTACCGGCAGCCCAGCTTCGATGCGTTCCCGGATCGCGGACATAACTACAAGACCGTTCAGCACCGCCACGCCGGCAAGGCAGATGAACCCGACCGCCGCCGACACCGAAAAGTTGATGCCGGTCAGCAGCAACGTGAACACACCGCCCGCCAGCCCCAGCGGCACCGCCAAAAACACTGACGCTGCTCTGCCGAACCCGCCGAGCGCCATGTATAGCAACCCGAATATGACCAGGAAGCACAGCGGCACGACGATCGACAGGCGCTTCGATGCCGCGGCTAAGTTCTCGAACTGACCGCCCCATTCGAGGTAGTAACCGGCAGGCAACTTGACCTGTGCGATCTTCGCTTGCGCTTCCTGGACGAATGAACCCGCATCGCGGCCACCGAGATTGACCTGGACGACCACACGACGCTTGCCGTTTTCCCGGCTGATCTGATTCAGGCCTTCCGTCAGCCGGATTTGCGCCACTTGCGCAAGCGGCACCTGGGCACGCGGCCGTCCCTCGACTTCTGGCAGCAGCACCGGCAGCGTCCGGATGTCGTCAAGGTTTGCGCGCGTCGCTTCAGGTACGCGCACGGTGACATCGAACCGCCGATCGCCCTCGTACACGAGCCCCGACTCACGGCCGCCGAGCCCTGCCGCAACCGTGTCCGCAACGTCGCGCACTGTAAGACCTAGCCGCGCTATGGCGGCGCGGTCGAGCCTTACATCCAGCGCTGGCGCACCACCAACCTGCTCGGCCTTGACGCTGGCCGCACCGGGTATGGTCTGAAGCACCCGCACCATTTCGTTGGCGGTCAGCGCCATCTTGTCGAGATCGTCACCGTAGAGCTTGATCGCGACATCGCCGCGGACACCGGCGATCAATTCGTTGAAGCGAAGCTGGATAGGCTGGCTGACCTCGTAAAGATTCCCGAGCAGCCCTCCGGTCGCTTTCTCAATCTTCGCGACCACGTCAGCTTTGCTTGTGCCGGCGGCCCACTCTTCCTTTTCCTTCAGAATCACAAAGCCGTCGGATACGTTCGGCGGCATTGGGTCGCTGGCCACTTCCGCTGTGCCGGTCTTGGAAAACATCAAGGCGACTTCCGGAACCTTTATCACCGCCTCCTCGACCTTGCGTTCCATCGCCAGCGACTGATCGAGGCTGACCGAGGGCACGCGCGTTGATGCGAAGGCGAGATTTTTCTCGTCGAGCTGGGGAATAAACTCGGAGCCCAGCAGGCCAAATGCGGGAATTGCCGCCAGGAAAAAGGCAAGCCCGCCGAGGATGAACGGCCACGGGCGCGCGATCGCTTTGTCCAGCAACGGCAGGTAGCGGTCCTTGGACTTCCGGATCAGCCAAACGTCCTTTTCCGCGACTTTGCCACGTATCATGATCGCCACCAGCGCCGGCACCAGCGTAATCGCCAGGACGAATGCCGCCACCAGAGCGAGCATGATCGTAATCGCCATCGGCGAGAACGTCTTGCCTTCGGTGCCGGTGAAGGTGAGCAGTGGCGCGAAGGCGAGCAGGATGATCGCCTGACCGAAGACGGTCGGCTTAATCATCTCCTGCGCGGCCCGCATCGTCTCCTCGAGCCGTTCGCGCAGGGAGAGCAGTCGGCCTTCATGTTCCTGTCGATGCGCCAATCTGGCGAGGCAGTTTTCGATGATGATGACCGCGCCGTCGACAATCAGACCGAAGTCGAGCGCGCCGAGGCTCATCAGGTTGCCAGGGACTTTGAAGGCGTTCATCCCCATCGCCATCATCAGAAACGAGAACGGAATCACTAGCGTCGCGATCACCGCCGCGCGCCAGTTGCCGAGCAGCAGAAACAACGATGCTGCAACGAGGATTGCGCCTTCCGTCAGGTTGCGCTGAACCGTCGCCACCGTGGCCCCGACCAACGCGGCGCGGTTCAGCACCACCTTCACCTCGATACCCGGTGGCAGCGTCTTTGCTACCTGGTCGAGCTTGGCAGTCGCCGATTCAGCCACGACGCGGCTGTTCTGGCCGATCAACATCAGCACAGTGCCGATGACCGCCTCCCGGCCGTTCATGCTTCCGGCACCCGTCCGCAAATCGCCACCAACGCGAACGTTCGCGATCTGGCCGATGGTAATTGGCGTTCCGCCTCGCGTCGCCGCGACAGCATTGCGGATTTCATCAACAGTCCGCACGCGTGAGTCGACGCGCACGAGATAGGCTTCGCCCCCGCGATTATAGTAATTCGCGCCGACCGCGAGATTGGCGTTTTCGAGAGCCTGGCCAAGCTCGCTGTACGAGACACCGAAACTGGCGAGCTTCGTCGGATCCGGCTCGACCACGAAGGTCTTGGCATAACCGCCAATCGAATCGACCCCGGCAATGCCTTTAACCGATCGAAGTTGAGGGCCGATAATCCAATCCTGAACGGTGCGCAGGTAGCTTGCTTTGGCCACTGCATCAGTTAGCCGCTCGCCCTCGGGTGTCAGATAGCTGCCATCAGGCTGCCAGCCGGGTTGGCCGGCGACTTTTTTTGCGCCCTTGCCGTCCGGGTTGGCATAGCCAACCGTGTACATGACAATCTCGCCAAGTCCGGTCGACACCGGTCCGACCTGCGGCTGCACGCCGTCCGGGAGGTTTTCTGTCGCCTGGCGCAGCCGTTCACCGACCTGCTGACGCGCGAAATAGAGGTCGGTATCGTCGGTGAAGATCGCACTCACCTGGCTGAAGCCGTTTCGCGAGATCGAGCGCGTCGTCTCGAGTCCGGGAATGCCGGCGAGCGCGATTTCAACCGGGTAGGTTACGAGTTTCTCGATCTCGACCGGCGAGAGCCGCGGGTCGACCGTGTTGATCTGAACCTGCTTCGTGGTGATGTCGGGCACCGCGTCAATCGGCAGCTTGGAGAGCTGCCACACGCCGAGCCCGGCGATGACGAGGAACAAGGCAAGGACCGTCCAGCGGGCGCGGACGGAGAGCGCCATAAGGTTGGCTATCATGGTCTATTCTTCCTCGCCCGCGCCCTTGCCGAGTTCGGCCTTGAGCAGAAATGCGTTCTTGGTCGCGACTTGGGCGCCGCCAACGAGGCCCTTCAAGATCTCGACGCGACCATTGCTGCGCTGACCGATCGTGACGGTCTGCGCGCGGAAGCCCTTCGCGGTCCGCACGAACACGATGTCGCGCCCTTCGAGCGTCTGCACCGCATCCTCCGGCACCACGATCGCGTTGGACGTGCTGCCACGGCTCGGCAGCAGCCTCACCCGCACCGCGAGGCCGGGCTGAAGACTGCCCGACACGTCGAGAACGGCGGTCGCCGAGCGCGTGTCGTTGGCGAGTCCCGGCGTGACGGCGCGTACTCGCGCCTCCGCCGTTCGCCCGTCGGGCAGCTCGATGATAGCCCGATCGCCTGGAGTGAGCCGCTGTGCGTCCGTAGGACCGACCGCCGCCTCGATCTGAATCTTCGACGCATCAGCGACGCGCATCAGCTCGGTTTCAGGCTGGACGAACGCGCCTAGACTGACATTCTCCGAGGTGACACGGCCTGAAATCGGGCTCGAGACCGCCACACCGCGACCATCCGAGGTCACGCGCGCCGCGCCTGCCGCGACACTCGCGCGGCGCGCTTCGGCCGCGGCCGAAGCGGCTTCCGCCTCCGCCTGTTCCAGCTCGACTCGTGCCGAGACCTTCTGGCGGTATAGGTACTGCTCTCGGGCGAGCGCCTTTTGCGCCAAGGTCGATTTGGCAGCGGCAGCAGTGCGATCGGCGGCAAACTGTGCCGCGTCTCGGCTCTCGACGATAGCCAACGTCTCACCGGCGCGCACCGGATCACCGAGGCGCTTCATCAGCCGCGTCACCGCGCCGGCTGCGCGGGCGGTCACGATCGCCTCGCCTTGCAGCGATGCGCTGACCATCGCCTGCGCGACGATTTCCGCGCCGAGCCCGCCGGGATTGATTGTCTCTGTGGCGATGCCGGCCTGCTGGACCGCCTGCTCGGTCATCGCCACCGTGTCGGGGGTCTTTTCCTCTTCTGCCGGGGCAGCGGCGTTGCTGCTTGCCGCTTCGGTCGCGGCAGGTTCGCTCGCGGTCCAGCGTGCGATCCCGAAGCCGCCAAGTGCGGCAACGATCGCGACAGCCGCCGCACCGCCCAGGAGGCGCTTATCGTTCATCATCGATCTTCTCCGGAAATCATGGGGGCCGGCGTCGTGAGCCGGTCAAGCCGAGCCTGCGCGTCGTGGTACGCGGCGAGCGCATCGACGTAGGTCTGGCGGGTCTGTGAGAGCGTGCGCTCGGCATCGAGGAGCGCGATCTGGTCGAACTTGCCCTGCGTCCAGCCGATCCGCGCGATGCGGGCGGCTTCCTGTGCCGCCGCCAGCCCCGGTCCACCTGCCGCCCGCGCGGTCGCAGCGGCGTTCGCCACTTCGGTTTGCGCGCTGGCGATTTGCTGGCGGGTATCGATCACAGCAAGGTTGCGCAGCGCGATCGCCTGCGTCTGCTCCGATCGCGACTGCGCCACGAACGCGCTGCCGTTGTTGAACACTGGGATCGGGAAAGAGATACCCACCATCGCGGCGGTGTCGTTGCTCGCCTCCAATCGGCGGGCGAAGGTGCTGACGGTCAGGTCGGGCACGCGCAGCGACCTCGCGACGCGCACTTGAGCATCGGCGGTACGCACGTCGGCCTCCGCCGCCGCCAGGGCCAACGTCCCTTCGACCTCGATCGGCCGTGGCGGTCCGTAGCCATCGATCCTCTCGAACCACGCGCGATCGAGCGGCCCCGTCACCGGTGCCGACAACAATGTCTCAAGGTTGGCCCGCGCCGCCTGTGCCTGGCGGGCGGCGCTGTCGGCCGCGACCTGCGCATTGATGCGAAGCACGTCGGCACGCTGTTGTTCGATCGGGCCGACGTCGCCAGCCTTCACACGCTCGCTTGAGACCCGGAAAGCATTGTTGGCAATCCCGGCCTGTTCGCTCAGCACTTCGGCGCGGCGCTCCGCGGCGGCGGCCTCGATATAGAGCTGCGTAATCCGCAGCCGGAGATCCGCTCGCGCGATTTCAGCCTGAACTTGAGCACGGGTGAGCCGCGCCGTTGCGAGCGCGACACGCGCCGGCCGCTTGCCGCCCAACTCCAGCGGGAGCGCCACACCCACTGTCGTTTCGGAACTTCGCAGGCCTTTATAAACGCCAGTGCCGGCCACGTTCTCGACCTGAGCCTGAAACTCGGGGTTGGGGCGTAGCCCGGCAACGCGCCGGGCTGCGGTCGCGGCATCGACGCCGGCCGTAGCCGCCGCGACCGATGGCAGGGGCGCAGGACCGTTACCCCCCGCCCCCGATGCCAAACCGTTGCTGACGACGGCCGATGGGACTGATGGCATACCGCCCGCAGCCAGAGCGTTCTCGAGCGAGAACGCATCTGCCGCTTGTGATGAAGAGGGCGTCGCTGGAATGCCGAGCGACGGTGCTGTCTGCGCCCCGGCCGTACTGGCCAAGGTCGCCGCGACCATGAAGGCCGCGATTGTACGATACATAGATGGTGACTCCTGACGAACCGAGTTCGCCCCGCGCAGCAATGGCTGGCGGGGTCAGCGGATTGTCAGGCTTGGGGCGGCCTTAGCGCGGGATCGGCAGTTGAAAGCGGCCGCATGGAGGGGCTTGCGAAGATGGGCGCGAGCCGAAGGTCGTGCATGAGTGCGGCATTGGAGATCTTGATCGGCGCTGCAACGTGATCGCCGTGGCAGCCGCCATGATGGTGAGGATACCCTTTGTCACCGTCGGAGGGCACCTGATCGGCATCGCCGGGCGCATGGCCCATGGCAACTTCGCTCACGCCTATTTCTTGCGATGAAACGCTTATATCCGGCCGTTCCAGCACATGTGCCGTCGCCGTCGTCCCCAAGGAGAGGGCGATCGTCAAATATGCAAGGATGTTAAGTAGGCGTCGCACGGAGAACGAACTAACAGGAAAGACGACAACGGGATAGACCCGACATCACAAGATTGATCGCGAGAGCGATCCGCAGCACCCGGTGCCATCGCGGATCGGGCGCCGCCGGCGCATCCGACTGGCAGCTACTACAGACCATGATTATCCACGCGTGCAAGCATCATGAGAAGCCTTATGCACCCTCTAGCCACTAGAGGGTCAAGACGAATATCGGGTCCTGGTCCGATCTTCATCAGGTGGTTGCAACGACGGCACGGCGCCGGTTGAGAGCGAACCCGCCAGCCACCGCGACGAGCATTAGCAACTGGGCACCCATCGACTGCACGGTCGGGAAGATGCCGAGCACCGAGACCCGAATTCCGCCCGCGAGCGGCGCAATGTCGATTATGCCGGCTTCCTGCAGCGCCGACACACCCTTGCCGGCGAGTACGATCGTGAGAAGCGCCATCAGCCACGCGCTGTAGGCGAAGAACTTCGCGATCGGCAGGTCGCGACTGTAGCGCAGCATCCCCCAGGCAATGAAGCCGAGCAGCAGGACCGCCGAGCCAGCGCCAGCCAGCATGACCCCGCCATTACCCTGGGTCCAGAGCGCGGCATAAAACAGGATGGTCTCGAACACCTCGCGATAGACGACAATGAAGGCCAGGCCGAACAGGAACCAAGCCGATTGCCGTGACAGTGCGTGCGACATTTTTTCGCGGATGTAGCGCTGCCATTGGTCCGCCTGCGCCTTGCCGTGCATCCAGATACCCACGGAGAGCAGGACGATGCCCGCGAACAGCGATCCAAAGCCTTCGGTCAACTCCCGGCTCGCGCCACTGATCCCGATCGCATAGGTTGCTACCGCCCAGGTCAGGCCGCCCGCCGCCAGCGCGCCGATCCAACCGCCATGAACATAGGGCAGCACCTCGGGTCGCTCGGCCTTGCGAAGGAAGGCGATCATCGCAACGACGATCAGCAGAGCTTCGAGCCCCTCGCGCAGCAGGATGGTGAACGCGCCCAGAAAGGTCGAAGCGCTGCTCGCCGCGTCCGGGGACAAGGCTGCATCGGCGTCGTCGAACAAGCCATCGAGCACCTGAACACGGCTCGCTATCTCGTCGGCGGGTCGACCTTGCTGGAGCGAGGCCCGAAATTCGCCCATGGCGCTTTCGATATGCCCCATGAGCGTTGCGTCACGCGCGGTCAGCATCGGTTCGAGCGGTTCGAATCCGTCGAGATAGGCCGATAGAGCCAGCTCCTGCGCACTGTGGCGGTCGCCCGCGCGATAGGCCGCAAGGCTCTGTCCAAGCTTCGCGCGTGCCACATCAAGGGAGCCGGATGCCTGCTGAACGACCACTTCCGGGTGGCGGCGCAAATAAGCAATGACCGTATCGGCCTTGTCTGCTCCCACGTCTTTGGCGAGGATCGCCGGAGTCATCCCGGCCAACGCGGTCAGATCGGGAATCCGCTGGCGAAGGCTAGGATCGGCTTTCCAGAGCCGTTCGCCTTCCTTAGCGGCGGCATCGGAAAAGGCGAAATGTCCAGCATAGAAGGCAAGCGCCCAGCGATCATCGGATGGCAGCGATGAGAAGCTTTGCATCGCGGTGCCGTCGATGCCCTGGTCAATCACCTGATAGAGCGCGAAGGGGCTGCGCTGGCGGGCGCGAGCAACGTCGGTGAACGCGATTGGCGGGGTGGCGAGCTTGGCGGCGTTCGGGCCGCGACCGTCGCCGGCCGCACCGTGGCAGCTCGCGCAATTCTGGGCGAAGAGCGTCGCACCACGAGCGAAATCGGGCGCCTTGGCTGGAGCAAGCGGGACCGGATAGGCCTTGAGCAGATCGGCGGCGAGACCATGGGCAAGGTCGGCAACCTGGTTCGGTGAGCCCTTGGCGGCAACAACCGCCTGAAGCCGTACCGCACGATCGATGAGCCTGCTGCGCTCGGGTGTTGGCGGCAGCGTCGCGAGACGCGCGGAGACCGACGCTGCAAACTCGGTCATTTCGCTATATTCGGACGCGCTCTTGACCTTTCCGCCGGAGACCGCGCCACCGTAATCGACTGCCATGTAGTCGAGCAGCCGCCATGCGGTCTGGACGTCAACTGTTTCGGCTTGGGCGATGGCGCTTGCGCCCAATGCGCAGGACGCAGCAGCAAGCACCGTCAATACGCGGAACACCCATCGGTGGAGTGAGGGTGCTCGCCCGCAGATCGACAAAAGGCAGAGGCTGCTCGAGGACGTAAACATCCGCTTCTTTTAGACCCTCTAGCAGCTAGAGGGTCAAGCAGTTTTTGCGACTTGTTTGCATTAACGCAGCTAACCGCAAAAGCAAATCTGAGCCTGCCGCCCCCTCCTAACCGCCCGCGGCAGAATCCGGCGCCAGGGTTTCAATGATGCGGCATTCCGAAATGGTGCCGTGCCCACACTGGACGATCACGCTGCTCAATTCCGAGCGTAGCGTATTCAGATCCCGAAGCTTTCGGTCGATCTCGGCAAGATGATCGCGGGCGATCGTGTCCACAGCCTTGCACGAGATGCCCTTCTGGTCAGCGAGCTTGAGAAGCTCCTGGACCTGGCCGATTGAGAAACCCAGCGCGCGGGCGCGGCGGATGAAGCTGAGCCGTGCGAGATGCTGCGCAGAGTAGGCCCGATAATTGCCCTTGGTCCGACCCGGCGGGGCAAGCAAGCCCACACTCTCATAGTAGCGAATTGTCTCTACCTTCGTTCCGGTCGCGGTGGCGAGCTTTCCGATGCTGAGTAGCTCGACGGACATATCGTTTGACCCTCTAGTGACTTCAGGCTTTATAGAGGATGTCATTTCGAAGAGTCGAGGTGACGATATGATCGAGCAAACCGACGCACGCGCTTTAGCGATGGACCGCTGGTGGCGCTTCAAGGTCCGCGGGCTCGACTGCCAGAATGAGGTTCGACTCATCAAGGAGGTTCTCGTACCCCTTATCGGAGACGAGCAGCGTCTGTCGTTCCAGCCAAAGCACGGTTTCCTTGATGTCGACGTCGACTCAGGCATCGGGGTGGAGGCAGTGATTGAGGCCGTATCAACCACCGGGATGATAGCCGAATTGATCACCGCGGATGCGTTCACCGAGGATAAAGCAGAGGCCGACAGTTGCAGCAGCTGCTCGGGCGAACCGGTGCCTGCCCAACAGACGCTTCCCGACCGTCCGGATAGTGTCATCTTCAAAATCCACGGCATGGACTGCGGTGACGAAGTCGCAGTTCTCAAGCGCGAAGTCGGGCCGGTCGTTGGGTTGGGAAACCTGTCGTTTGATCTTATCAATGGCCGCATGTCCGTCGTGGGTACTTCGGACGCTGTACATCATGCCGGAATATTGAAGGCGGTCGAGCGCGCCGGCATGCGCGCCGAACTCTGGAAAGACGGCAAGAACAGTGCCGGTGCGCAAGGCGAGCAGCGTCGGCGCCGCATCCAGGCCGCGCTGACGATCGGGAGCGGCGTGTTGGTCGCGACGGGCTTTGCGATCCATGTCCGCGCGAGCGGCCTCGCTGCGGTGCTCCACGAGAGTCTGGCGCGTGAGACCCATCCCCCGCTCCTCGCCATGCTCGCCTATTCGCTGGCGATCCTCTCGGCGGTTCGGTACGTCGCCCCAAAGGCGATCCTTGCCGCGCGACGGCTCCGGCCAGACATGAACCTGCTCATGATCGTCGCGGTGGCAGGCGCCTTGGGCATCGGGCAATGGTTCGAAGCGGCGACGGTCGCATTCTTCTTCGCCCTCGCTCTCGCTCTCGAAGCGTGGAGCCTCGGACGTGCCCGCCGCGCCGTCGCCGCACTCATGGACATCGCGCCCGACACCGCCCGGATACGGGATGCCGCAGGCGTCGAGAAGGATGTGCCGGTCGCTGACGTCGCGGTCGGTACGCAGGTGATCGTTCCGCCCGGCGGCAAGATTCCGCTCGACGGGCGTGTGGTTGCGGGAACGAGCGCGGTCGATCAGGCGCCGATTACGGGCGAGAGCGTCCCCGTCACCGTCACGCATGGCGCAACGGTCTTTGCCGGGACCATCAACGGCATGGGCGCGATCGAGATCGTAACGACGCGGCCGGCCTCGGACACAACGCTCGCCCGTATCGTGCACATGGTCGGTGAAGCGCAGAGCAAGCGTGCGCCGACCGAACAGTGGGTGGAGCGCTTCGCGCGGATCTACACGCCGGTTGTGATGCTGCTCGCGCTGGCAGTATTCCTTGTGCCGCCGCTTCTGCTCGGGGGCAGTTGGGCTGCCTGGTTTTATCAGGCGCTGGTTCTGCTCGTCATAGCCTGCCCTTGCGCCTTGGTCATCTCGACCCCCGTCAGCATCGTCGCGGGACTGACCGGCGCGGCCAAGCAGGGCGTGCTGGTCAAGGGAGGCATCCATCTAGAAATGCCTGCCCGCATCACCGCGATCGCGATGGACAAGACGGGCACGCTCACGCTTGGACGTCCCAAGGTTGTCGAGCTGGTCCCGCTTGGCGGCCGGGACGAGCTAGAACTCTTGGCGATTGCCGCCGCCATCGAAGCGCGAAGCGAGCACCCTATTGCGCGTGCGATCCTCGACGCCGCAGCAGGACGCGGCGTTGACGTGGTCCCTGCAAAAGCCGTGACGGCGTTGCCCGGCAAAGGCGTCGTTGGCACGATCGGCGGTCGAGAGGCCTGGGTCGGATCGCCGGGCTATCTTGGAGAGCGTCTTGGGGGCGCTCGCGATGATGCGCTCACCCTCCAATTGCATCGGATAGCCGTAGCTGGACTGACCGGGATCATTGTCGGTGAAGCGGCGTCAGTCGTCGGATTGATTGCGGTCGGTGACGCCGTGCGTCCCGAGGCAAGGCAGGTCGTCGCGCAGCTGCATGAACTTGGCATCGCGCAGATCGTCATGCTCACCGGAGACAGTCGCGCGCCTGCCCAGGCCATCGGGCGCGACACCGGCATTGATGAAGTTCACGCCGAGCTGCTTCCGGAACAAAAGGTCGAGGCGATAGAAAGGCTGGTAGCACAGCACGGCCTCGTCGCCATGGTCGGCGACGGCGTCAATGACGCTCCGGCGATGGCGCGCTCGGGCCTCGGTATCGCAATGGGCGCGATTGGCAGCGACGCGGCGATCGAAACAGCAGATATCGCGCTGATGCAGGACGATCTCTCTCGCCTGCCGTGGCTCATTCGGCATTCGAGGGCGACGCTCGCCGTCATCCGGCAGAACATCGGCTTCTCGCTGGCGATAAAGCTCGTTTTCGCAGGCCTGACGCTGCTTGGCATGGCGTCGCTCTGGGGCGCGATTGCAGCGGATGTGGGCGCATCCCTCCTGGTCGTGCTCAATGGCATGCGTCTTGTCGGTCGTGGCGAGCGGGTTCAATAATCCGGTTACCCCGGGCAGCGAAGCAACAATTTAGGCTCACCCACCACCCAATAGGACTGCACTGACATGACCGGACAATGTGCCGCGGGCGTCGACACGGGCTTCGTGACACTGGGGTATGCCAAGGTCGCCATATTGGGCGTTGTGCAAGGTATCACCGAACTTCTGCCGATTTCGTCGACCGCCCATATGCGCGTCGTGCCCGCCCTGTTGGGATGGCGAGATCCCGGCTCGGCTTTTTCGGCCACGATGCAGCTCGCCGCGCTCGCCGCCGTGATCAGCTATTTCTGGCAGGACGTTCGCCGCTTGGTGGTCGGTTCCGTGTCGGCCATCGGCCATCGACAGTTCGCCGATCCCGATCTCCGTCTGGCGATCGGGATCGCTCTTGCGACAGTCCCGATCGTGCTGGCGGGTGCTCTGCTGTCCAACAGCCTCAATACATGCAACTCCCCCTTTCGCGCCTTTCCCGTGATTGGCTGGGCCTGCATCGCGATGGCGGTGCTGATGGGTCTCACCGAGCTTCTGGCGCGCCACAGCCGCAGCGTTGAGAAGGCATCGCTAGTTGACACATTGCTCGTCGGGCTTGCGCAGGTCGGTGCCCTCATTCCAGGCGCATCGCGCTCTGGATCAACGCTCACTGCCGCGCTCGCGCTCGGATTCAAACGCGAGGAAGCAGCCCGTTTCTCGTTCCTGTTGGGCATTCCAGCGATCGCTCTCGCGGGATCAAAGGAAATATGGGAGCTGCATAAGACTCATCTCGATATGCATGGCTGGTCTGAAGCGCCCCGGGTTTTCAGGAGGCAGTTTTCATTGGGCTATGCAGCCATATCG
>NZ_JAEMSD010000064.1:12618-20795 GCF_016462955.1 Bradyrhizobium sp. | reverse complement strand
TTGGCGAATTCGATGGCGACCTTTGGCGCCGCTACCGGATCGTTCGAAGTGGCGATCACGGTCGGTCCCTTCAGCATGGGGCCGATGGCAACGACGTCAGTGCCTTCAAGAGCAATTTTGGCGAGACGGTTCTTCGAGACCTTCACCGCAGCGCCCGCCTGCTTCATCTGCTGGCGCAGCTTCTGCATCTGGGCGACGGTGAGGCCGGAATATTGAGCAACGATCGCGACGCTCGTGGTCTTGAAGACCTCATTGAGCTGTTCGACCGCCTCTTTTTTTGCCGCTCGTTCCACAGCAAGCTCTCTCCGGTTGGCGGTCATCGCAAAAAGCGGGACCGCCGGGTTGCACCCATCGTCCCACCCAAAACCTGAACCTCGGGGCCAAAACCCAAAGGACACGCGCCGGGCGAGACGACGATTCAAAGCCTGCCCTCCGAGAGCCCGTTGAGGCCCACGGCGTGTCGAGGTCCGAACCAGACACGTTCCGCAACCACCGTTAAGGTGGAAGGCGAAGTGAAATCCGGTCTTCACCCGTCTATGCAGGCTATGCGATTAAGCCGTTGAGAAATCTAAATTTCCCGCAGGCGCCTGCAGTCTTGGACAGGACGAGGCCAGCCGGCGAACCGTCCGACCTCTGCCCGCATCCCACCAACCGACGGGTTCTCTTTCCTTTTCGGGCAAATCCTTGCGGACGTCCTGAAAAGGAATGATCTCCTGTCGTGTCAGGTTTTCGGAATGCGTGCACGAACGCGCCAGCCGAGGCCGGCACGTCCGGAGGCGGTTCTTTAACCGCTCTCTGCCTGCTTGCCAAGAGCAAAATTCACACCAGTTCCAATCCGTTGCCGGCCGGGCCTGAGATGACCCAACAAGGCCCCCATTCAGGCCAATTTGACCCCATAAGGGAGCGGCTTGCCCTCGAAGAACGCCGACAGGTTTGCCAAGACGCAGTTCTGCATGGCCACGTGCGAGTCCAGGGTGTGGCCGCCGATATGAGGGGCGAGCACGACGTTCGGGAGCACTGTCAGCGCATCCGGGGCGTGCGGTTCCTCCTCGTAGACGTCGAGGCCGGCGCCGGCGATGGTGTTGTCGGCGAGCGCGGCGACCAGAGCCTTCTCGTCGATGACGGAGCCGCGGGAGATGTTGACGACATAGCCGTCCGCGCCGAGGCGCTTGAGGATGTCGGCATTTACGACGTGCTGGGTCTCGGCCCCTGCCCGGACCGCGATCATCAGCACGCTGCACCAGTCGGCCAGCGCCTCCAGGGAGGGAAAATATTGATAGGGCAGATCGTGTCTGGTGCGGCTGAAATAACCGATCTCGCTCTCGAAGGCGGCGCAGCGGGCGGCGATCTTGCGGCCGATCTCGCCCATGCCGTAGACGCCGATGCGGCGGCCGGGCATGCCGGTCTGAGGGCGCATCATCGGCGATTGCTTGGAGGCCGCCCAATCGCCGCTGCGAACATATTGGTCGGCGACCAAAATCCGCCGCGTCGTCGCCAGCATCAGGGTCATCGCGATATCGGCGACGGACGCCGCATTGGCACCCGGGCTGTGGCCGACCGCGATGTTGCGGCTGGCCGCCGCCTTCAGGTCGACGCCGTCATAGCCGGTGCCGTAGCAGACGATGGCACCGAGCTTCGGAAAGAAATCCATCGCCTCCGCGCCGAGCGCGGTTCCGCCCGCGGTCAGCACCGCGCGGATACCCCTGAGCTCGTCCGCCGGAAACACCTCTTGCGCGGGCTTGCCGCCGGTGTCGAGCAGCTCGAATCGCTCGGCGAAACGCGCCATCATTGTTTTGGGAAAGCGCGAATAGATCAGGACCTTGTCAGCCATTGTTCTTGTTTCCAGTGAGCGCCGCCACAAACGACGAGGGGCGGAATCGGTCGCCCGACTCCGCCCCTCGCCTCATGCAATTTCCAAACCTCAGCCGAGAATGGTGCCCGGCTCGACCTTCACGCCGGGGCCCATCGTCGAGGACACCGCAACGCGCTGGATGTAGGTGCCCTTGGAACCGGCGGGCTTCGCCTTGGAGACCGCGTCAGCCAGAGCCTTGATGTTCTCGACCAGCTTCTCCTCGGAGAACGAGGCCTTGCCGACGCCGGCCTGCAAGATGCCGGCCTTCTCGACGCGGAACTCGACCGAGCCGCCTTTGGCGCCCTTGACCGCACCGGTGACGTCCATGGTCACGGTGCCGATCTTCGGGTTCGGCATCAGGCCGCGCGGGCCGAGCACCTTACCGAGACGACCGACCAGGGGCATCATGTCGGGGGTGGCGATGCAGCGGTCGAAATCGATCGAGCCGTTCTGCACCTTCTCGACCAGGTCTTCGGCGCCGACGACGTCGGCACCTGCAGCCTTGGCCTCGTCGGCCTTGGCGCCCCGGGCGAACACGCCGACGCGCAGCGTACGGCCGGTACCGTTCGGCAGGGTCACGACACCGCGGACCATCTGGTCCGCGTGACGGGGATCGACGCCGAGATTGATCGCGACCTCGATGGTCTCGTCGAACTTCGCTTTCGCGCGTTCCTTGACCATCTTGATGGCGTCCGCGAGCGGGTAAAGCTTTTCGCGGTCAATACCTTCGCGGGCTTTGTTCAAACGCTTTCCGATTGCCATGACCGCTTACCCCGCAACTTCCAGACCCATCGAACGGGCCGAGCCCTCGACCATCTTCATGGCCGATTCGATGGTGTCGCAATTCAAGTCCTTCATCTTCTTCTCGGCGATCTCGCGCACCTGCGCCTTGGTCACCTTGCCGGCCTTGTCGCGGCCCGGCGCCTTCGAGCCGGACTGGATCTTGGCAGCCTGCTTGAGGAAGTAGGACATCGGCGGCGTCTTCATCTCGAAGGTGAAGGAACGGTCCGCATAGATGGTGATGATCACCGGGATCGGGGTGTTCTTCTCTTCCTTCTGGGTCTGGGCGTTGAACGCCTTGCAGAACTCCATGATGTTGAGACCGCGCTGACCGAGCGCGGGACCGATCGGGGGCGAAGGATTCGCCGCACCGGCCGGGACCTGAAGCTTCAGGTATCCGGTCACTTTCTTTGCCATGTATCACTCCTGTTCTGCCGGCATGCCGCCGGCGGTTTCAGGTTCGTGGTCGGGATCGATGTGCGGCTGGCAACCGCCCTCGTCCTCCCACGGCCTCTCCTGGAGACGTCCCCGCCTCCACTCCTCTCGTCATGCCCGGACTTGATCCGGGCATCCATCACTCTTCGCAGAAAGCATTCTTGCGAAGCAGATGGATTGCCGGGTCAAGCACGGCAATGACAGCTCGAGTCAGACCTTCTCGACCTGACCGAATTCCAGTTCGACCGGCGTGGCGCGGCCGAAGATCGACACCGCGACCTTCACGCGCGAGCGCGCCTCGTCGATTTCCTCGACCACACCCGAGAACGAGGCGAACGGGCCGTCCGCCACGCGCACGTTCTCGCCGATCTCGAACGACACCGACGCCTTCGGCCGTTCCACACCCTCCTGCACCTGGTGCAGGATGCGCATGGCCTCGGATTCCGAGATCGGCATCGGCTTGTTTTCAGCGCCGAGGAAGCCCGTGACCTTCGGCGTATTCTTGATCAGGTGGAACGCCTCGTCGGTCAGCTTCATCTTCACCAGCACGTAGCCCGGGAAGAACTTGCGCTCGGCATCGACCTTGCGGCCGCGGCGCACTTCCGTGACCTTCTCGGTCGGAACCAGCACCAGTTCGAACAGCTCCTCGAGCCCGCGCTGCTTGGCCTGCTCGCGGATCGATTCGGCGACCTTCTTCTCGAAGTTCGAGTAGGCGTGGACGATGTACCAGCGCTTGTCGGACACTTGAGCGGTTGCTGTTGCCATCAGTGAATGCCCAGGAGGAAGGTGATGAGATAGCGGATGATCTGATCGGCGGCGAAGAAGAAGATCGAGGCCACGGCGACCATGACGAACACCATGATGGTGGTGATCGTGGTCTCACGGCGGGTCGGCCAGGTGACCTTGGCGGTCTCCGAACGCACTTCCTGCAAGAACTTGAACGGGCTGACTGCCATCGCTTGAGGTCCAGCGTCCGTCGACAGACGCAAATGAATTTCAGGGATCCGAACAGCCGCCGTTGGCCCAGCCCTCTGTCTCGAAGGATGAGCCGGAAACCGGGCTCGATTGTTCGGGGATTTCAAGGCCGCGCCGGAAATCCGCGTCTAACGGGCCGGCTGCGAGTGCGGGGTATCTACTGCGGATGGGACCAAAGGTCAAGGTAAAGAGACTTCGCGCGGCAATCCGCCCTCCCCCGCCTCCCGGTGCGGAAGCCATGCGGATCAAGGGGTTATCCACCGCCCGCAAGGCTCGATCCCTCAAAGGGGCATCGGCCCGGAACGGTCAGTCGGCCCGGTCGATCATGGAAATCCCCGGCAGCGGCACCACGAACTTCCCGCCTTCGGCGAAATAGCGGGCGTGCTTGGCCCGAATCGGGTCGACGTAGCGCCAGGCGAACACGACGACGAACGCCGGCTTGCGCTCGTAAAGGGCACCCGGCGGCAGGATCGGAATGTCGTAACCCGGACCGGCCATCACGTTTCCTTTGTTGGGATCGTCGTCCACCAGGAAGTCGATCTTGTTCTCCAGGCCGAACTGCGGCAGCAGGGTCGTGGTGCCGACCGAGACGCCGTAGCCGGCGACCTGTTGGCCCCGCGCATGGGCGGCATCGGCCATCGCGACCAATTCGTCGCGGATGGCAGCAATCCTCTTCACATAGGGCGCATAATAGGCTGGCTGGTCCACGCCGAGCCGGTCTTCCTCGGCGATGAACCGCGCGACCTCGGCCGACGGCTTCCGCGCCCCGCCCGCCCGCTGAACCGTCACGCGAATGGAGCCGCCCTTGGTCCAGATGTGCTGGACGTCGATCACTTCCATGCCGAGCCGGGCGAAGAAGTGCGTCAGCGGCTTGATGTTAAAATACGACAGATGCTCGTGATAGACGGTGTCGAGCAGGTTCTTCTCGGTGACGTCGACGCCGTATTGCGTTTCGAAGACGAACAATCCGTCCGGCGCGAGCACGTCGCGCACCCCGATCACCAGCGGATCGAGATTGTCGACATTGGCGATCATGTTGTTCGCGATCACGACGCTCGCCGCACCATGGCTCTGAAGGATGCGGCGCCCGATGGCGTCTGTGAAGAAATCGCCGATGGTCTCGATTCCCGCCTCGGTCGCGCGCCGCGCGATGTCGACGGCGGGATCGACACCCAGCACCCGCATGCCGCGCTCTTTGAAGAAGCCAAGGAGCGAGCCGTCGTTGCTGCCGAGTTCCAGGATCAGCGAGCCAGGCGCCACCTCGAAGCGGCTGACGACGTCGTTGGCATAGCCGGCGAAATGCTCCCGCAGGCCGAGCGAGAGCGAGGTGGTATAGACGTAGTTGCGGTACTGGATCTCCGGATTGCCGACATGAAGAATCTGGAGGTGGCCGCAGTCCCTGCACAAATAGAGCGCCATCGGCACGGCGGCGCGAAAGACGGGATCGTCGGCGCTGGCGTTGGGCACCTGGAAGTTCGGCGTGCCGATGGGCATCCCTGCCATCGGGACGACCAGTTCCTGCTTATCCGAATGGCAGAGGCGGCAGGTATTGCGGACGTAGAACAGGTTTTTCATCGTGGAACCGACAAATGAGATACGGGCGCGAGTGAGATTATCCCACCCTGTGAAAACCAGATCGGCAATGGGCTCGCGTGGGTCATGAGTGGCTCGAGACTTCCTTGGCCAGCGCGTAGCTGGGAGCTGCCTCGGCCGCCTTGGCCTTGTCCGCCGAATAAGACCCCCGCTCCGGGCTCGCCAGCCAGATCACACCGCCGACGACGCCGATGATCACGCTGATGGCACCCAGAAGCAGCGAAACTGACAGCGCTTGCTCGGACGGCACCCCGGCCAGACCAAGGCAGGCGACCATCGCCCCTTCGCGCACGCCCCAGCCGCTGATCGAGATCGGAACGGCCGTCAACAGCACCACCGGCGGAATCAGGATGCCTGCGTCCAGGACGGAGAGCTGCGCTCCGACACCGCGTGCCAGGGTGTAACAGGCCGTCGCGGTGACGAGATGAATGAGGAGCGCCGATCCGAAAAGCGGCGCACGGCGCTCGGACTGTAGCAGCAGAAACCTGACCAACGTTCCGAACCGCACGAAGCTCGCGATCGCGGGAAGCGCGATGAAGCGTTTCGGCAGACGGTCGAGCGTCAATAGGACCACCGTGCCGGCGACGCCCGCCAGCGTCAGTCCGCCGATGGCGAGGATCGCGGCCGGATTGGACACGCGTGACAGCAGAAGCGGCAATCCGATCACCATCAGCACGATCAACCCGATCAGCGCCGTGAAGCGGTCTGCCGCAACGCCCTTGACGGCCTCCGACCACTGCACGCCGCGTTGGCGCAGCAGCCACATCCGCACTGCGTCGCCGCCGACGGATGACGGCAACACCTGATTGAACCAGAGGCTGATCATGAGGATCCGCCAACCCGCGAGCCAGTCCAACGACACGCCGAGCGCGCGCATGATCAGCTCCCATCGGCCGTTGAGCACGAAGGTTTGCAAGAAGATCAGCGCAAGCGCGACGCCGAACAGGAAGGGATCGACCGAGACGAGATGATCGCGCAGCTGGCGCAGGTCGAGACCACGCGCAATGTAGACCAGCACCGCGATCGACAGCAGCAGCTTCACCGAGAACAGGGCCGCCTGCTTGACTCGCGACTGCATCGGTTGCCCGCCTCAGGACGCCGGATATTCCGCACGACCGATGACGAGGTCGATGGCGGCCATCATCCAGAACTGGTGCGTGGTTTCGACGATGTTGTAGCTGCGGCTGTCGACCCAGAAATTGACGTCGCCGAGCGTGCTCAGCGGGTTGTCCGCATTCATGCCCGACAGCGTGATCACGTCGAGCTTCATCGTCCGCGCCTGCGCAACCGCATTGAGGATGTTCTTGGAGCGCCCCGACGAGCTGATGGCGACCAGGCAATCGCCGGCGCGGGCGTTCAGCCTCACGGCGTGCGCGATCCAGTCCTCGAACCCGTAATCATTGGCAAGGCACGACATCATGCTCGCATCGCTGAAGCAGAGCGCGGGTACAGACGCGTTCTTCGCCAGATCGATCGCCAGATGCGAGGCGATGCCGGCCGAACCGCCATTGCCGATGAAGATGACCCGGCCGCCCTGCTCGCGCGTGCGCAACCAGGACGCGCGAGTGGCGGAGATCCTGGCAAATATACCGTCGTCAGCCGCCGTCGCGCGATGCAGGCGTCCCACGTAATCGTCGAGGAAAGCCTTGTGATCGGGATCCACGGACTCGGCAGGCATGGGCTGGCGGCTCGGTTGCAACATGTCCGGGTGATACCGGCTATTACCAAGGATTGCAAAGGTATAATACTTGCAAAGTTTGTGAGCGGCTGATAGTCGGCTTTCGGGTTTCACAACATTGGCGAGCCTGTTTCGCTGGGCATTCGCGTCACGGATGTTCCCCATGAAATGCATCGTTACTGGCGGCGCCGGCTTCATCGGCAGTCACCTCGTCGATCGCCTCCTCGATGACGGCCACGAGGTCATTGCACTCGACAATTTCGTCATCGGCCGCGCCGAAAATCTGGCCGCACACGCCAGTTCGAGCCGGTTGAAGGTCGTGCGGGCGGACGTCACTGACCTCGACTCGATCAGACCGTATTTCCACGGTGTCGATTGGGTCTTCCATCTCGCCGCACTCGCCGACATCGTTCCCTCGATCGAGTCGCCGATCCCCTATCATCGCGCCAATGTCGACGGCACGGTCAACGTCCTGGAGGCGGCGCGGCACGCCGGCGTCAGCCGCTTCGTCTACGCGGCATCCTCCTCCTGCTACGGCATTCCCGACGTCTATCCGACGCCGGAAACCGCCGAAATCCGGCCGATGTATCCCTACGCGCTCACCAAGAATCTCGGCGAGCAATGCGTCATGCACTGGTGCCAGGTCTACAAGCTGCCCGCGGTGGCGTTGCGCCTGTTCAACGTGTACGGACCCCGCCATCGCACCACGGGCACCTACGGTGCCGTGTTTGGCGTGTTCATGGCGCAGAAGCTCGCTGGCAAGCCCTTCACCGTGGTCGGCGACGGCGAGCAGACACGCGACTTCACCTTCGTCAGCGATGTCGCCGATGCCTTCGTGACCGCTGCGCGCTCCGATGTCTCTCA
>NZ_JAEMSD010000064.1:0-12608 GCF_016462955.1 Bradyrhizobium sp. | reverse complement strand
TCATGAGATATTCAACGTCGGCTCGGACAATACCTACAGCGTCAACCGGCTGGTCGAGCTTCTCGGCGGCGACAAGGTCCACATTCCCAAGCGTCCCGGCGAGCCCGACTGCACATACGCCGACATCACCAAGATCAAGCAGGTCCTGAAATGGGCACCGAAGGTGAAGTTCGAGGACGGCGTCGCGACGATGTTGAAGTCGATGGATCAGTACAAGGACGCTCCCCTGTGGACGGTGGACAAGATCGCGGACGCCACCAAGGACTGGTTCAAGTATCTCGGTGACGACACGGCCACCTCGCAGAAGGCAAGCCGTTGAGCAGGCTCGTTCACGTCGTGACATTTGCCGCCAGCCGATCATTTCCGGACCGGCCATCTGAGACCTACCGGCGCTTTGGATAATTCGCATGGGCAATGCTGCAGAAAAGCCGACCGGACATCCGGCACCGCACGATAAGATCAAGACGGTCGAGGAACTCGGCGAGATCGCACGCGCCGCGCAGGCAAAGGGCCTGAAAGTCGCTCTCTGCCATGGCGTCTTCGATTTGGTGCACCTCGGCCATGTCCGGCACATTCTGGCAGCCCGCAACGAGGGCGACGTGGTCATGGTGACCATCACCGCCGACCGCTATGTCAACAAGGGTCCGGGACGGCCGATCTTTCCCGAAAACATGCGCGCCGAGATGCTGGCAGCACTCGGCACGGTCGACTGGGTCGGCATCAACCGGACCTCCAGCGCCGAGCCGGTCCTCGATACCGTCCGCCCCGACATCTACGTCAAGGGCTCGGACTACGAGAATCCGGAGGATGACGTTACCGGCAAGATCGCTGTCGAGCGCGAAGCCGTCGAGCGCCATGGCGGCCGCATCGTGTTCACGCGCGACGTGACCTTCAGCTCGTCATCACTGCTGAACCGCTATTTCGACATCTACGACCCCCCTCTGCGCGACTACCTCCAGAAGGTGCGCGATGGCGGCGGCGCCGAACGGCTGCTGAAGCTGATCGACAAGATCCAGGACATGCACGTCGTGCTGGTCGGCGATACCATCATCGACGAGTACCAATACGTTACGGCGCTCGGAAAGGCTTCCAAGGAGAACATCGTCGCAACCTTGTTCAAGAACGGCGAGCAATTCGCCGGCGGAGTGATCGCCGCGGCGAACCACGTTGCGAGCTTCTGCAAGTCGGTCGAGATCGTCACGACGCTGGGCGGCAACGACTATCCCGACGAGTTCATTCGCGCACATGTCCGCCCGAACGTCACGCTCAGCCCGATCCGCATTCAGGGCCGTCCGACAACCCGCAAATTGCGGTACGTCGAGATGGGCTACCTGCACAAGCTGTTCGAAGTCTACACCATGGACGACACGCCGCTCGACGAGACCGCGCGCGCGGAGATCGACCGGGTGACCGCCGAGCGCGTGCGCGGGGCCGACGTTGTCATCGTTACCGATTTCGGTCACGGCATGATCGCATCCAGCACGATCGACACGCTGATTGCGAACTCGAAATTCCTGGCGGTCAACGCCCAGAGCAACAGCGGCAACCACGGCTACAACCTGATCACGAAGTATCCCCGGGCCGACTACATCTGCATCGACGCACCGGAAGCCCGCCTGGCCGCCACCGACAAGTTCAGCGACATCGCGTCGGTGATCCAGGACGGCCTGCACCGCAAGATCGAATGCGGCAACATGATCATCACGCACGGCTCCTTCGGCTGCTACCCCTTCTCCTCGAAGACCGGCGTGGCGCGCGTCCCCGCCTTCACCAAGACCGTCGTCGACACGGTCGGTGCGGGTGATGCCTTCCTGACGATCACGGCTCCGCTGGTGGCGGCCGGCGGCAATATCGAGGATGTCGCCTTCATCGGCAATGCGGCGGGCGCCATCAAGGTCGGCATCGTCGGTCACCGCAGTTCGGTCGAGAAGGCGCCGCTGGTCAAGTTCGTCACCGCGTTGTTGAAATAGCGCAAGAGATAGATTCCGGAGAGCGACAGTGATTGATCGGAAATGGAACGTGATGGTCACCGGTGGCGCCGGCTATGTCGGCAGCGTGCTGGTTCCCCAGTTGCTTGCGGCGGGGCACAAGGTCACGGTGCTCGACTTGTTCATGTATGGCGAGGACGTCTTCGACGCCGTTCGTGGCAATCCGAACCTGCGCCTGATCAAGGGCGACATCCGCGATGAAGCTGCGATAAACGAGGCCCTGCGAGGCAATGATGCGGTGATCCACCTCGCCTGCATCTCCAACGACCCCTCGTTCGAATTGGATCCGGGGCTCGGCAAGTCCATCAACTACGACTGCTTCCGGCCGATGGTGCGCGCCGCCAAGAAGGCCGGCATCAAGCGCTTCATCTACGCATCCTCCTCGAGCGTGTACGGCATCAAGGACGAGCCCGAGGTGACCGAGGAGCTGTCCTGCGAGCCGCTCACAGACTATTCGAAATTCAAGGCCATGTGCGAGACCGACCTCGCCGAAGAGGCCGCGTCCGGCTTCGTCACCTGCACGGTTCGTCCCGCCACCGTCTGCGGCTACGCTCCGCGGCAGCGGCTCGACGTCGTCGTCAACATCCTGACCAATCTGGCGGTGAACACCGGCCGCATCCGTGTGTTCGGCGGAACGCAGAAGCGGCCCAATCTGCACATCGAGGACATGTCCGCGGCCTATCTGTTCCTGCTGCAGCAGGATGACGCAAAGATCGACGGCAAGACCTACAATATCGGCTACGAGAACCACTCGCTGATGAAGATTGCCGACATCGTCAAGTCGGTGGTCGGAAACAATGTCGAGGTGGCGGTCGAGCCGACAGATGATCTGCGCTCCTACCACGTCTCCTCGGAGAAGATCCGCCGCGAGCTTGGATTTGCGCCGACGCACACGATCGAGCAGGCCGTGTCCGGCCTGGTAAATGCCTTCAAGGCCGGCCGCCTGCCGAACTCGCTCAATGATCCCAGGTATTTCAACATCAAGATGATGCAGAACATCAGCCTGAAGTGAGCGGCGTGCGGATCGGCATCGATTTCGACAACACGATCATCTGCTACGACAAGGTCTTTGCCGTCGCCGCGCGCCAGCGTGGGCTGGTGCCGGAGGGCTGGGACGGGCTGAAGACGGACGTACGGGACTATCTGCGGTCTCGTGCCGGGGGCGAACTGGCCTGGCAGGGACTGCAGGGTTTCGTCTACGGCAAGGGCATCGGCGGCGCCGATATCTATCCGGGGGTCCGCGAGTTCCTCGCCGCGTGCCGCAAGGCCGACGCGGGCGTCTTCATCGTCAGCCACAAGACGCAGTTCGGCCACCAGGACCCTGACCGCGTCGATTTGCGCGAGGCCGCGCGCGGCTGGCTGAGAAGTGCGGGTCTCATCGACGCTGCCGACGCGGCGCTGGTCGCGGGCAACATCTATTTCGAGGCCACGCTCGCGGCCAAGGTCGAGCGGCTCGCGAGCCTGGAGCTCGATATCTTCATCGACGATCTGGTCGACGTGTTCGCGCAGCCGCATTTTCCGAAGACGACGCGATCGATCCTGTTCACGCAGTCGCCGCCTCCCTATCCCGATCACTGCGAGCCGATCGCGACCTGGGCCGATATCCACCGCGGAGTGTTCGCACAATGAGCGAGCCGGACATCGGCGTACAGGATGCGATCTCGATCGGCAGCCGCCTCTCCGGGGCGCCCGTTGTGGCCGCGCAACCGGCGCGGTCCGGCGGCAACAACCGGGTGTTTCGACTGGAGATGACGGAGGGACCCCCGCTCGCCCTCAAGCACTATCCGTCCGACGGGCGCGATCGCCTGGGACAGGAATATGACGCTCTCACCTTTCTGTCGCGACACGGCATCACGTCGACGCCGGGGCCCATCGCAAAGGATCCGGCTGCATTCTGCGCATTGTATCAATGGTTCGACGGTGACGCCGCGGTCCTGCACCCCCGGCACGATGATGCCGACCAGCTGGCGGATTTCCTGATCGGCTTGCAGAAGCTGCGCAACGCGGAAGGCGCGCAGAACTTGCGCAACGCCTCGGCCAGCATCTTTTCGCCCGAGGAGGCCATCGCCCAATACGAGCAGCGCCTGGACGGACTGCGGCGCGCGTCGCAGGATGATCCGGACCTGCGTGCGTTCATGGACGGCAGCCTGGTTCCGAGCACCGCGATAGCAATCCAAAAACTCCGCAAGCGCTATGCGGAACTGGGCCTGAATGCCGCAGCGGACCTGGCCCCGGCCCAGCGTGCATTGAGCCCGTCGGATTTCGGACTACACAACGCGCTGCGCACCGGGGACGGCAGGCTGCGTTTCATCGACTTCGAGTATTTCGGCTGGGACGATCCGGTGAAACTCGTCTCCGACACCGCAATCCACCCCGGCAGCGATCTCCCCGCGGCCGACGCGAACCGACTGATCGATCGCCTCTCGCGCGCCTTCATGGCTGGGGATGACGCGTTTGCGATCCGCCTTGACGTACTGTATCCTGTGTTCGGGGCGATTTGGTGCCTGATTGTCCTGAATGCCTATTTGCCGGAAAGCCGCTCCCGGCGCGCCCTGGCCGCGCAAGGCGCCGATCTGACGGTCCGCCTTGCCGGCCAGCTCGACAAAGCCCGCCGGCTCCACCAAACGATTTGCCAACGTGATCCAGATCTCGCCCCACGCTGAAGCCGCCCTCACCTGCACGCTCGACGAGCGCAGCCTCTATCTGCGCCGCCTCGTCCTCGGTTCTGTCCGCTCGGCCGGACGCGGCCATGTCGGTCCTGCCCTGTCGCTGATCGAGATGATCCGCGTGCTCTACGACGATGTGCTGCGGATCGATCCGAAGAATCCGCGCGATCCCAATCGCGACCGCGCGATCCTCAGCAAGGGACACGGCTGTCTAGCGCTCTATGCGCTGCTCGCCGATCGCGGCTTCTTCCCACTGTCGGAGCTCGACGGCTTCTGCAGCTCCGACAGCATCCTGGGCGGACATCCCGAATACGGCATGGTGCCGGGGGTCGAGGCGTCGACCGGTGCGCTTGGACACGGCCTGTCGATCGGTGTCGGCCTCGCGCTCGCGGCGCGCATGCGCGAGCGCAGCTACCGGACTTTCGTGCTGCTCGGCGACGGCGAGATCAACGAGGGATCGGTGTGGGAGGCCGCCATGGGCGCGGCCAAGCACGGCCTCGACAATTTGGTCGCCATGATCGACTACAACAAGCTCCAGAGCTACGGGCCCACCGATTACGTGCTGCCGCTCGAACCCCTCGCGGACAAGTGGCGGAGCTTCGGCTTCGCCGTGCAGGAGGTCAACGGCCATGACGTTGGCGCCCTGCGCGGCGTGCTCGAACAAATCCCGGCCGTTGCGGGCAAACCGACCGCGATCATCTGCCATACCGTCAAGGGCAAGGGTCTGCCGCAGGCAGAATCCAACGCCGATTGGCATCACAAGAACAAGCTGACCGACAGCGAGCTCGACGCCATCCGCGTCGCCGTCGGCGATTTTTGATCGGCTCCCCATGCGCAACACCGCGATGAACATGGTCCACAAGCTCGCCGCGCGCGACGAGCGGGTGCTTTACATCGGCTCCGATCCCGGCGCCGGTACCCTGCGCGCGATGAGCAAGGAGTTTCCCAAGCGCCACCTGATCGAGGGCATTTCGGAAGCGCACATCATCGGCATGTCCGCCGGCCTCGCGATGGAGGGCTTCGTGCCCTACGTCAACACCATCGCAACCTTCCTCACCCGCCGCTGCTACGAACAGGTCGCCGTCGATCTCTGCCTCCACAATCTGCCGGTGCGGCTGATCGCCAATGGCGGCGGCCTCGTTTACGCGCCGCTTGGTCCCACCCACCAGGCGATCGAGGACATCGCCATCATGCGGGCACTGCCGAACATGACGGTGATCTGCCCGTGCGACGCCGATGAGGCCGCGCGCATGATGGAGCAGACGCTCGACTGGAAGGGTCCGATCTACATCCGGCTCGGCAAGGGCGGCGACGCCATCGTCTCGAAGGCCGAGCACGGCTTCGAGATCGGCAAGGCCATCCTGATGCGCTCCCCCGGCGACGTCCTCATGGTGAGCACCGGCATCATGCTCCAGCGTGCCATCGCCGCGGCCGACCTGCTTGCCGCGCAGGGCGTTCGCGCCGGCATCCTGCACATGCATACGGTCAAGCCGCTCGATACCGCGGCGCTGCTGCAGGCGATCCGCGGGGTCAAGCTCGTGGCGACGCTGGAAGAGCACGTGCCCTCGGGCGGGCTCGGCAGCGCGGTCGCGGAGGCGATGATCGACAAGCTCGGTTCGGGTCTGCCGGCGATGCTGCGGCTGTCGCTGCCGGACCGCTTCATGCACAATTACGGTTCGCAGGACTCGCTGCTGAAGAAGCACGGACTCTCCGCCAACGCGATTGCGACCTCGATCGAGCATGCGCTCGCGGCGTCGCGCACTTCCTCCCCTCAACTCCATTCCACCTGACGGGTCCCATGTACGACGTTCGCTATTCCTATCTGCTCGAGCAGTTCGCCGACCCCGCTCCGATCCTGGCCGAGATCGGTCGGCTGGTGGCGACCGGCGACTTCACCCTTGGCAAGCCCGTCGCCGAATTCGAAAAGCGCTTTGCCGAACTGATCGGGGTCCGGCACGCCATCGGCGTCGGATCGGGCACCGACGCGCTCAAGCTGCCGCTCAAGGCGCTCGGCATCGGCCATGGCGACGAGGTCATCACCGCCGCCAACACCTTCATCGCCACGGTCGGCGCGATCGCGGAAACCGGCGCCACCCCGGTGCTGGTCGACTGCGACGATTCCTTCTGCATGAATGTCGACCAGGTCGAGGCCGCCATCACTGAGAAGACCAAGGCGATCATGCCGGTTCAGCTCACTGGCGAGGTCACCGACATGGGCAAGCTGATGCCGATCGCGCAGCGCCATAACCTGCCCGTGGTCGAGGATGCCTGCCAGGGCATCCTGTCGGAATTTGCCGGAAAGCGCTCCGGCACCCACGGCATCGCGGCCGGCTTCTCGCTGCATCCGCTCAAGAACCTCAACGTCTGGGGCGATGCCGGCGTCGTCGTCACCAACGACGACGGCATGAACGAAAAGCTCCGCCTGATCCGCAACCACGGCATGAAGAACCGCGACGAGATCGCGATCCTCGGCTGCAATTCGCGGCTCGATTCTCTCCAGGCGGTGGTCGGCAATTGGCTGATCGGCCAGACCAGCGAGATCACGCGGCGCCGGATCGAGAATGCGGCCTATTACGACGCGGGCCTCGCCGGCCTGCCCGGCCTGCGCATCCCGCCGCGCCGGCCCAACGTGAAGCACGTCTATCATCTCTACATGGTATTCGCCGAGCGCCGCGACGAGCTCTACAAATACTGCCTGGACAACGGCATCGAGGCCAAGATCCACTACCCGATCCCGCTGTATCAGCAGGAAGGCCTCAAGCATCTCGGCTACGCGCCCGGCACCTTCCCGGTCACCGACCGCCACGCCGGGGAAGTCATCAGCTTCCCCGTCGACCAGCATCTGACGCGCGCGCAGCAGGACCGCGTCATCGAGACCGTCAGGAAGTTCTGCCATGGACGCTGACACCGGCCGCCGGCGCATCGGTTACGTCAATCTCCCCGCGCAGTTCGAGGAAGAGCGCGCCGAGATCATGCAGGCGGTCGAGGGCGTATTCCAGCGCGGCGACTTCATCGGCGGCGCGGCGGTCGGAAAGCTCGAGGAGGAGTTGTCGTCCTATCTCGGCTCACCGCATGTCGTGACGCTGAACTCCGGTACCGACGCGCTGATCCTCGCCATGCGGGCGCTCGACATCGGCCCCGGCGACGAGGTCATCACCCCGCCGAATTCGTTCGTGGCATCGACCGCCGCGATCATCGCGGTCGGCGCCACGCCGGTGTTTGCGGACGTGCTGCCGGACCAGAACATCGACCCCGCCGCGGTCGAGGCTGCCGTCACGTCGCGCACCAAGGCGATCATGCCGGTGCACCTGACCGGGCGCATGGCCGACATGGGCCCGCTGATGGCGATCGCGGCCAAGCACGCGCTCGCCGTGATCGAGGACAGCGCCCAGGCGATCGGCTCGACCTATGACGGCCGGATGAGCGGCACGATCGGCACGTTCGGCTGCTTCTCCGCCCACCCGCTGAAGAATCTCAACGCGGCCGGCGATGCCGGCTTCCTCGTCACCGCCGATGCGGAGCTTGCCGCAAGAATCCGCCGGCTGCGCAACCACGGCCTGATCAACCGCAGCGACGTCCAGGAATGGGGCCTCGTATCACGGCTCGACACGCTTCAGGCCGAAGTGCTGCGCATTCGCCTGCGCCACCTGCCATCGGTCATCGAACGCCGAAGGCGCAACGCCGCGCAATACCGCGCGGAGCTCGCGGGCCTGCCGCTGTTCATTCCGCCCTGCCGCAACATCGAGTTCAACACCTTCCACACCTTCGTCGTGCAGACCGAGCGTCGCAACGATTTCCAGAAATATCTTGCCGACAAGGGCATCGAGACCGCAATCCACTATCCGGTCCCGATCCACCTGCAGCCGGCCGCGGCGCATCTGGGCCATGGCCGCGGCGCATTCCCGGTGACGGAACGGCAGGCCGACCAGATCCTCACTCTTCCCATCAACCAGTTCCTGTCGGCCGCCGACATCAGCTATATTTGCGCGACCGCCCGGGAGTATTTTGCATGACGGACACGGACTTCCTGCACGCCGACGAGCAGGCGCTGGCGCAGCGCTTCATCGACGACGGCTTCGTCACCACGCCGGCCGACGACCGCGCCGGGCTCGACCGGATCCAGCGCCGTGCCGCAGAGCTCGCCGCGGACTATCTGAAGCTGCCGCACAGCAACGATCCCTATGCGATGCTCGACACCATCCACACGCGGGTCAGCGTGGATGATCTCAACGGCCTGCGGCTGCACGTCTTCAACGGCCTCAACGCCGAGCCCTGGTTCCGGCCGACCTATTTCCGCCTGGCGCGCTCGACGATCGAGACCATCGTCGGCAACGAGCTCTGCATGCAGCGCCGCGTCAATCTCAGCATCCAGCTTCCCGGCGACAGCTCCTCGCTGCTCGCCACACATTCCGACGTCTGGTCCGGCGATTCGCCGTTCGAGGTCGTGGTGTGGGTGCCGCTGGTCGACGTCCACCGCACCAAGTCGATGTATCTGCTGCCCCCGTCCCTGAACGGCGAGATGCAGGACCGGATGGCCGCCCTGCGAAGCGCCGAGGAACTGTACAAGACCATCAAGCCGCACGCGACCTTCATCGAGATTCCCTACGGTCACGTGATGCTGTTCAACCAGACCCTGATGCACGGCAATCGCGTCAACGAGGAAGCCGGCACGCGCTGGAGCATGAATTGCCGCTTCAAGAGCATCATGTCGCCTTACGCGGACAAGCGCTTCGGCGAGTTCTTCGAGCCGATCCTGCTGCGCCCGGCGACCCGCGTCGGCATGCAATACAAGCTGCCGGGAGGGTTCCATGGCTGAGCGAGCCGGCCACCGCGGCTACATCGGCGCCCGGCCGCTGAACGGCAGCCGCACCCCGCAGCATGTCCAGAACATCGTGATCCGCGACTATGCGCGGCGGAAGAACCTGCATTATCTGCTCAGCGCCGCCGAGCACACCATGCCCGGCAGCTACATGGTGCTCGAGGATATCCTGGACGAGCTGCCCCGGCTGCGCGGCCTGATCCTCTACAGCATCTTTATGCTGCCGCCCGACGAGGTGCGCCGTCGCCAGATCTACGACCGCGTGCTGCGCGAGGGCTGCGACCTCCATGCCGCGGTCGAGGAGATCACGCTGGCATCGCAGAAGGACGTCCAGGCCGTCGAGGACATCCTGCTCGTCAACAAGTTCGCGACCATCCTGTGACGGTGACACGGACCGGTCGGCTCCCATGACCGAGATCAACCTGCTCCAGCCGATGCATGCATCGACAAAGCGGAATTACGTCCAGCGCGTGGTCGAGCACGACAAGGCGGAATCCGCCGCCGTCGCACGGCAATGGGGCCGTGACTATTGGGACGGCGACCGACGCTACGGCTACGGCGGCTACCGCTATGACGGACGATGGCGACCGCTGGCCCAGACCCTGATCGATCGCTACGGCATCAAGCCGGGCATGAGCGTGCTCGACGTCGGCTGCGGCAAGGGCTACCTGCTCTACGAGTTCACCCAGCTCGTTACGGACCTGCAGATCGCTGGCATCGACATCTCCGAGTACGGCATCGCCAATGCCAAGGAGGAGGTGCGGCCCCATCTGAAGGTCGGCAGCGCCGTCGAACTCCCTTATCCCGATCACAGCTTCGACCTCGTGGTGTCGCTCGGCGTGCTGCACAATCTCCCGCTCGAGGAGGTCTTCCGCGCGGTGCCCGAGATCGAGCGCGTCGGACGCGGCGCCTCGAAATATCTGATGGTCGAATCCTTCCGCAACGAGCGCGAGAAGGCGAACTTGCTTTACTGGCAGCTCACCTGCCTGAGCTTCCATGGTCCGGAAACATGGGCCTGGATCTACGACAAATGCGGATACCGGGGCGACCATGGGTTCATCTTCTTCGAATGAAGCAGGCCTGCGCGGGCCGACCTCGTTGCGTGCGCAAAATCCGGAAGTGTACTATTCGGACGACGCGATCGTCACGGCGGACGACGCCACGATCGCGGAGCTGAAACGGATTGCTGCCGGCAACCCGCGTCTGCGCAGCCGGCTGTGCACACACCCCGATCCCTCGTCAGGCCTGCACGAAATGCTGATCGTGCATCATCGCGAAGCCTATGTGCGGCCCCACAAGCACATCGGCAAACCGGAATCGTTCCACGTGATCGAAGGCACCGCACAGGTCGTGATCTTCGAGGATGACGGCCGCATTCGCGACGTGCTCGAGATGGCGCCCTACGGTGAGGGCAAACGCTGCTATTATCGCATGCCGGAAAAGGTCTTCCACTCGATCCTGATCACCTCCGAATGGCTGGTGTTTCACGAGACCACCGCCGGTCCATTCGATCCGTCGCGCACGGCATTCCCCGACTGGGCCCCCGACGGCGGCGACGCTGCCGAGGTCCAAGCCTACGTGACGAGAACCGGCACCCTCGCTGCGGAATATTTGGACAGTCGAGGCAAAGCTTAGGAGCATGGCCATCCCCGTCGGGCTCGAGGATGCTCGCATGAATGTAGATCCGAGCGCTGCCGCCCTCCGACGAGAGGAGCGGGCAGGCATCGGATACGTCTACCTTGCGCTGGCTCTCGCCTTTGTCACGGCCGCGCCCGCTCTGTTCGCGCGTGAGGTCTTCGGCGACGATTGGACCGTGTACTACATCTACTGGACCCAAGGTGCAGCCGGCGTTGCTCGCGTGCTGTGGGAATCGGCGCACGCGGGCTTTGCGATCCCCATGACGCTGTTTGTGGCGCTTTCGAACGACACTCCCGATGTCTCTGCGCGGATTGCCGGACTAGCCTGCCACCTGGTCAACGGCGTGTTGCTTCACTCCGTCCTGGCACGATCATCCTACACGAGACGGATCGCCGGTCTTGTCACGGCTCTGTTCCTGCTCAGCCCGTTCTATGCGATTCGCCTGACCCTCAACGCGGTCTACGACTTCTTCCTGCTGTTCTATCTGCTCTCCTACGAGCTGTCCTATTCCAAGCTGCGCGCGCTTAGATGGAGCGCACCCGTCTGCCTGCTATTCGCGTTGTCGCTCGAGACCCTGATCGCCCTCGAACCGCTTCGCGTCGTGCTCGCCTGGTCTGGCCGCGAGCGCTGGAGGCAGACGCTCGCGCGTCTTGCACCGTTCTGGCTGGCCGTTGCAGCCATGATCGTTCTGCGACTGACAATTCTGGGGAAGAGCGGTCACTACGCCGGTCAATATAGTTTCGCGAACGATTTCTCGATCATAGCCAATGCACTCTATGCCCACCTCATGGCCTTTCCCCGTGGCCTGGGCTACGCCTGCTCTCGCGGTTTCGCGCTGCTGGGGCTGCCCGTGTCCGCGGTCGCGACCTTGGCTGCGATTGCCGTCTTTGTCCGGTTCTCGTCGACCGCATTGTGGATGCCGTGGGTGCTGAACGGACGCTCGAACAGGAATGCGACGCTCCTGCTGCTGATGCTGGGCGCCGCGATTGCCCTTGTCGGCGCGGTGCCCTACGCACTTGCCGGGCTTTATGGCGACGTGACGCGGGGTGAGTCCAGGCTCCTCTTTCCTTCGCAGTTCGGCGTCTTGATGCTGTTGGCGACGGTCATACAGGCCATCCCCGGATTGCGCGTACGGGCGGCAGCAGCGGGGGCCCTGATCGCGATCTTCGCCTTGTCGACGGCTCACGATTCCAAATGGCTGCTCTACGACGGGTTGCTCAGCAGCGACATGCTGCGGCAAGTCCGGGCAGCCTTGCTCGCGGACCCCGAGCCATAGGTCGTGAAGCTCCAGTTCGAGAACTGGCACGTCTTCTCGTTCCGCTCACGATGCCTCGGCGCCAACGACATGAACGTGGCACAGACGATCCTGCGGGACGAAAATCGCGAGCGGTCGTTTGTCTATACGGACTTTTGCGGGGATTTTACCGATCCGAACTTCGTCGTGAACGGCCACTGCCCGGTTTCCTACCTCGAAACCTTTCCTTGCCCGCCCCGCCG
>NZ_JAEMSD010000461.1:4864-5486 GCF_016462955.1 Bradyrhizobium sp. | reverse complement strand
CATTCGCGCCGTCGAGCCCGTTATCCCCTGCACCGGTCGCCGAACTCAGGCCGCCATTTGTAAAGGCGGCGCTGCCGCTGCCGCCCGAACCGCCGCGGGGTGTCTGCGCCAAAGCGGGGCCGGCAATCACCAGTGCCAACACTGCGGCACTTGCCAGATGGTAAAATCTCGGCCGCCGCGGGGTCCCGCCGGGAAGGTCGCGAACGGATATGTGAGCGGCCAGCAACGTTGCCCCCTTGCGCAAAGACGCCCATACAGCCCTTGCAGCGTCTTCGGCTCCGCTCCTTGCGGAGCGGCCTGCGTCCCAACGAGTTACCTGCGCCGGAGGACCGCTCAAACTGTGACTTTTTGGGTGCATTCCGGATGCGCCGATTGCACGGATTGACGTGACTTGCGTGCAACATGGCCGGGAGTGCCTCCAAGCGATCGCGGCGATCCGTCCGGATTTCCCGTGTTGTGGAGGCCCGGGTGGGTTGCTATCGCTTGCAGTGAGGCCGGACGCCCGGCCGGTTGTTGTGAATTGCTGGAAATGCCTGACGCGGCACACATCCCTTCGCCCGACGCCGTTGCCGCGTTGCGCCGCCATCCCGGATTTTCGCATGCGATCCGGTCCTCGGCAGCC
>NZ_JAEMSD010000461.1:0-4854 GCF_016462955.1 Bradyrhizobium sp. | reverse complement strand
GCAGCCAGCGCAGTCGCGCTCTACCAATCAAGTCGCCCGCTCAATGCCTTGTTGAACGATCGGGCCCGGGCGCTGTTCGGCCACGTCGCGCTTTACCTGCATCATCAGGGCATCGAACCCGGCGAGCCGGGGCTGACCGTGGGTGCCATGAAGGAGCACTGCGTACAGCTCGACCTGTGCAGCCGGGGGCGTTGCGAAGCGATGCTGGCCTTGATGCGGGCAACCGGACTGCTTGCTCCTGCGCCGGATCCGGATCGGCGCAAGCGGCTGCTGGTGCCGACCGAGAAGCTGATCTCTTTGCATCGGGTGCGCTGGGATGCCCATTTCGCCGCAATGCGCAGCGTGCTGCCGAGGGCGACTGCGTACAGCGCCGCGATCATGGATCCGGACTTCGTGAGGGCGTTCGTGATTGCGCTTGGCCGGCGGTTTGTGGCAGGTCTCCGCGTTCTCGACAGCGCGCCCGAACTCGGGTCGCTCGCCGAACGCAACGCCGGAATTGTCATCCTGTTCAGCCTGGCACTGAGCGGAGACAAGAACGGGCCGTTTCCGCCACGCGAACCGGTGCCGCTCTCGATCAACGCGCTGGCGAAGCGGTTTTCGGTGTCGCGCAAGCACGTGCTGACCTTGCTGCGGGATGCCGAGCGGCAGGGCCTGCTCCAGCGCTGCGGACCGGGCGACAGCGAGATCGTGCTGTTGCCGCCTGGCCGCGATGCGCTCGAAGCGATGCTCGCGACGATGTTTCTCTATCTTGCCGAATGCGGGGACGAAGCGATGCGCAGTTGCGCGCGCGGCGCCTCGCCCCCGATGTCGACGACGGCGCGGGCCGGCTAGGTCGCAGCGACCGCCTCGCGCATCCGCTTGACGTCCGGTGGCGTCGCCTCGTCGACCAGCGCTGCGATCGCTTCCGCCGTGCTCATTACCTTCTGGCCGTCGCTGCCGAGCCGGCGCACCGAGACCGAATGCGACTCGGCTTCCTTCTTGCCGACCACGAGCAGCGCCGGGATCTTGGCCAGCGAATGCTCGCGGACCTTGTAGTTGATCTTCTCGTTGCGCAAGTCGATCTCGGCCCGGAGGCCGGCGCGGCGCGCCTGCTCAAGCACCACCTTGGCGTATTCGTCGCCTTCCGAGGTGATGGTCGTGACCAGCGCCTGCACCGGCGCGAGCCAGAGCGGGAAATTGCCGGCATAGTGTTCGATCAGGATGCCGATGTAGCGCTCCATCGAGCCGCAGATCGCGCGGTGCACCATCACGGGCGGCTTCTTGCCGCCGTCATGGTCGATATAGAACGCGCCGAACCGCTCCGGCAGGTTGAAGTCGACCTGGGTGGTGCCGCACTGCCAGTCGCGGCCGATGGCATCGCGCAGCACGTATTCGAACTTCGGCCCGTAGAACGCGCCTTCGCCCGGGTTGATCTCGGTCTTGATGTGATTGTTCTGCGACTGGATCTCGCGCAGCACGGTGGCCATCACGCGCTCGGCGTGATCCCACATCTCGTCGGTGCCGACGCGCTTTTCCGGCCGGGTCGACAGCTTGACGGTGAGGTCGCCGGTGAAGCCGAAATCGGCATAGGTCGACAGGATCAGATCGTTGATCTTCAGGCATTCCTCGGCGAGCTGGTCCTCGGTGCAGAAGACATGGGCGTCGTCCTGGGTGAAGCCGCGCACGCGCATCAACCCGTGCATCGCGCCCGAGGGCTCATAGCGATGCACCACGCCGAACTCGGCGAGGCGCAGCGGCAGGTCGCGGTAGCTCTTCAGGCCGTGCTTGAAGATCTGCACGTGGCCCGGGCAGTTCATCGGCTTCAGCGCAAACCAGCGCTTGTCTTCGGCCTCGTCGCCGGCGGACTGCGCCGCGAACATGTTCTCGCGGTACCAGCCCCAATGGCCAGAGGTCTCCCACAGCACCTTGTCGAGGATCTGCGGCGCGTTGACCTCGTTGTAGTCGCCGGTCAGGCGCCGGCGCATATAGGCGATCAGCTGCTGGAAGATGGTCCAGCCCTTGGGGTGCCAGAATACGACGCCCGGACCTTCTTCCTGGAAGTGGAAGAGGTCGAGCTCGCGTCCGAGCTTGCGATGGTCGCGCTTCTCCGCTTCCTCGATCTGCTTGAGATAGGCGTCGAGGTCCTCCTGCTTGGCGAAGGCCGTGCCGTAGATGCGCGTCAGCATCGGGTTGTTGCTGTCGCCGCGCCAGTAGGCGCCGGCCACCTTCATCAGCTTGAAGGCGTTGCCGACCTTGCCGGTCGAGGTCATGTGCGGGCCGCGGCAGAGATCGAACCAGTCGCCCTGGTAGTAGATCTTGATCGGCTCGGTGCCGGGAATGGCGTCGACCAGCTCGACCTTGAAGGCCTCGCCCTTGTCGCGGAACACCTGCTTGGTCTTCTCGCGGTCCCAGACTTCCTTGGTGAAGGGTTTGTCGCGCGCGATGATCTCGCGCATCTTCTTCTCGATCGCGGCAAAGTCCTCCGGCGTGAACGGCTCGTTGCGGAAGAAATCGTAGTAAAAGCCGTTCTCGATCACCGGACCGATGGTGACCTGGGTGCCCGGCCACAGCGTCTGCACAGCTTCTGCCAGCACGTGCGCGCAGTCGTGGCGGATCAGTTCGAGCGCACGCGGATCGTCGCGATTGACGAGTTCGATCTTGGCATCGTCCTCGATCGGGTCGTTGAGATCGGCGAGGCTCCCGTCGAGCGCCATCGCAACCGTGCGCTTGGCCAGCGACGGCGAAATGCCCTTGGCGACGTCGAGGCCGGTGATGCCCTTGTCATATTCACGCCGGGCACCGTCGGGAAAGGTGAGGGTGACTTTGGGAGCGGGGGTCACGGGCTTCAGGTTGGACAGGCTGTACTGGAAGCCGGACTCGGATTTGGGCTGGTCGGTCATTGCTTTTCTCCTGAGGCTCACTCCTGCGAACGAGCGCAGGTAAGCGGGAACGAGCGATATATCAGGCGATTCGGCCCGCGCAATCCGGCATTTCCAAGAAAGTGGCGCGCAAAACCGGGCGCAATCCAACTATTTGGCGTGGTACCCTTTAACTGGTCACGAGACGCCGCTACATGCGTTTGCATGGAAAATGCCCCCGCCGCCGGCCGTTTCGCGCCGACCGCCCTGATGCTCGGCAACCTCGTCACAGGCTGCTCGGTGCTGGCGCCGGCGGGCATGCTGCCGGAATTGGCCGGGGGACTCGACGTCAGCATCCATGCGGCCGGACTACTGATCACCTTCGGCGCTGTGACGCTGTGCGTCGGCTCGCCGCTCACGGCCTGGCTCACCAGCCGCATCGAGCGGCGAATGCTGCTCGCGATCACGCTTGCGGTGCTTGCCTTCGGCAATCTCGCCTCGGCCTTCGCGCCCGGCTACACCAGCCTCCTGATCATTCGCCTGGTGATGCTCGCCGTCGGCGCGCTCTATACGCCGCAGGCGGCGGGCACGGCTGCGCTGATCGTGCCGGTGAAGCGCCGCGGCAGCACCATTGCGTACATTTTCCTCGGCTGGTCCTTGGCCGCTGCCGTCGGTCTGCCGCTGATCACCTTCATCGCCAGCCGCTATGGCTGGCGCGCGTCCTATGGCTGCATCGGCGCGCTCGGCTGCATCAGCTTCCTGCTGTTGATGCTGCGTCTGCCTGCGGGCCTGAAGGGCGCGCCGGTGGATCTGAAGACATGGGCCGCCGTCGGCCGGAGCAAGACGATCCTGCTGCTGCTTGCGATCACGATGCTGCAAATGTCGGGACAGTTCGTCGTGTTCACCTACATGGGCCCGCTGCTCAACAAGCTCACCGGCGCTGGCCCCGATGCGATCGGCATGGTGTTCGCGCTCTACGGCGTCTGCGGCTTTCTCGGCGTCGTCATCGCCACCCGCATCGTCGACACATCGGGGCCCTATCGCACCTCGCTGCTGTTCACCTGCCTGCTTCTCGCCGGCGTGACCGGCTGGGCGCTCGGCGCCGGCTCGCTGGTCTTGATGGCGGTCGCGGTTACGATCTGGGGACTTGGCTTTGCCTCGACGAATTCGATGCAGCAGGTGCGGCTGGTTGCGGCCGCGCCGCCGCTGGCATCGGCGACCGTCGCGCTCAACACCTCGGTGCTCTATATCGGCCAGGCCGTGGGCTCCGCCATCGGGGGGCTGCTGTTTGCCCACGACCGCCTGCACACGCTCGGCTTCGTCGCGGTCGGTTTCGTCGTGCTGGCGCTGATCCTGGTGATCCTGACCCGGCCCCGTCCGACGGCTGCCGCCGCCTGAATGCCGCCTCTCCTGCACGCAAGGTGCTTGGCAAACTGCGCGGGAGAGCGTTAGAAGGCCGGTCATGGGGACCAAAGAGAGTTGACTGAGATGAGGATGATTCTGGCGGTTGCCGCGGTGCTCTGTTCAGCTTCCGCATTTGCACAGACCGAGAAGCCACCCATGGTGGGGGACAAGCCGCTGGTGCAGGTCAAGCCGAAAGGCACCAAGGAGGCTGTCGCCGCTCCGAAGGGCAAGCCCCAATCGATCGCCGTGCGCCTTCAGGCCTGCCTCGAGATCGACGACGGCACCAAGGATCGCCTCAACTGCTACGACGCGGTTATCCCGCCGGCGCCGAAGCCGAAGCCGGCCAAGGCCAAGGGCTATGCCGACTGCCGCTTCTTCAAGGAAGAGGACGAACGGCTGACCTGCTTCAACGGCTTTGCCGAGAGCATTCCGAAGCTGCCGAAGACCTGATCCACGCCAGGCTAGCGATTGGTGGCGGCGACGCGCGTCAGCGCGAGCGAAGGTGTCGCCGACATCTTCACGAGCACGTCCTTGAGCGGATCCCGCGTCCAGGCGCGCGTCACGTAGTCGCGATGGGTGATGCCCTCGCCAGTCTCCACGAACACCACCCTGC
>NZ_JAEMSD010000063.1:20485-20968 GCF_016462955.1 Bradyrhizobium sp. | reverse complement strand
CCGCAATGTCGAGCGACGCGACACACAGGCTGTCGTCGCGATCGTCGTGAAACGGGTCGAGGGCGGTAAAGCCGGGTTGCCCGTCGGCCGACAGCACGGCCTCGAAGCGCTCATTGACGAAGGTGAGGATCGAGGCGCAGGAGCGGAAATTGGTCGAGATCGACAGAAGACCGTCAGCATCCTGCACCCGAAAGGCGTCGCGCGCTTGCACATAGGCGCCGACATCGGCGCCGCGGAAGCGATAGATGGCTTGCTTCGGGTCGCCCACCAGGAAGAGCGCACCCGGCCGAATCCGAAAGGAGGTCCAGTCGGGATCGGCATCGACAGGCTCGCCACAGAGCCGCCAGAAGATCTCCGTCTGCAAAGGGTCGGTGTCCTGGAACTCGTCAACGAGGACGCGGGCGAAGCGCTGTCCCAGCGCGCGTCGGACATCGTCATGGTCGCGGAGCAGGTCACGCGCGGCGAAGATGAGATCGTCGAAGT
>NZ_JAEMSD010000063.1:19373-20475 GCF_016462955.1 Bradyrhizobium sp. | reverse complement strand
CGAAGTCGAGCTGGGCGCTGGCGCGCTTGTGTTCGCGATAGCGCTCGAGGATCGGACGCGCTTCATCAATCAGCGCTGCCAGAACCTGGCTGGCCGCCGCCTGAAGAAGCGAGATCCACGCAGCGCAGCAGCCATCGTAGTGACCTTGGGCGGCATCGTTCAGCCGATCACCATCGGTCTTGGAAAGGCCTGCCTGCTTTGCCGCCGCCGTCCACTTGCCCTTCTTGCGATAGGAGGCGAAAGCGCCGGCCTTGGTGCAAAGGTCAGGGTGCGGACGCGAGACCAGAAGCCGAACCAGGCCCGAGGGCGTAGCGGGATCAGGGCCGACTGCCAGCGCGGCTGCCATTTCGACCAGCCGCGCGACGATTGCTTCCGTTTCCGGCTCGCTGGCCCCGGCGCTGCGCATGAAGGTTGCAAAATCGGCGACTGCCTGCCGGAAGGCCGTCATGTGACCATCGAGAGGCGGCGTCGGTGGAGCCGCAAGGGTGCGGCGGCGACGCAGATTCTCGGCGATTTTGTGCATGAGACCCACGGTTTCACCAGGGCTGTGCAGCACCATTTCAGCGAGGATGCCGCCCTGGTGGCCGGACAGACGCTCGCGCAACCAGCCGTCGACGATTTCGAGGAAGGTGAGATCGGCCTGATTCCGATCCATGACCCCTGCGCCGGGATCGATGTCCGCCTCGGCGGGATACGGCTTGATCAGCCGCTGGCAGAAGCCGTGGATCGTAGAACAGGTGATTTCGTCGATCGCAGCGCTTGCGGTGGCGAGATTGCCGCGCTGCGCTTGCGACAAGCCATTGGGCAGCGCCACGCGCAGCTCGGCCGCGAGATGGCCAGCCGAGAGGTCGGCGACGAATTCGCGGACACGCGAGAGAAGCTCGCTCGCCGCCAGTTCGGTGAAGGTGACGGCGGCGATAGCGCGTGGCGAGACGCCTTCGGCCAACATGATGGCGATACGCCCGGCCAAGACGGCGGTCTTCCCCGAACCTGCGCCGGCTTCGACCAGGATCGAGCGATCATGGCGGCTGATCGCGTCGCGGCGAGCCCCGTCATCCTTGAGAACTTTGGACACGCTGCTCATCATTCCGCCTCCCAGACC
>NZ_JAEMSD010000063.1:11133-19363 GCF_016462955.1 Bradyrhizobium sp. | reverse complement strand
GTTCCGTTGCGGCTGGTTGCTTGCGTTTGCAGTAAGTGGCACCGGCATTGGCCGGCAGGGCGAAGGCAAGATCGTCATAGTCGTCGCCTGTGTCGGGGCCTGGCAGCGCCGCGCCGCCGCCGAGGCTGGCTCTCGCTGCGCGGAGATACCCTGTGATTTCGGCGAGCACGGCCTCTGGGTCGTCGAGCTGAAGATCGACCGGCTCGCGCGGGTAGAGCAGAGACGCGCTGATCGCGACGTCCTCTCCGAGGAGCGCCTTCACGGCGAAAGCGTAGAGGCAGCGCTGAAGCTCGCGACCGCCATTCAGCCGGATGTCGCCTCGCGGCGGGCGGCCGGTCTTGTAGTCGCGCACAAGCGCACGTTTCCCGTCGCCGGAAATGTCGAGGCGGTCGATATAGCCGGCGACGTTGAACCCCGTATCGGGAATTGTGACCGGGACGCTTGCGTCCCAGGGCGTCTCGGCCTCCGACTTCGGTTCGGACCCGCCGAACGGTACCTCGCCATAGGAGCGGGCGTCGAGCAGACGATCGTCACCATAGGTGAGGGCTCGCCCTGCCAGGAGCCGAGCGTCCTCGAGGGTGCGTCCCCAGATGACGGTAGGCGGGACCGGGCGTTCGCTCTCCCAATCGGCCGCGACAATTTCCGCTGCTCGGTCCACCGCGGCTTCGATCGCAGCGGCGTCGGCGGTCATCAGTCCGCCCGCGCCCTCCAGATCGCGCAAGGCGCGGTCGAGCACCATGTGGATCAGATCGCCGACGCCGAGCGCGTCGAGCACTAGGGGCTCGGCGCTACTTTGCGGCGCTTTCCATCCGAACGCATACCGCCACACGAAGCCCATCGGGCTGCGGAGCAAAGTCTTCAGCGAACTTGCCGATTGGGTTCGCGCGAGGATCGCAAGAATGAGCGGATGATCGGCTCTGACGAGACCGTCATGGGCCGTGATCTCCGCGCGCCGCCAATCGCGCCAGCACGTTTGCGCGCTGATCGCTTGCGGGTGGCCGGCAAACTCCTGCGGCCGGGCCATGAGGCGGTCGGTTTCGCTGAAGGCATGTCCAGGCACGGCATTGCGACGGAGATACGTCTCCTCACCATGCCCGGCCAGCAGCGGACTGCGTCCCAGAAGGCGCCCATCGCTGTCGCGCCGGGCGCGTGAGAGAACGACTTGGCCAGACGTGGTGGCCAGGATCGTCTCGAAGTCGCGGCGATCGGCGAGGTTCACCGGCAGCGGATCGAGTTCAGCCGTCGGGATAATATGGTCCGGGATCAATCGATCCTCGGCGATTCCTCGCGGCCAGCGTGACGAGTTGAGGCCGATCAGGCGCACGAAGCGGCGGGGTGAGGCCGCGAGCGCGCTGGCTGGCATCCAGGCGACGGACACACAGGCCTCCAGCCCGTCATCCTGCTTCAAGGTTTCGAGGGTCGCGTCGATGGAGGCAGCAGGCCCTGCAAGCAGCGCCTTGCGCCAGATGGCGAGTGCCCGGCCCTTGAGGAAGGCATCGCCAATTTCGGATGCTGCCTCCTGCCCCTTCGCGAGCAGCTCGGCCACTGCGCGCAGGCCAGGGGCGTGATCGGCGCCATCGGGCCAGTCCTCGGGCTTCAGCCGGGCCAGCAGACGGCTCCAGGCGCTGGACGTCGACAAGGGGGCATCGGTGGGCAGGACGCGCAACCAACCTTCGGGCAGAGCTTCGAACGGCGCAGAATCCCGGCACAGCGCCGCAAGTCGACGGAGGCGCGACTGCGAAAGGCCGCGAACGACGATGTCCGCCAACGCTGCGGCCGCCTGTCCTTCGCGGGTGGTGACGGTCCTCACGCCGTGGATGAAGTGCAGGTCGATATTCGCGTCGGCGCGCAGGGCCAGGAAGTGATCGTCGTACTCCGGGGGCGACGCAGTGGCGATGGCGATCTCCGAAGCCGCCACTCCCGAAGCGAGCAGCGACCGCACCCAGCGCATGGCCTCGATGGCTTCGTGATAGGCCGTTGCCGCGCTGATGGGGCTGAGCGCCGGCGATTCGGCAGCTCCGCGTGAGATGCCGACGCCGGTGTCCGCGAGCCAGGTGGGGACGGTTCGCGGCCCGGCCATCCACTGCACGGGGATATGCGCGGCAAGTCCCTTCAGCAGCGGCCGCCAGCATGGCGACAACTCGGTCAGGCCAACGATCTCCATCGACCCGAGGACGGTCGGCGCATGGGCGAGACGGCTGCTGGCGGCGGCAGCTATATCGACTGGACGCATCATGCCGAGCGGAAGCTGATCGAGGACGGAAGCTTCGAGCCTGGCAATGGCATCGAGTCGCGGGTGATTCGGCGCACGCGCGGCGAGGTCGATGCCCGCGCGCCAAGCCTTGTGCAGCGTATCGGCGGCCGCGTCGATCATGCCGGGAAGCGTCTTAATGCTTTCCAGCTCTCCCATCGGCGTCGCGGGCAGCGCTACCTGGATCGCGGCCCGCAGGCTCTCATCGTCGATCGGCCGGGCGAAGCCCCCTGCGAGCCGCACCGCGGCTTGCTCGAAAGACATGATCTGGAGGCCGTGACGGCCGCTGCGAGCTGCCGCGAGACGACCTTCCCTCATGGCGAGACGACCATGAACGACAAGAGTGGATCGGCTCGCTGCGGTCATCACCATTCTCCTTCCCGGGGTTACTTCTTGTTCGGGCGCTGGGTCAGCGCCGACGCTGCCGCGCTCTTTGCTGCTCTTGGGGTCCCGCAGAACCTTTGAGGCTGCGGTCGCCGCCTTCTTGCTGGTCACTTCACGGTTCGGAATACGCTTCGGCATTGCCTTTCCTCGCGAATTCGCTCTCGCCACCATTGACGGGCGCGCTTGATGGGAATAATAGTTATACGGATCGCATCGATATGTCCATATACTTTTTATCCGTATCGACGACAAAAATGGGGTGACGATGTCGGAAGCTGCAGCGGTGCTGAAGTGGGGCGTGGAACGGCGGCTCGAGTTCATCGAGTTCCGCCTGTTCTGGGAGGGCGGAGTCAATCGCTCCGACATCATCCAGATGTTCGACGTGTCGGTTCCGCAGGCATCGAAAGACCTGACGCACTACCAGGAACGCGCGCCGCAAAATGCGATCTATGACAAGAGCGCGAAGCGTTATGTCGCCAGCCCGCAGTTTTCGCCGATTTTCCTCAAACCCGATCCTGACAGCTATCTCTCCCGCTTGCGGTCGCTAGCCGAAGGCCTGGCCGATCCCGGCGAGTCCTGGATTGCCCATCCCCCTGAGACCGACATCGCCTTGACGCCTCACCGCGCGGTGGATTCAGGTGTGTTGAAAGCGATCCTCAGTGCTGTCCGCGAGAATCGCTCGATCGAAGTTCATTACCAATCGATGAGCAGTCGGCGTACCGATCCAACATGGCGCCGAATGACTCCGCACGCCTTCGGGTATGACGGCTTTCGTTGGCACGCTCGCGCCTATTGTCACATCGATGACAAGTTCAAGGACTTCTTGCTGCCGCGCATACTCGGTGTGCGCAATATGGACGCCCCCGGCCCAGGCGGCGATCAAGACACCTTATGGAAAAAGACTTTTGACATTGAGATCGGGCCTCATCCGCGTTTGACTGCGAGCCAGTGTGCTGTGGTGGCTAAGGACTATGGCATGACAAACGGGCGCGCCGTTCTGACGGTTCGCTATGCGATGCTATTTTATGTGCTCAAACGCTTGGGTCTCTTGGGGGATGCGAGCCTGCAAAATCCCCGTACCCAGCATATTGTAGCGCTGAATGCCGATGAGACTGACCGGGCGCTAAGGCGCGCCGAATTCGATTTTGGGGAAGTCGCGCAAGCTCCGAAAGTCGGCGGGAGCGCTTGATGGAGGGGGTTACAGGGCAACCATACCTTATGTCTTTCGGGACGGGGGGGCTCTTCATAAACGAGAGCGCTGCTGTCGCTCGTTTGCATACGCCCGATGAAAGCTGGGATGCGACGGCTGCAAGGGCCCGGCAGAGTGGCGCTTTCCCGGTGCGAAAGGCGAACTCGGCGCAGCGTTCGATTCGTGAGATCGTCAACCGGCTCAAAAGGCTTTCAGATGATGAGCTAGCGCTCTTTGTCGACGGAGAGCGGAGCGAGCAGGCAGCGCTGCTTTGGCTTGCTAGCTGCCGCGCCTACCGATTTATCGGCGAATTCGCGGTGGAGGTGCTGAACGAGAGGTTTCTTTCGCTCCGCACCACTCTCAGCTACGACGACTTCGATACCTTCTTAGCGGCTAAGGCGGAATGGTCGCCGAAGCTGGCAGGCCTGTCGAACTCGACCAGAGCCAAGCTGCGCGCCGTTCTCTTTCGCCTCATGCGGGAGGGCGAGATTCTGTCTCCGGATGATCGGATTCTCGGCGCGATGCTGTCGGCGCGTGTGCTGACCACAATAGGGGCCGGGCATCCGGACGAACTTCGGTTCTTCCCGGGCGCCGAGCGGCAGCGGGGGAGGAATTGATGATGCCGCGAACGGAAAAGGCCGAGGCTCCGAAAGACCGGTTCGATCGCCTGCTCAAGGTGATCGCGAGTCAGCGCTTTCTGAGCAAGCAGGGTCTGGGCAACGAAGTGCCATTCTTTATCTGCCCCTATCCAGCGGATGAGTCTGTCGCCATGGAGGCGATGAGAGCGAGTCTCGTTAATCAGTTGGAAAGCCGAGGGGTACGGGCGTTCGAGATCAACTTGTACGATCTTAGCATTACGCTGCTGCGCGAAAGGGGGATCTGGGATGAGGTTCTCGCGGCCGAGCCCGGCATCAGTAAGGACGAGCTCAAGGAGCTCCTGCAGGGGGTTCTCGATCCCGAAACTCACTTGGTTCCTGAAATCGGCGCGCGCCTTTCAGACCAGGAATTCGACGTCCTGTTCCTGTCGGGGGTAGGTGAGGTTTTTCCCTACGTTCGGTCGCACAATGTGCTCAACAATCTTCAAAGCACTGCGAAGGAAAAGCCGACGGTGATGTTCTTTCCGGGGACCTACACACATGGTCTAGCAACGGGCGCATCGCTCGATCTATTCGGTATTTTGCATGACGACAAATATTACCGTGCATTCAATATAATGCACTACGAGATCTGAGGGCGGGCATGACCAAACTTCGCGATATTTTCGAAAGGCCTGTCGATCGCGCGATCGAGGGAGTTATCAAGGCTGATGATGAAGCCAGCCTGCGAGTCGAGCTCGAGGAATATGTCATCACCAACGAGATCGAGCGCCAGCTCGAGAAATTCCTTGACGCCTACAACAACTACGAGACGGCCAACGGCGTCTGGATCTCGGGCTTTTTCGGGTCGGGCAAGTCGCATCTGCTGAAGATGCTGGCGCTCCTCCTGGAGAATCGGGACGTCGGAGGAACGCCTGCCTATGAGTTGTTCAAGCAGAAGTGCGCCGACAACGAGATTTTGGCGGCCGATCTGCGCAAGGCGGTCTTGGTCCCCTCGAAGAGCATTCTGTTCAACATCGACCAGAAGGCCGATGTGATTTCCAAGGAGCAGATCGACGCCCTGCTTTCGGTGTTCCAAAAAGTCTTCGACGAGATGTGCGGCTATTATGGAAAGCAGCCGCACATCGCCCAATTCGAGCGCGATCTGGACAGTCGCGGAGTTCTTGAGGAATTCCGGACGGCCTACCAGGCCATCTCCGGCAAGGCTTGGGAGCGCGGACGCGAACAGGCATTGCTGGAAAGCGCGAACGTCGCCAAGGCCTATGCGCAGGCGACTAGCGCCGATCCGTCAGAGGGCCAGGGAATCCTTATGCGTTATCGGCAGGATTTTCGGTCGTCGATCGAGGATTTTGCCGACAAGGTGAAGGCCTACATCGATGCACAGGAGCCCAAGTTCAGGCTCAATTTCTTCGTCGATGAGGTCGGCCAGTACATCGCCGACAACGTCAAGCTCATGACGAATCTTCAGACGATTGCGGAAAGCCTCAACACGAAGTGCCGCGGTCGGGCCTGGATCATCGTGACGGCGCAGCAGGACATGGGCGCGGTCATCGGCGATATGAACCACCGGCAGGAGAACGACTTCTCCAAGATCCAGGCGCGCTTCGCGAACCGCATGCCGCTCAACAGCGCTGATGTGGCGGAGGTAATCCAGAAGCGGCTTCTGAAAAAGACTGAAACCGGCATCTCGGACCTATCGGACCTGTACCATCGCGAGGCCAACAATCTGAAGACACTGTTCGATTTCTCGGACGGCTCCATCCGCTTGGAAAACTTCAGGGACCGCGATCATTTCATCCATAGCTATCCGTTTGTTCCTTACCAATATCCTCTGTTCCAGCTAGCGATCCAGAACCTGTCGCAGCACAACGCCTTCGAGGGTAAGCATAGCTCGGTCGGCGAGCGCTCGATGCTGGGCGTCTTCCAGGAGGTGGCGGTCAGGCTCGCGGACATTCCGGTCGGCGGGATCGCGACCTTCGACCAAATGTTCGAAGGCATCCGGACAGCGCTCAAATCGAATGTCCAGCAATCGATTCTGATCGCCGAGAAAAACCTCGGCGACGAGTTCGCGACTCGGGTTCTGAAGGCGCTGTTCCTCGTCAAATACGTCAAAGCCTTCAAGCCGACGGCGCGCAATATCTCGATCCTGATGCTCGATCGGTTCGATATCGACCTAACCAAGCACAAGCGAAACGTGGAGGAGGCGCTAAGCCTGCTGGAGCAGAACACCTATATCCAGCGCAACGGCGATCTGTTCGAATTCTTGACCGACGAGGAAAAGGACGTCGAGCAGGAGATTAAGGCGATCGAGGTCGATACCGCCGAGATCGCCAAGGAACTGGAAATCCTGATCTTCGACGGAGTCATCAAAAGCCGGAAGCTCCGACACGAAGCCTCGTCCCAGGAATATTCCTTCGCGCGTTATCTCGATGATCGGCCGCTGGGCCGCGACTACGAACTCGCGATCAATGTCGTCACACCGTTCCACGAGCAGAGCGGGAACGCCGAGGCCATAGCCATGCGCACTATGTCGCGCGACGAGCTTGCCATCGCCCTGAATGCCGACGCCCGCTTCGTCACCGACCTGATGACGTTCAAGCGCACGGACAAATATGTCCGCCAGGCCCGCGCGGTGGCGCAACAGCCGACCATCGAGCGGATCATCCGCGAAAAGGGCGAGCAGAACAGCAGTCGCCAGCGCGATCTCACTCTGCGCGCCCGATCGCTGCTGGCGGACGCGCGCCTGTTCGTGCGTGGCGAGGAGATCGAGGTCCGGTCGGAGGACCCGCAGGTCAGGATCGAGCGCGCGTTCCAGACCCTCGTCGACAAGGTCCATATCAATCTCGGGATGCTGCGCGGCGTCGCCTATTCCGAGAATGAGATCGGGAAGTTCCTGGCGCAGGGCAACGACGGCATGTTCGGGGGCGACGACGCCAACCTGACCGAGGCCGAGCAGGAGATACTGAACTACGCCCAGGCCAATGCCCGCACCGGCATTCGCACGACGGTGAAGGCCATCCTCGAGCGGTTCGAGCGCAAGCCCTACGGCTGGTCCTACGCGGCGATTCTTTGCACGACCGCCAGCCTGATCGGGCGCGGCAAGATCGAAGCGCGCCAGGACGGCGGTCCGCTGGAGAGTGAGGCCCTGCAACGCGGACTTCAGAACTCCCATGCGCACGGCAACATCGTGCTGGAGCTGCAGGTAGAGTTCACGCCTGCGCAGACGCGCAAGCTCAAGGAATTCTACGGCGAGTTCTTCGACACGCAGCCGGACGGGTCGGAGGGCAAGGCGCTGGGGCTTGAAACGGCTGAGGCCTTTGCCGCGCTCAAGAACGAGATCGCTGTGCTGGAGGCGCAATCGTCGCGCTATCCGTTCCTCTCCGCCCTGACGCAGGTGCAGGAGGCGGTGCGCGAAGTCACCGGCAAGCCCTACGCCTGGTACCTGCAGGAGCTCGGCCGCCATGAGGATAGTCTGCTGGATCTGAAGGAGAGCATCCTCGATCCGGTCCGCCGCTTCATGGGCGGGTCGCAGAAGAAAATCTACGATGAAGCGCGCACCTACCTCTCCGACCAGGGCGCCAATTTCGGCTATGGCGGCGACGATAAGGCAGGCGCCATCCGCGCGATTCTGGACGATTCGAACTGCCTCAAGGGCAACGCCATTCAGCAGATGAGGGGCACGCTCGATTCTCTGAAGGCCGAGGTCGACGCACGGATCGTAGCGGAACGCAAGGCGGCGCTTTCGGAGGTGGAGGCGCTGCGGGAGAAGCTGCGGGCGCTCCCCGAATATTCCGTCCTGGCTGATCCCGA
>NZ_JAEMSD010000063.1:7141-11123 GCF_016462955.1 Bradyrhizobium sp. | reverse complement strand
GTCCTGGAGACGATCGACAAGAGCAGCCTAATCGCGGTGATCCGCGAACGGGTGAACGGCTTCAAGTCGACCGCATATCCCGCGCTCCTCGGTAGGGTGACTGCGGCGGCGCCGAAGCCAACGCGCGAAGCCGCTGGCGTCGGTGACGCGCAGCAGGGCTTCCGCGACGGTGAAAGCCCAGCCCCCGCGCCGCCGCCGCCGCCAACCGAATACGTCGCGGCCACTGCCCTGCGCGTCGCCTACGCCAAGCCCTTCCTCGCTGACGAGCGGGTTGTGGACGCCTACCTCGATACACTGCGCGAGACGCTGATCACGGAAATCCGTGCGGGCAAAAGGATCACGATCTGATGGATTCGATTACTCCCACGAGCACCCCGCAGCGCAAATCGATTGACACCGGTGCGCTGAAGAAATTCGCGCAGGAAGCCCGCCGAGTGCTGCGCGACCAAGTGTCGACGAAACTCGCTCAGGTGCTGGCTGAAAACAGCGCGGCGCGGCGCGAGGCGCCCAAGGCGGTGCAGGAGCTCGCAGGTGAAATCGGGCGCACGTCGCGCGATCAGGTCATCGAACGGGTCGCCTATACCTGGTTCAACCGCTTCACCGCGCTGCGGTTCATGGACGCCAATAGCTATACGGCCGTCCGGGTCGTGACGCCGGCCGATGGGCAGACGCGGCCCGAGATCCTGTCGGAGGCGATGGCGGGAATTATCGGTGACGAAGTTCCGGAATCCGTCGCCGCGCAGGTCCGCGCATTGCTCGACAACCGCACGCCGTCGCGGGATCCGCAGGGCGAGGCCTATCGCCTGCTAGTGGTTGCGACGTGCAACCACTGGCACGCGGTGATGCCGTTCATGTTCGAGACGATAGCCGACTACACCGAGCTGCTGATGCCCGAGGACCTGCTGTCGCAGGGCAGTATCCTCGCCAGACTGCGCACGGTGATGACCGAGGACGCCTGCCAGGACGTCGAGATCATCGGCTGGCTCTATCAGTTCTACATCTCGGAAAAGAAGGACGAGGTGTTCGCCGGGCTGAAAAAGAACAAGAAGATCACGCCTGAGAACATTCCCGCCGCCACCCAGCTCTTCACGCCGCACTGGATCGTGCGCTACCTGGTGGAAAATTCGCTCGGCCGGTTGTGGATGCTGAATCGCCCGAACTCTCGGCTGAAGGAGCGGATGGACTATTACATCGCGCCCGATGAGCCGGAAACGGACTTCCTGCACATCTCATCGCCGGAGGAGATCAAGGTCTGCGATCCCGCCTGCGGTTCGGGGCACATGCTGACCTACGCCTTCGATCTGCTGTACGCGATCTATGAGGAGGAGGGCTATGACGCGGCCGAGATTCCGCGCCTCATCCTCACCCAAAATCTCTACGGTATCGAGATCGATGAGCGCGCCGGGGCGCTGGCGGCCTTCGCGCTAACGATGAAGGCGGCGGCGCGACGGAAGCGGTTCCTACGGCGAGGCGTTCAGCCCAATGTCTGCGTGCTGGAGCCGGTTAAGTTCGAAGTCGGTGAACTCAATGACTATATGGACGCCATCGGTCGCGACCTGTTCACCGCGCCCCTGCGCCACACCCTGAGCCAGTTCGAAGAATCCGATAATTTCGGCTCGCTGATCAGGCCAGCGCTCACCGATGTTTCCGGCGTGCGACAGATCATCGAGGGCAAGGACGTTGGCAGCAATCTGTTCCTGCGCAATGTACATGTGCGGGTGCAGAAGGTGCTGCGCATGGCCGATTATCTAGGCCCGAAGTACCATGTGGTGGTGGCGAACCCGCCATATGCCGGTGTGAAAGGCCTAAATGATCGACTGGCCGCTTGGCTGGATAAGGAGTTTCCGATTGAAAGCTCCGATCTCATGACTGCCTTCATGAAGCGGTGCCAGTTGTTGTGTATCAAAAACGGCAGTTGGGGGATGATTAACCTCCCATCGTGGATGTTCTTGAGCTCTTATAAAGGCCTGCGATCATGGTTCCTCCGGCAGCAGCATATTTCGTCCTTGGTCCATTTAGGGCGCGGGGTCTTCGGTGCTGACTTTGGGGCCGTGGCATTCTCCGCTCTGAACACGATCCCACACGATGAATCGAAAATGATTTGTCGAAGGCTGTTCGAGAAATTTTCAATCGTCCGTACAAATGAAGAAATTGAGAGGTTATTTCTCAGTTCAGATTTTGGTAAGTACAAAGCACGGCAGGCGTCATTCACGAAGATACCGGATTCGCCTCTCGCGTATTGGCTCAGCGAAGCGGCTATTTCATCGTTTGAAGTTGGAGAGCCACTTGCGCAGATTGCGCCTCCGAAACAGGGCCTTAAGACTGGGAATAACGATAAGTTTTTGCGATTTTGGCATGAAGTGTCTTGCGGGGCGGCGGCCTTATTCGAAGAGGACGGTCAGCGTATCCGTGATAGGTTCAAGTGGTTTCCTTGCAGTAAGGGAGGTCCGTTCCGTCGCTGGTACGGCAATAATGATTATTTGCTCAATTGGCAAAATGATGGTTCAGAAATCCGGAACTATCGTGATGAAAATGGTCGGCAGAGATCGAGACCGCAGAACACACAGTACTTTTTCGTTGGCGGTGTGACGTGGTCGAGCCTCACCATTGGATCTTTCTCTGCACGACTTTTACCGTCTCAATTCGCCTTTGAGAGCAAGGGCTCTGCTGCTCCGATACGGGACAAATGGAAAGCCGATAAGATTCTGGGTTTCTTAAATTCATCGGTAGTTGATCGTATAATATCGGCGATTTCACCCACCGTTGACTATAGCGAAGGAGCTATTGGCAAGCTTCCTTTAATAGATGTTTCGAGCACGGCGGTTGAGATTTCGCAAAGCGCGATAGGTCTTTCTAAGAAAGACTGGGATGCATGCGAGACTTCTTGGGATTTCGCGACGCCCCCACTCTTGTCGTCCGAGCTTCGGGCAGAAACGCTTGCTGAAACCTATGCGAGTCTGCGCGCCGACTGGCGCGGCATGACGGAACGGTTGCAGCGCCTTGAAGAAGAGAACAACCGCATCTTCATTGACGCCTATGGTCTGCAAGACGAATTGACCCCTGAAGTGGCTCTGGAGGAGATCACGCTCACCTGCAACCCGGCCTATCGCTATGGCGGCAAGAAGAGCGAGGCCGACCTGGAAATGCTGCTTCTCGCCGACACCATGCGCGAGTTCGTGTCTTATGCTGTGGGCTGCATGTTCGGTCGGTACAGCCTAGATGCGCCGGGCCTCATCCTCGCCAACCACGGCGAAGGACTTGTAGACTATCTGGTCAAGGTTTCGAAGCCTACGTTCGAGCCCGACGGCGACAACGTGATCCCCATGCTCGACGGTGACTGGTTCGCAGACGACATCGCCGCACGCTTCCGCAGGTTCCTGCGCGTGACTTTCGGCGACGCGCATTTCCAGGAAAATTTGGCCTTCGTCGAGGATGCGCTGGGCAAAGACATCCGCAAATACTTCACCCGCGACTTCTTCAACGACCATGTGAAGCGTTACAAGAAACGTCCCATTTACTGGCTGTTCTCTAGCCCCAAGGGCACGTTCAATGCGCTGATCTACATGCACCGCTACCGCTCCGACACAGTGAGCGTGGTGCTGAACGACTATCTGCGCGAGTTCCGCTCGAAGCTGGAGGCGCACCGCCGGACACAGGAGGCACTGAGCATCAGCGGCGACGCCTCTCCGACACAGAAAACCAAGGCGCTGAAGGAGATCGAGGCGACGGCTAAGCAGATCGAGGAGCTCGACGTCTGGGAGCGCGATGTTCTGTTCCCGCTGGCGACGCAGAAGATCGAGATCGACCTCGATGACGGCGTAAAGGCCAATTACCCCAAGTTGGGCGCCGCCCTGAAGCCTGTCAAGGGCTTGAATGACGCGGACGACTGAGCCCATGTTGGACCGGATCGCCAAGGGCCTCGAGGCTCAGTTCGAAAAGCATCGTATCGTCTTCTGGTACGACCCAACCCGCGAATTTCGTG
>NZ_JAEMSD010000063.1:618-7131 GCF_016462955.1 Bradyrhizobium sp. | reverse complement strand
GCAGTGCATCTTGACCATGCCGCTGCTGGAAGGGCTGGACGGCGTCGAGAAGATTGAGGTCGCCAACACCGAATTCGCGGTGAAACACCGGATTCTGCGCGAGGCGCCGAAACGGCGGTTTTTGCTCTATCGGGAAGGATCGCGGCCGGCGGACATCGACAATTGGCTGCTCGACGTTGAGCTGGCGAACGGGGTGTTTAAGACCGACCAGGTGGCGATCTGGCTGAGTGATCTTGGGCTGCCGCTTAAGTTCGAGGACCTCGTGCGTGAGCATCAGGAATTCTTTCGCTCCAGCCGCCGGCTGGAGAAGCTGAAGACGATCATCCGGGGAGACGACACGAGGCCCGCGCTGCGACTTCGGATGCTCGGCGTCTGCGTCAGTGCGGACGGCGGTTTCGACACCGTGGTCGAGGCGCTGCTGGCGGAGCTCGCCGCTGGCCGCGACGATAGCCTGCGTCTGATCGACCGGGTCGGATTGGACGGATTCCTCTGGGATCAGATGGCCCGAATTTTCGGCTATCGCGCCGACAAACCCAGCGTCGGCGATTTCTCGATTACGCTGTTCAAGTCCTGCTACCAAACAGCCGTTGGTGGCGAGCCGATCCTGACCTCGGACGCCTTGGTGTTCTTCCGGCGCTGGAAGAACAACCGGAACGCCGGAGACGTTTTTGCAAAACTGTCGGCCGACTACGCCGAGGTGTTGGACGTCGCTGGGGATCTGGCCAAACGCGACTTTCGCACCTTGATCGAGATCGATTATTTCGAGGAGGTGGATCGGGCGATCATCCGCGCGCTGGTTCATGAACTCAGCGCCCAGACTGTGGCACAAGCCGATGTATTGGCCTGGATCCGCCGGCGCCGCCAGAGCCACTGGTACGGCAGCTATCGCGACCTCTACGAGGCGATCGGCTTCGCCGCCGAATTCCAGCAGGCTATGGCGCAGGTGACGCTCGGCATGACAAGCCTGGCCGAAGGCGTGCAACGCTATGCGAAGAGCTGGTTCAGGATCGATCAGCTGTACCGGAAATTCGTCTGGCACATGCAGAAATCCGGGCAGGCGACGCTGATGCGCGAGCTATCCGAGCAGGTCGAGAACCACTACGTCAACAGCTACCTCCTGCGCCTGAACGACGCCTGGCAGGTGCATGTGGACGTGGCCGAAAGCTGGTCAGCCCCGCCCATTCCGTCGCAGCGGAGCTTTTACCGTGAACATGTCGGCGAGTTCCGGCGGCGTGATCAGAAAATCTGCGTCATCATCTCCGACGCGCTTCGATATGAGATCGCCGAGGAGCTACTGGGGCGCATCCGGAGCCTCGACCGTTATGAGGCCGAGATCGAGCCGATGTTCGGCAGCCTGCCGAGCTACACCCAGCTCGGCATGGCCTCGCTCCTGCCCAATGGCGATTTGCAGATCGCCGACAATGACACTGCTACCGTTCTGGTGAACGGCCAGAGCTCACAGGGGCTCGAGAACCGCAGGAAGATCCTGGCGACCGGTCGGGTGGGTGACCGGGCCGCGGCCCTGAAAACTGAGGAACTGATGGGCATGGACAAGGATCGGGCGCGCGCGCTCATCCGCGATCATGACGTCGTCTACGTCTATCACAACCTGATCGACGCAATTGGCGACAAACAGATATCTGAGGAGCGCGTTTTCGAGGCGGCGGAGGATGCGATCGAAGAGATCGTCAGGCTGGTGAAAAAGCTCAACGGCGCCAACGCCGCCAACATGATCGTCACCGCCGACCACGGCTTCATCTACCAGCACCGGCCGATTGAGGAGAGCGACTTCTCCTCGGCCCAGGTGGAGGGAGACACGATCCTGTTCCGCGACCGGCGCTTCATCCTTGGGCACGGTCTGAAAGGCAATCACGGCTTGCGGCGCTTCACGCCCGACCAGGCCAACCTTCAGGGCTCGATGGAAATTCTGATTCCAAAATCGATCAACCGATTGCGCCGGCAGGGCTCGGGCAGCCGGTTTGTGCATGGCGGGGCGACACTGCAGGAAATCGTTGTGCCCGTCATGAAGATCAACAAGAAGCGCCAGAGCGACACCTCAGCGGTCGAGGTTGAGATCATCGGCAGTTCGAATCAGATGATCACTTCCAGCCAGATTTCGGTGCGCTTCTACCAGATCACCGCGGTGACCGAGAAAACCCAGCCCCGTCGGCTCCGGGCCGGCATCTACGCTCAATCGGGTGAGCTAATTTCTGACAGCCATGAGTTGGTGTTCGATTTACGTTCGGACAATCCGCGCGAACGCGAGGTCTCGGTCCGGTTCCTGCTGTCGCGCCAGGCCGACGCGTTCAACGATCAGGAGGTGATCCTGAAACTCGAAGAGCGTCACGGTGAGACATCCCACTTCCGTGAATACCGCACAGCTCGCTACAGGCTGAAGCGCAGCTTCTCCAACGATTTTGATTTTTGAGGGAGCGAGCGATGACCGCGCTGGACGACAAGATCAACGAACGCTTCCCCGGCCTTGTGGTGCGCAAGGACCTGGTCAAGGCGGTGAAGGGCAATGCCATCGTCCCTTCCTACGTCCTCGAATTCCTGCTGGGCCAATACTGCGCCACCAATGACGAGTCTTCGATCCAGTCAGGGATCGAGACCGTCAAGGAGATCCTGCGCAAGCATTATGTGCACCGCAACGAGGCGGGCCTGATCCGGTCGAACATCCGAGAAAAGGGCAGGTGGAAGGTGATCGACAAGATCAGCGTCGATCTGAACACCGACAAGGACGCCTATGAGGCGACCTTCTCCAATCTCGGCATCAAGAACGTCATTATCGATTCTAGCACAGTGAAGGCTCATCCGAAGCTGCTGGTCAGCGGCGTCTGGTGCATCGCCGACGTCGAGTATGAGCACAGCGAGGACAAGAACGTCTCACCTTGGGTCCTCAGCAGCATTAAGCCGATCCAGCTCTCCAAGTTCGACTACGACGCCTATCTGGAGGCGCGGGGAGGGTTCACGACCGACGAATGGATCGATCTACTTTTCCAGACAGTCGGCTTCGACCCAGAGATGTTCGGCCGCCGTAGCAAGCTCTTGCAGCTGATGCGCCTCGTCCCGTTCGTCGAGCGCAACTACAACCTGATCGAGCTCGGCCCCAAAGGAACGGGCAAGTCGCACATCTTCTCGGAATTCTCGCCGCACGGCATTCTGATTTCCGGCGGCGAGGTCACAGTCCCCAAGCTGTTCGTTAACAACAGCTCGGGCAAGATCGGCCTGGTCGGCTACTGGGACGTGGCAGCCTTCGACGAGTTTGCGGGTCGCCAGAAGCGAGTGGACAAGGCGCTTGTCGACATAATGAAAAACTACATGGCCAATAAAAGCTTCTCGCGAGGCGTGGAAACGCTTGGTGCTGAGGCTTCGATGGTCTTTGTCGGGAATACCAAACACACTGTTCCCTACATGCTCAAGCACACTGACCTGTTCGAGGAGCTTCCTGAGAAATATTACGACTCGGCATTCATCGATCGCCTCCACACCTACGTCCCTGGCTGGGAGATCGACGTCATCCGCGGCGAGATGTTTGCATCGGGATACGGGTTCGTCGTCGACTACCTTGCCGAGATCCTGCGGCACATGCGCAACGACGACTATTCAAACCGATATCAGGGCCTGTTCAGCCTGTCGTCGGATATCTCGACGCGCGACCGCGACGGTGTGAACAAGACATTCTCAGGCATGATGAAGCTCCTGTTCCCATCGGACAATGCGACCGAGACCGAAGTCGAGGAGATGCTGCATCTGGCAATGGAGGGTCGGAAGAGGGTCAAGGACCAGCTGCTTCGGATCGACAGCACTTACCCAGAAACCGATTTCTCCTTCACGGCGCGTGACGGTCGCAAGATTATCGCCGCGACGCTCGAGGAAACGGAATATCCTCAATACTACCACAAGCGTGCGGCCCGGCTCGAGGAGCCGGAGCCATCGGTGAAGCCGGCGTCCGATGCCGCCGGTATGCCTACGGCGCCCGCCGCACCGGCTGTGGCCGAGGTAAAGGCCAAGCCCATTGACCCGCGCGAGGGACACAGGGTTTTCAGCGAGAACCAGAAGGGCGTGACCTTCGCCGACCTATTCTGGCCCTGGATCGAGGGGGCCACGAAGATCGTCGTCACCGACCCGTATATCCGTATGTTCCATCAGATACGGAATCTAATGGAGCTCATCGAGATGATCGCCGTGCGCAAAGCGCCAGAGGATGAGGTCGCGGTGCACCTCATCACGTGTCTCGATGACACGTACCCTGATAAGCAGCAGGCCAATCTGATTGCCGTTGAGAATGCCAGCACGGCAGCCGGGATCAACTTCTCTTGGGAGTTTGACGGGACCAACACCATCCATGCGCGCCACATTGTCAGCGACGCGGGCTGGAAGATCAGCCTCGATCGTGGACTCGACATCTTTCAGAAGTTCGAGATGAACGACGCCTTCAGCCTAGCCAATCGGTTGCAGGCTTATCGTCAGGTCAAGGCCTTCGAAATAACCTATCTGCGCACAGGCTTTGGATCGGCGTAGTCGCGCTGCGAAGAGCCCGTACGCAGCCCTAGGGTGTTCGACGTGTGAGGCGTCTTCCTACATGGCCGCGCTATGACAGCCATTTCGACGGAGGACGGGGTGATGGCCCGTTCGCTGACTCGGGAGGGTCGTGGAAGCGCTGATCCTTGCCACGCAGACCGGCCCCATTTCGTCCCGCGAGGACTTCCTGGACGGCCTCCTCGATAGGGGCGCCCCGCTCGGCAAGCCAGGAGTATCCCTCCGAGGGCGGCCGTCTTGAGAATTGAGGTTCTGCGGTGAGAAAACGTCTGTATGGACGTCTATACAGACACATCGATCAGTCGGCTTGAGATCGTTGAGAGGGGCGGTCGGCGGCGCTTCAGCAATGAAGTGAAGCTGCGGATCGTCGAGGAGAGTTATTCGGGTCGGCGCCTGGGCTCGGCGACAGCTCGCAAGTACGGGATCACACGCGCGCAGCTGAACGACTGGCGTGATGCTGCGCGCGCCGGGCGGTTCGGCCCGACTTCGAGCTCAGGATTTGTTCCGGCGGTCCTCGTGCCGGAGGTCACGGCGACGAGCGGCCCGCTGATGGTAGAGGGCCGCGGTCGGATTGAGATCGTGACGACGAACGAGCGGCGGGTGATCGTGGACCGCGATGTCGACGTCGAAGCTCTGCTGCGGATCGTGCAAGCGCTGGAGCGACTTGCGTGATCCCGGTTCCGACGGGCGTGCGGGTCTGGCTGGCGACGGGCTACACGGATATGCGCCGCGGCTTTCCGGGCCTGTCGTTGCAGGTGCAGGAAGTGCTTCGCCGGGATCCGCTGAGCGGTCATCTGTTCTGCTTCCGGGGGCGTCGAGGCGACCTTTTGAAGGTGATCTGGCATGACGGCCAGGGCGCCTGCCTGTTCACGAAAAAGCTGGAACGGGGCCGGTTCCTTTGGCCGTCTCCGGCGGACGGGGCGGTGACGATCTCGACGGCGCAGATGGGTTATCTTCTGTCCGGAATCGACTGGCGAAATCCGCAGGAAACCTGGCGTCCGACGCGGGTCGGCTAGGATTTGCCTTTTGAAATCGCAGGCAAAATCTGATTCACTGGCTTCGTGATGGTGACGCCGGACGATCTTCCTTCGGACCTCGCGAGTGCCCTGGCGGCACTGCGGGCCGAACGCGAGGCACGGCTGCAAGCCGAGGCGGTGGCCGCGAGCGCGCAGGCGAAACTCTCGGACACCGAGGCGCTGATCGCGCATCTGCAACTGATGATCGAAAAGCTGAAGCGCGAGAAATACGGCCAGCGCTCCGAACGCACGGCACGGCTGATCGAGCAGATGGAGCTTCAGCTCGACGAGCTTGTAACTGCGGCGAGCGAGGACGAGCTTGCCGCGCAGACTGCGGCGACAAAGAGCGGGACCGTGCGCGCCTTTACGCGCAAGCGGCCGGTGCGCAAGCCCTGGCGGGAGGATATCGAGCGCGAGCGTGTCGTCATCGATCCTCCCACCGCCTGCACCTGCTGCGGCGGATCGCGGCTGTCGAAGCTGGGCGAGGACGTCACCGAGACGCTGGAAGTGATCCCGCGCCGGTTCAAGCTGATCGAGACGGTGCGCGAAAAGTTCAGCTGCCGCGATTGCGGCAAGGTCAGCCAGCCGCCGGCGCCGTTCCATGCCACGCCGCGCGGCTTCATCGGGCCGCAACTGCTGGCGACGATCCTCTTCGACAAGTTCGGCATGCACGCTCCCCTCAACCGTCAGAGCACGCGCTTCAAGGCCGAGGGGATCGACCTGCCGCTATCGACGCTGGCGGACCAGGTCGGCCATGGCACCTTCGCCCTGAAGCCGGTCTTCGATCTGATCGAGACCCATGTGCTCGCGGCCGAGCGCCTGCATGGCGATGACACGACGGTCCCGATCCTGGCGAAGGGAAAATGTGCGACCGGGCGGATATGGAGCTATGTTCGCGATGATGGCCCCTTCGCTGGCCCCGCGCCGCCGGCGGCGGTGTATTACGCTTCAGGCG
>NZ_JAEMSD010000063.1:0-608 GCF_016462955.1 Bradyrhizobium sp. | reverse complement strand
CATCTGGCCGGGTTCAGCGGCATCCTTCAGTGCGACTGCTATGGTGGCTTCGAGCCGCTGTTCGACCCGCAACGGAAGGATCAGCCCATCACGCCGGCGTTTTGCTTCGCCCATGCCCGGCGCGGCTTCTTCGAACTGGCCGATATCGCGAAGAGGGCCCGAGACGGCGTGAAGGGCAAACCGATCTCCCCGATCGCCCTGGAGGCCGTCAGGCGCCTCGACGCGCTGTTCGAGATCGAGCGCGCCATCAACGGCAAGACCGCCACCGAGCGGCGGGCCGTGCGCCAGGAGAAGAGCAAGCCGCTTCTCGATGAGATGCAGGCCTGGCTGCTGCGCGAGCGCGAAACCCTCTCGCGCTCCGCCGAGGTCCTGAAGCCGATCAACTACATGCTCCGGCGCTGGGGCGACTTTGCCCGCTTCCTCGACGACGGCAGGATCTGCTTGAGCAATAACGCTGCCGAAAGAGCGCTGCGCGGCATCGCCCTCGGGCGACGCAACTGGACCTTCGCCGGTTCGCAGCGCGGCGCCGATCGCGCCGCCGTCATGCTCACGCTGATCACCACGGCCCGCCTCAACGACATCGACCCGAAGGCCTGGCTCGCCGACGT
>NZ_JAEMSD010000460.1:4872-5489 GCF_016462955.1 Bradyrhizobium sp. | reverse complement strand
CATCAGGATCATCAGCGCCGTAAGGCCGGCGGCGATCGCGCCTTCGCGGAGCACGCCGTTCACCGAATGCGTGACGAAGACCGACTGATCGAACAGTTCCCTGATCTTCAATCCGGCCGGCGCAGACGCGCGAATCGATTGCAACGCGCGCTTGACGCCATCGACAACGGCGAGCGTCGAGGCATTGCCATTCTTGATCACGCTGAGCAGAACCGCGCGATGGCCGTCTTCGCGGACGATGTTCTGCTGGATCTGGGATCCGTCGCGAACCTGCGCAACATCCTTCAGCAGAATGGTGGCGCCATTTGCGAACTTGACCGGGATCATGTTGAGATCCTTGATCGAGGCAGGCGTCGCGTTGGTCAGGACGGCATACTGGGTATTGCCGATCTTCGCCGTTCCGGTCGGCAACGTCAGGTTCTGGGTGTTCACGGCATTGACGATGTCGAGCGGCGTTAATCCGCGCGACAAAAGCTTGTTCGGATCGATATCGACCATGATCTGGCGATACTTGCCGCCCGCGGGCGTCGGCAACGTTACGCCGGGAACCGGTGCCAGCTGCTGTCGGATCCGATAGATGCCGAAGTCGTATAACTGCTTCTCGTCCAGTCTGTCGG
>NZ_JAEMSD010000460.1:0-4862 GCF_016462955.1 Bradyrhizobium sp. | reverse complement strand
GCAGCACCGGCACACTAGACGCATTGAACTGCACGATCACCGGCGGCTGAATTCCCGGCGGAATCAGGGCGCGGATCGCGTTGGTCGCGGAGACGATCTGCGAGATCGCGAGATCGAGATTGACGTCCGGCTGGAAATAGATCTTCTGAACCGACAGGCCGTTAAGCGTCTGCGCCTCGATGTTCTTGATGCCGCTGACGTTGGCGCTGATGGAATACTGGCTGTACGTGCTGACGCGTTGCTCCATCTCGGGCGTCGACAGGCCGGTGTAGCTCCAGATGACCGTGACGACCGGAATGCGTATCTCGGGGAAGATGTCCGTCGGCATCGACCAGACCGCGATGCCGCCGAGAAACAGGATCAGTGCCGCGAGCACGTAGAAGGTGTGCGGAAAGCGGAGCGCGAAGCGGACAATTCCCATGATGACGACTTGCCTGGAGCTGGTTGCGCGGGGTGACGTGACAAGTGGCGGCCGACGCGCTGCGCTGCAAATGAAAACGAATTCAGGGATATCGACGTCGGCGCCAACGACCTTCTGGTCGATGCATCGCCGGCCGCTCGACGGTCAGGATGCGGCGAGCGCTCCCTCGTACGCTTGCAGGGCGAGATCGCTGCGGATGCGCGGCGCCACGGATCGTGATCTGCTCCGCTTTTCCGTCCGAGCAATCGCGGGATCCTGCGTGGCCAGGACGGCAAGGCGCTTCACCTTGGCAAAGGCCCGCAGCTCGATCTGCCGGACGCGTTCGCTGGAGATCGAAAGCTCGGAAGCCAGCTCAGCGCGCGTTTGCGGATGCTCGGCCAGCTGCCTTGCCTCGAACACGCGACGCTCGCGAGCGGTCAGGGCGTTCAGCGCGATGCGGAGCGCACCGGCCCGGCGTTCTGTCTGATCCTGATCGGCAAGGACCGTCTCGGCATCGGCCGATTGGTCGACCAGAAGGGCTTCCCATTCGCCGGCGTTCTCGTCGCCGCCGACCCGCGCATTCAGCGACAGGTCGCCGTGAAGGCGGCGATCCATTTCCAGCACATCGCGCGTCGAGACCTCGAGCTTGACGGCGATCGCTTCGGCAACATCGGGCGTGAGGCCCGTCATCGCCCCACCCGCGGCCTTCCTCATCTCGCCGCGGAGCCGGAAAAATAGCTTCTTCTGGGCCGCCGTCGTCCCGATCCTGACCAGTGACCAGGAGCGCAGGATGTATTCGTGGATGGTCGCCTTGATCCACCATATCGCATAGGTCGAGAATCGCGATCCCCGGCCCGGCTCGAACCGGGACGCGGCGATCACCAGCCCGAGATTGGCCTCGGCCATGAGATCGGCGTGCGGCAGGCCGTATCCCTTGTAGCCGCGCGCAACCTTTGCCGCGAGCCGGAGATGGCTGGTGACGAGCGCGTTCGCGGCCTCGCAATCCCCGCTCTCGTGCCAGCGACGCGCGAGCTGCTGCTCTTGCTCACGCTCGAGCAGCTCGTAGCGGCCGATCGCGGCTGAATATGCGTTGAACATGCCAACCGCGGTCGATCCGCCCGGCATAGTGATCTTGCTCAAATCCGCATGGTGCATTGACATCCCTTGCTCCCACTTTGCAACCGACGAACGGAAAGTAAGAAATCTCCGACTGTCGTCACAGTAAAATGGACTTAAGGAGCCTGAATTTGCTTTCAGAGAACTAGCTGTTATTGTCGCTTTGCACGTGCTGGGCGCGGCGCAACGGTCACGTCGAAGCGAGGTTCGCGTGAAGGAAGCGGCTGGAACTCGACGCCGCACCATCCTGTGACGCTTCTTGCAGCGGGACCACGATCTCCACCCGGCCGCCGGGCGGTGGACACACGGTTAGGCGGAAGCCGTGCAGCTTGACGATGGCGGACACGAGACTGAGGCCGAGCCCGACACCGGGCGTATGGCGCATCTTGTCGGAACGATAGAACCGCCGCAGCACGGCCTCGCGCTCCGACTCGCCCACTCCGGGCCCGGTGTCGCTCACACGCACGAGCGCGGTTGTCTCGGCGGACCTCAGCTCGAGCGTCACGCGGCCGCCGGCAGGAGTGAATTTCACGGCGTTGTCCACGAGATTGGCGACCGCCTCGAACAGTAGATCCCGGTCGCCGCGCACCTGGAGCCGGCGATCGATCTTGACGCCGAGTGCAATCGCCTTGTCTTCGGCGATCGGCTCATAGACGTCGCACACCTGGCGCAGGATCTCGTCGAGCGCGACGTTGCCGAAGCCGGACGTTCGGCTGCTGGTCTCGATTTCGGCAAGCCGCAGCAGCGCTGTGATAATCGCGAGCGACTGGTCGATGCCGGCGATCGCCTTGTCCACGACGTTCTGAAGCTCCTCCAGCGTTGCGGCATGGGTCCGGCCACGCTCCAACGTCAGGCGGACACGCGTGAGCGGCGTCCGGAGATCGTGGGCGATATCGTTGCCGACCCCTGCCAGCGCGGTGATCGTGGTCTCCATCTCGTCGAGCATGCCATTGACGATTCCGGCAAGCCGCGCGAACGGGTCGTCCGCATCGGCCCGGGGAAGCCGCTCGCGGAGATCGCCGGCGACGATGCGCCGAACGTGCTGGTTCACCTGCTCCACGCGCCGCTCGGCACGGAGACTCAGCCAGGCTCCGGCCAGCAGACAGAGGCAGAATGCCGGCAGCAGCCCGAGCAGCAGCGCCTGCCCGACGACGAGGGATATCTCGCGCGTCTCATCGATACTCCTCCCCATCACGAGGATGTGGCCGTCGGAGAGCTGTCTGCCCGCGGCCTTGACGACGGCATCGCCGGCCGGCGTCGGACCGACCCGATCGAGCTGGACGCTCCGGACCGGCCCGCCGAGATCGAGATGCAACGGCAATCGCTCGATATTGCCGACAATCCGATTCCCGGCCGCATCGAACAGGCCTGCATACTGCACGCCCCGGGAATCCTGCCTGAGATGGTCGGAAATCGCGTCGTTGAGGCGGCCGGGCGGCAGCTCCGCCAGGAAGCTGAGCTGTGCCTCGATCATGCGGTCGGACCGCATGACCAGGTAATCGTCGATCTTGACGTAAATGAAGGCGAACAGCCCGGCGACGAACAGCGCCAGCGCAGCTGCCACCGCGGCGATCCAGAGAAACGTGCTCGATCGAATGAGATCAATCCGCCGCATCGGTACGCCTCACCTTTACCGAACCCGCAGGATGAATCCCGATCCGCGGACGTTGTGGATGAGCTGTGTCTCACCGGGGCCGTCGACCTTGTGGCGGAGACGGCCCATATGCACGTCGATGAGATTGGTGGTCGCTGGTACGAACTTGTAGTTCCAGACCTCCTCGAGCAACATCGCCCGCGTCAGCAGCTGATCACTCCGCCGCATCATGTATTCGAGCAGGCGGAACTCCCGCGGCAGCAGATCGATCTCGCGCTCGCCGCGCCGCACGGCCCGCTCGATCAGATCCAGTTCGAGCGGCCCGGCATGCAGCGTGGTCTCGCGGCTGTCGATCGGTCGGCGCAGCAGCGCCTCCACCCTTGCGACGAGCTCGACCAGCGCGAACGGCTTGGTGAGATAGTCGTCTCCGCCGACGCGCAATCCGCGCACCCTGTCATCGACTGCGCCGAGCGCGCTCAGCACCAGCACCGGGGTCCTGACCTCGTCCTTGCGCAGAGCTTCGATGACGGTGAGTCCGTCCATTCCGGGCAGCATGCGATCGACGATCAGGGCGTCGGGAGACGATTCCCGCGCGCAATCCAGCCCTCCGATGCCGTCGGGCGCCCATCGCACCTCGAATCCGTGCTCGGTAAGCTCGGCGACGATTGCGTCGGCGGTCTCGGGGTCGTCCTCGATCAGGAGAATTTGCGTCATGGTGCTGACCCCACGTGCTGCGAGACGTTGAGGCCGGCGGCGCCGCGTGAGTTCGCTGGTCCGCGACGACATGTTCATTGGCTTTCCGGGCCGAACACGCGGCGCGGCACCGTCATGCGATGCGCCACAGGCTCGCAATCCAGATAAGCCCGCGCAGGATCCAAGACCATTAAATAGTGTGTCAGATTGCCCATTCGCGCTGCCGCCTGCGGCGAGGCGCAGGCATTCCGATGGACTGTCGCCGCGATCATGTCTCACCTCCATGCAGAAGCACATCTCCGCAGATATGTATTTTGGGGAGCCGGTGTTACGCGCCGGCACGGCAAAGCTTGCCGATTTGCACGATCGTGCTTTCCGACAAGGCTGGGATCACGGGCCGTTGATGGCCAGTGAGCAATTCGTGCGTTTCGTTCGCGCTCGCCCGCCCGCACCTCATGTCCAGGCCGGCTCGGACTGGCTGCTGTCACACAGGAGAATCCCATGACCAACACTTTCAAGCTGTTGTCGACCGGACTGGTCGCCGTCGCGATGCTCGCCGGACCTGCCATGGCGCGCACGAGCCACACGGTTGCGCGTCCATCCGCGATGCAAGCCCAGCCGGTTGCATCGGAAGGGCTCCTCTATCAGGGCGACCGCGTTTGCGTTCCGGCGCCGCGTGTCGGTGCGTTCGCGACGGCGCCGTGGACCGGCAACAACGTTCCCTGTGAGCCGGGCACTGGCCTCTGATTCGACGGCGACGCCGCCGCGAACGGCTCGGCATTCTTCAACAATGCAGGCGGACCCGATATCGGGTCCGCCTTTTCCTTTGCGAGGAGCGTCGGCCTCGGCCGGATCATCCCGCGCCTGCACCGCCCTCCGCGCCTGACATCTAATTCAATGGGATTGGCCTGCGAAAATCCTATCTGCTCTTGCGACGGGGCTTGCCGACGGCGCGAGACCGCAGTGATGGCAATCGGCCGCCGGACCTACGGACTGGAAAGGAGTCTCCCATGAAACGAGCATTGATGATCCTGGCGACAGCAGCACTTGCGTCAGCGC
>NZ_JAEMSD010000459.1 GCF_016462955.1 Bradyrhizobium sp. | reverse complement strand
GCTCGCCACCCAGCTCGGCTACGCCAGCGTGCCGGCGTTTTCGGCCGCATTCCGCCAAGTGACGGGGCGCACGCCGACGGAGTTTGCCTCACACTCGGTGTCGTCGCCCGGCTTGACCGGGCGACCCAGTACGCCGAGGCGGCTCGGCTAGAATCGAAAAGCTGCGGCGTACTGGATGCCCCGGTCAAGCCGGGGCATGACAGCCTGCTTTGGAGACATAGCCTGGTTTCACATGCAACAAACTTGCGCTTGATTGTGATCGGCTTCCGCCCAAATCTTGTGTAAACTTCCGCAACGCACAAACCGGAATTGAAAAGTCCCGATGGCCAACGCCTTCTTCTCCGACCTGCTCGCCACCATCTCCGAGCGCGGCCGCACGTTGCTGCGCCGTGGCGATTCCGCCGACACCAAACGCGATGCCGATGGATTGCTCGAGCTCTGCGATGCGCTACTGTCGGGGCGCGGCGAAGCCTCCGGCACCGCGATGGCGCGCGAAGTGCTCGACGTCTACGGGGAGCTCGATGCGGCCGGGCGCCGTGCCTTCTTCGAAGGGCTCGTGCGCGATTTCGGCCCGGATCGGGAGCGCCTGTCCAAGGCGATCGAGCAATGGCGCGCCGAGCCCAGCGACGAGGACGCCAGCTCGTTGCATTTCGCCTCGGAGCCGCGGCGGCAGGAGCTGATCCGCCGGCTCAACCGCGCGCCCGGCGGCACCGGCGATCTCGTCGCCATGCGCGCCGATCTGCTCGGCATGATGAACGGGCACACCGATCTCGCCGCGCTCGACCGCGACGTCTCGCATCTTCTCTCTTCGTGGTTCAACAGGGGGTTTCTCGTGCTGCGCAGGATCGACTGGTCGACCCCGGCCAACATCCTCGAAAAGATCATCCGCTACGAGGCCGTGCACGAGATCTCGGACTGGGACGATCTGCGCCGCCGCATCGATCCGGTCGACCGCCGCTGCTACGCGTTCTTCCATCCGGCGATGGTCGACGAGCCCCTGATTTTCGTCGAGGTGGCTCTGACCGAGACGATTCCCGGCGCGATCGCCCCGCTGCTCGCGGTCGACCGCCAGCACCTGCCGATCGAGAAGGCCCGCACCGCTGTGTTCTATTCGATCTCGAATACACAGCGCGGCCTCGGCGGCATCTCCTTCGGCAGCTTCCTGATCAAGCAGGTGGTGGAAGAGCTGCGCCGCGAATTGCCGAAGCTCGACACCTTCGTGACGCTGTCGCCGGTGCCGGGCTTCATGGCCTGGGTAAAGCAGGACAAGGATCTGCCGCTGTCGGACGAGGACCGCGAGACGCTGAAGCGCCTCGACGATCCCAGATGGTTCGAGAGCCCGGAGACGACCGCGCTGCTCCGCGGCGTGCTGGAGCCGCTGGCGGCGCATTATTTCCTCAAGGCGCGCACGCCGAAGGGCCGCCTGATCGATTCCGTGGCCCGCTTCCATCTCGGCAACGGCGCGCGGCTGGAACGCATCAACTGGCTCGGAGACCTCTCGCCGAAGGGCGTGCGCGAGTCCGCCGGCGTCATGGTCAACTATCTCTACCGCCTCGACGACATCGAGAAGAACCACGAGGCCTATGCCAATGACGGCGAGGTCGTGGCCTCCAGCGCGGTGAAGAAGCTGCTGAAGGGTGAAGGACGGCGGCTGCTGGATATGCGGTTGTCGTAACGACAAACTCGGCTGCCGTCCCGGACAAGCGCAGCGAAGCGGAGCGCAGATCAGGGACCCATAGCCGCAGGGAGACACCGTTACGGGGACTCGGAGTTGCCTGCTCGCGCCATTGCTCCTCCCTGGGGTTATGGGTCCCCGCCTTCGCGGGGACGACACCGTTGTTGACGCGGCCGTCTCGCCTCGAACTCCGAAGCGCCCCTACTCCGCTAGCGCCTTCATCTCCTTGTACAGATCCGACTTGCCCTCGAAGCCGACGCCGGGAAGGTCGGGCATGGTGATGTGGCCGTTCTCGACGCGCACGCCGTCGGGAAAACCGCCATAGGGCTGGAACAGGTCCGGGTAGCTTTCATTGCCGCCGAGACCTAAGCCCGCGGCGATGTTGAGCGACATCTGGTGGCCGCCATGCGGGATGCAGCGGCTCGGCGACCAGCCGTGGGTCTTCAGCACTTGCAGCGTGCGCTGGTATTCACACAGGCCGTAGGACAGAGCGCAGTCGAATTGCAGCCAGTCTCGGTCGGGGCGCATGCCGCCGTAGCGGATCAGGTTGCGGGCGTCCTGGTGGCTAAAGAGATTCTCGCCGGTCGCCATCGGGCCCGGATAGAACTCGGCGAGCGCGGCCTGCAGCGCGTAGTCGAGGGGATCGCCGGCTTCCTCGTACCAGAACAAGGGATAATCGCGCAGCATCTTGGCGTAGGCGATCGCGGTCTCCAGATCGAAGCGGCCGTTGGCATCGACGGCGAGTTGCGCGTCCTTGCCGATCTCCTTCAGCACCGCCTCGATGCGGGTGCGGTCCTCGGCGATGTCAGCACCGCCGATCTTCATCTTGACGACGTTGTAGCCGCGATCGAGATAGCCGCGCATCTCGGCCCGCAGCATCGAGAGATCCTTGCCGGGATAATAATAGCCGCCGGCGGCGTAGACGAAGACGCGCGGATTGGCGGTCAAGCCGTGACGCTCGGCGAGCAGGCGAAACAGCGGCTTGCCCGCAATCTTCGCCACCGCGTCCCACACCGCCATGTCGAGGGTGCCGACCGCGACCGAACGCTCGCCGTGACCGCCGGGCTTCTCGTTGGTCATCATCGCGGCCCAGACCTTGTCGGGATCGAGATTATCGCCGGCTTGGTCGAGCAACGATTTCGGATCGGCTTCGAGGATGCGCGCGGCAAAGCGCTCGCGGATCAGGCCGCCCTGCCCGTAGCGGCCGTTGGAATTGAAGCCGTAGCCGACCACACGCTTGCCGTCGCGCACCACGTCGGTGACGACGGCGACGAGGCTCGTCGTCATCTTCGTGAAGTCGATATAGGCGTTGCGGATCGGCGAGGAGATCGGCTTGGTGATCTCCAGGACGTCGACGATGCGGACGGACATGGGCGGTTTTCCTGGCTGGATCTCTCCGCTCGTCATGGCCGGGCTTGACCCGGCCATCCACGTCTTTACCACGGAGCAAGTCTGAAGACGTGGATGCCCGGGTCCAGCCCGGGCATGACGACAGAGTGCGGGGCGACGGGCGTCTATTTCTTATCCCTGAAATACGGCTCGACCGGGCCGTGCACCTTGATGGTCAGCGGGTTGCCATGGCGGTCCTTGGCATTTCCTGCGGTGACGCGGACCCAGCCTTCGCTGATGCAGTACTCCTCGACATTGGTCTTCTCGATGCCCTTGAAGCGGATGCCGACGTCGCGTGCCAGGATGTCCGCGTTGTAATAGGGGCTGTTCGGATCGACCGACAGGCGGTCGGGAAATTCGTCGCTCATGATTGTCTCGCTCACAACAGTGTTTCGATTTGAGTCCGCAATCCTTCGGGCCGTGCGGTCGGCGCGTAGCGCGCGATCACGCGGCCCTTACGGTCCACCAGGAATTTGGTGAAATTCCATTTGATGGCGGCCCCTAACAGCCCGGATTGCTGGCGTTTCAGATACTCGTACAACGGATGCGCCTTCGGCCCGTTGACGTCGATCTTCGCAAACAGCGGAAAGGTGACGTCGTAATGGGTCGAGCAGAATTCCTGGATCTCGCTCGCCTGTCCCGGCTCCTGCGCACCGAACTGGTTACAGGGAAAGCCGAGCACGGAGAAGCCGCGCGGCGAGAGATCGCGATGGAGATCCTCGAGGCCGCGATATTGCGGCGTGAAGCCGCATTTGCTCGCGGTGTTGACGATCAAGAGCACCTGTCCCTCGAAACGCCTCAAGGCGACCTCCTCGCCGGCGAGCGAGTTGGCCTTGAAGTCGTAGATATCAGTCATCACTAGCCCACGGGATCGATCGGCGATGGCGGCACGCCGCCGGCCTCGATCGCCTCGCCCGCGAGCAGACAGAGATCCTCGCGATAACGCCCCGACACGATATGCACGCCGACCGGCGCCTTGCCGACCAGGCCTGTGGAGACCACGAGGCCCGGCAATCCCATGAAGGGAATGGCGATCTGCGGCAGCTGCGCTTCCCAGACGCGCTTGAAAGACTCCTCGTCCTTGCGGTCGAGGTGATCCGGAAACGGCAATTCGCCGGAGACCGGCGTCAGCAGCACCGCGTATTTTTCGAAGAACAGCATCCATTCGCGGGTCAGCGTGGCGCGCCGCGTCAGAGCCTTGGCGTAATCGGCCTGGTCCATCGGCGTGACCCTGGCGCGATTGCCGCGCAGGCACGCGAGCGCACCGGGATCGCCCTCGCGCTCGGCCGCCTCGAGCTGCGCCTCATATCCGTCGCCGAGCCAGAGCTTGATCTGCCACTCGACCGCCTCGCGCATCGGCGGCGTGTCCTCGATCACATCGACGGTCCAGCCCGCGCGCTCCAGCCGCTTGCCGGCATCGCTCACCGCGGCCTTCACCTCGGCCGTGGTGGCAAGGCCGCCCGGGTTGAGGCAGAGTGCGGCGCGCTTGTCCCGGGCCGGGCCTTGCAGCGGCACCGGCACGAACCAGGGATCGCGGATGTCGCGGGCCGACATAGCTTCCAGCGAAATCCTGAGATCGTTGACGGTGCGCGCCAGCGGTCCCGACACCGCCATGACCTGCGGCCCGATCGGGCGCTCCGGCAGCGCCGGGTTGAAGGCGGGAATGCGGCCGAGCGTCGGGCGCAATCCGTGCACGCCGCAGGCATAGGCGGGATAACGGATCGAGCCGGCGATGTCGGTGCCGTGAGCGATGTGGCCGATGCCGGCCGCGACCGCCGAGCCGGCGCCGCCGGAGGAGCCGCCCGGCGTCAGCGAGGCATCCCTGGGGTTCTTGGTATCGCCGTGGATGAGATTGGTGGTGAACCAGCGGTAGGAGAAGGCCGGGCAATTGGTGCGACCGAGCAAGACGGCGCCGGCTTTGCGGAAATTGGCGACCACCGGATTGTCCTCGCGCGCGATGACGTCGCGCTGGAGCTTCAGGCCGTTGGTGGTGGCAAAGCCTTCCTGGTCGACATTGGCCTTGATGGTGACGGGCACGCCGGCGAGCACGCCGGGGTCCTCTCCCCTGGCGATGGCGGCATCGACGGCATCGGCCTGCTTGAGCACGTCCTCAGGCCTGTGATCGATCACCGCGTTGAGCCTGGGATTGACGGCATCGAGCCGGGCGAGCCCGGCCTTGGCGGCCTCCCGGGCGGACACTTTTCGGGATTTGACGAGGGTGGCGAGGTCGGCGGCCGACAGGCGCCAGAGATCTTGCATGGCTTGCTCCGTGTAACCGGCGTCTTTTAGCGCCGGGAACGCGGCAAAGCCATGCGGATTTCGCGGGGGCGAGGGCGACGTCATGTTGTCTCAGATCGCGCCGCACGCACGCTGCAACCTCTCCCGCTTGCGGGAGAGGTCGCGCCGTAGGCGCGGGTGAGGGCTCTCTC
>NZ_JAEMSD010000458.1:2747-5507 GCF_016462955.1 Bradyrhizobium sp. | reverse complement strand
GCGAGGGATAATTCACGCGCTTGAAGGTGTGCATGGCGCGAAATGCGGTATCGGCCCAGGCGACCGTGGGCGAGGCCAGTCCGAGCGTCGGGTCTTCCTCCAGGATCGCGGCGTTGCGCGCATAGCGCACGGGATCGCTGGTCAAGGGATTGTTGATGAAAGGCTCGAGCCCGGTGAGGCGGTCGCTGCCGCCGGGAACATAGCGGCCGCCCTGCCCGAGCAGGCGCATCGTCTTGAGCAGCGCACGCACGGGCAACGAGGTGGTGCGCCCCGGCAGGTCGATCATCGGCGCCGACAGCACCATGCGGTCGAACCAGCGCTTGCCGGCATGTGCTACCCGCAGCAGCACCGTGCCGCCCATGGAATGGGCGAGCGCGAAGAAGGGCGGCGGGCAATCCGGCAGCACCACCTGTTGCACGAAGGTCTCGACGTCGATCTCGAAATCTGCGAAGTCGCGCACATAGCCCTTGCGCGGATCGCGCAGGCGGCGCGAGGAATGCCCCTGCCCGCGCCAGTCGATCATCGCCACCGCAAAGCCGCGGTCGCGCAAGTCCCGCACCGTCTCGAAATACTTCTCGATCTGCTCGCTGCGGCCGGTGAAGACGCAAACCGTGCCCTTGCGGCCCGCCGGCGGCGCCCAGCGCGCAAAGCGCAGCTCGGCGCCATCGGGGGTCTTGATGGTGCCGCTGACGACGTTTTCGGGGACCGGGTTGGACGGAATCGAGACCAGCGTCATTGGGCGTGCTTGGGCGGCAAGTCCTGCAAATCAAGTCCTGCGAATCAAGGGGCTAAAGCGCCGAAAAGGCGCCAATGCCGCCCTCTTGAACGCCGTCTCACCCCACCCATATCATTTTCGTGCAGGCCGCTACCAGTGTTTCGGAACCGGAACATCAGGCTGCACACAGACTAAAGCCCGGCCCGATTGGCGGGCGGGTTACCAACAGTCGCTCAATGGAGGACTTGACCATGCGTAGCTACGATCTCACCCCGTTCTATCGTTCCACCGTCGGCTTTGACCGCCTCTTCAGCCTACTCGACCAGGCCAGCTCGGACGGCAGCCCCGGCTATCCCCCCTATAACATCGAGCGCACCGGCGAGAACGCCTACCGCATCACGGTAGCGGTCTCCGGCTTTGCCAAGGATGAGCTCTCCATCGTCGCGAAGGAAAACACGCTGACGATCAAGGGCGAGAAGGTCGCGAACGAGAACTCGAAATCCGAAGTGCTGTACCGCGGCATCGCCGCGCGCGCCTTCGAGCGCGCCTTCCAGCTTGCCGACTTCGTGCAGGTGAAGGACGCCTCGCTCGAGAACGGGCTGCTTCACGTCGACCTCGTCCGCGAGATTCCCGAGGCCAAGAAGCCGCGCCAGATCGCGATCAACGCCGGCGCCAAGGCGCAAGTGATCGAGAACTCGGCCGCACAAGCCGCCTGAGCCAGACATTAGACCAAGCGACTTCCAGGTTGCGAAAACGCCCCGGTGCCCCGGGGCGTTTTTTCGTTGTGCATCACAGAGCGGTGAAGACGTGTAACGCGGCAGTATTGCCCTCCGTCCTTGGGACATCGAACCCAAACAAGACGGAGATGGATCATGTCACTCTGGCGCAGCCTTTTCGTCGCCGCGAGCCTTCTGGCGGCTCCCCTCGGCCTTGCTCATGCGCAGACCCCGCAGACGGTGAAGGCGAAGAACGTCGTGCTGGTGCACGGCGCCTGGGCCGACGGCTCGAGCTGGTCGGAGGTGATTCCGATCCTCCAGGCTGCAGGCCTGCACGTCACCGCCGTGCAGAATCCGCTGTCGTCGCTCGCCGACTCCGTCGAGGCGACCAAGCGTGCGCTGGCCGAGCAGGACGGGCCGACGGTGCTGGTCGCGCATTCCTGGGGCGGCACGGTGATCAGCCAGGTCGGCACCGACCCGAAGGTCACCGGGCTCGTCTACATCGCCGCCCGCGCGCCCGATGCGAACGAGGATTTCGTGGCGCTGTCGAAGCAGTTTCCAACCGGACCCGCGCGCGCCGGCATCGTCGAGCGCGACGGCTATACCAAGCTCTCGGAAGACGCCTTCCTGAAGTACTTCGCCAACGGCGTGAAGCCCGAGCAGGCCAAGGAGCTCTATGCCGTGCAATGGCCGACAGCGGCCTCGATCTTCGCCAGCCGCACTACGGAGGCGGCGTGGCGCTCCAGGCCGAGCTGGTACGCGGTGTCGAAGAACGACTACACCATCAACCCCGATCTCGAGCGCTTCCTCGCCAAGCGCATGAACGCCGCCACCATCGAGCTCGACGCCGGCCATCTCTCGCTGGTGTCGCATCCGAAGGAGGTTGCGGATTTGATCCTGGAGGCGGCGGGGTATCCGCGGAGCTGAGGTAATCGCCGAAATGCAAAAGGCGCCTGAATTGCTCAGGCGCCTTTTGTTTTGGCAGTTCTCTCCCCGATGTCGTCCCCGCCTAGTGCGCAATTGCGCACTAGGCGGGGATGACAGCGAGGGCGTGATCAGCACTGTCGCGTCAAACTCGCGGCGCGCTAATCCAGGCCCTGCGCTGGCGGCATCTCCTGCGTGGGCAGGATCGTCGGGGCGGGCCTGGCCTGTCCGACCGTCGGCGCGGCTGCATCAGCCGGCTTCGCCGGCGCGGCGGCGGCTTGCTGCGCCGGTTGCGGGGCCTGGGCCTGCGGCGCCATCGGCTGTGCCGGCTTGGCAAGGGCAGCCGGCGTCTCGGCACGACGCGGGGCTGCCTTGGGCAGCGGCACGGCGCGGCTTGCCACATGC
>NZ_JAEMSD010000458.1:0-2737 GCF_016462955.1 Bradyrhizobium sp. | reverse complement strand
GCTGCGGACCATGGTCGGCGGCGGCAGCGCGCTTTGCGGGCTGTAGGGCGCGACCGCGCGCTCGTCGTCGGCCGGCGCCATGCCGTAGGCCTCGGCGAAAGGCATGAAGCGGATGATCCGGCCGTCGCTGGCGTCGATCACCAGCCGGCCATCGTCGCCGCGGCGGTCGATCACTGCGATGGTATAGACGCTGCCGCGCAGGCGCGGGATGCCGAGCGGCAGGAAGCCGTTTTCACGCAGGACCGCGTAGACCTCGGTGGACGGCAGCAGCGCAACCGCCGGGCCGCGCTCCTCATAGCCGTACCCGTAGCCGTGACGCGGCGGCCGTGGCGCGGCTTCGCCCGGTACGTAGGGTCCGTCGAAATCCGACACCGCAACGTAGCCCCCGCCTCCATTACCGCTCGCGGGAACTTGCGCCTGAGCGGCGGGTGCGGCCAGTGCCAGCGTGGCTGCGGCCACACATCCTGTGAAAAACTTCATGGTCGAGACGCTCCTGTCAGGCCCCCGAATGCCTCGCGCTCTTTCGCTTCTTGCGGCGTGGCGCGCCTTTCGAAGGGTTGAGGCGAAGCTTCATTGGGGATTCCGGCGTCCACAGGGCCGGATCAGGGCGCGTTTGCTTCAAAACCGCGGCTGCGCAACTTTTGGAAAGCGATTGATTGACTTATCGGGAATCGGGACTTTCGCGCGCTTGTGTGTTAGACAAAAATTTGGCAAGGTGATGGTTAGGACAGGAAGACTGTCTTAATTTTGCTTGCGGTTCCGGCATAGGGATTGCAGCTGAAATCGGTGCTCTCGAGCACCATAAGGCAACGGGCAAAGCCGTTCTCGGGGACGAAGAACGCCTTGGCCTGAATTTAAGAAAATGCGGCTCGCGAGTGGACGAGCGGTGGCCCAGAAGCGGGTGCCGCGGAACGCCAAAGGTGCGCCGAAGATCGCGGTGAGACAGCTTGCCGCACGGAGAGGACAGGAACAATGAACGGGTCGCAATTCGAGCGCGCAAACATCGTGGCAGAACAGCTGTCGGCGACGGTCGCCTCGAAAACGACCGATCCGATCACCTCACCGATTCAAGAGCATCATTCGCGCCCGGAAGCCGAAGGCCTCTACGATCCGAGCCTGGAAAAGGACTCCTGCGGCGTCGGCTTCATCGCCAACATCAAGGGCAAGAAGTCGCACGAGATCGTCTCGGACGCGCTGAGCATCCTCTGCAATCTCGAGCATCGCGGTGCCGTCGGCGCCGATCCGCGCGCCGGTGACGGCGCCGGCATCCTGGTGCAGATCCCGCACGCCTTCTTCAGCCGCAAGGCCGCAGAGCTCGGCTTCGCGCTGCCGGCGCCCGGCGAATACGCCATCGGCGCGCTGTTCATGCCGCGCGACACCGCCTGGCGCAACGTGATCAAGAGCATCATCGCCGACCAGATCAAGGAGGAGGGCCTGACCCTGCTCGGCTGGCGCGACGTGCCGACCGACAATTCCTCGCTCGGCGTCACCGTGAAGCCGACCGAGCCCGCCTGCATGCAAGTGTTCATCGGGCGCAACGGCACCGCCAAGACCGAGGACGAGTTCGAGCGCCGGCTCTACATCCTGCGCAAGTCGATCTCTCAGGCGATCTACCAGCGCCGCGACCGCGGCGGCGCGGGCTATTACCCCTGCTCGATGTCCTGCCGCACCGTGATCTACAAGGGCATGTTCCTCGCCGACCAGCTCGGCAAGTACTATCCCGACCTGCACGAAAAGGACTTCGAGAGCGCGCTGGCGCTGGTGCACCAGCGTTTCTCGACCAACACCTTCCCGGCCTGGTCGCTGGCGCACCCCTACCGCATGATCGCGCATAACGGCGAGATCAACACGCTGCGCGGCAACGTCAACTGGATGGCGGCGCGGCAGGCCTCGGTCAGCTCCGAGCTGTACGGCAAGGACATCAACCGGCTCTGGCCGATCTCCTATGAAGGCCAGTCGGACACCGCCTGTTTCGACAACGCGCTCGAATTCCTGGTGCAGGGCGGCTACTCGCTGCCGCACGCCGTCATGATGATGATTCCGGAGGCGTGGGCCGGCAATCCCTTGATGGACGAGAAGCGCCGCGCCTTCTACGAATATCATGCCGCGCTGATGGAGCCGTGGGACGGCCCCGCCGCGATCGCCTTCACCGACGGCCGACAGATCGGCGCCACGCTCGACCGCAACGGGCTTCGTCCGGCGCGCTACCTCGTCACCAAGGACGACCGCATCGTGATGGCGTCCGAGATGGGCGTGCTGACGATCCCCGAGGACCAGATCATCACCAAGTGGCGCTTGCAGCCCGGCAAGATGCTGCTGGTCGATCTCGAGCAGGGCCGCCTGATCCCCGACGACGAGATCAAGGCTTCGCTCGCGGCCAGCCATCCCTACAAGGAGTGGCTGGAGCGGACCCAGATCGTGCTCGAAGACCTGCCGAAGGTGCCGACGACGGGCGTGCGCTCGAACCTGTCGCTGCTCGACCGCCAGCAGGCCTTCGGCTACAGCCAGGAAGACATCACCATCCTGATGACGCCGATGGCGGCCACGGGCGAGGAAGCCGCGGGCTCGATGGGCAACGACACGCCAATCTCGGCGCTGTCGGACAAGGCCAAGCCGCTGTTCACCTATTTCAAGCAGAACTTCGCGCAGGTTACCAACCCGCCGATCGACCCGATCCGCGAGGAGCTGGTGATGAGCCTCGTCTCCATCATCGGGCCGCGGCCGAACCTGTTCGACC
>NZ_JAEMSD010000062.1:19443-21156 GCF_016462955.1 Bradyrhizobium sp. | reverse complement strand
GGTTAGGCGCAGCCGTAACCCACCACTTCTGTCTCCGCGGCGATGAAGAGGTGGGTTACGCTGACGCTAACCCACCCTACGAGACCTCCCCTGCAGCCCCCGGTAACCCCGCGTTAACCCTTTTTTTGCCCAAATCGGCGATCTGAGTCCGGGACGGGCCGAAAGCCCTAGTTCCGTCCCAAGTCACGCCCAAAGTCGCGTCCGTTCATTCTTCGTTGACCATGCCCTTGGGCCAACGGCCTCGTGATCCCCGCCCGGGTTGCGACCACATGACCCAGAGGTTAGAATTTTAATCAATGGCTTCAGGGCATAAGCGCTGGGGCGTGAGCTGAAAAAGCCCGTCGTGACGGGCCCGGTTCGCCGGTCGGATCATGCGCCAAACGAATTGGGGTTTGCGCTTGCTGCCCGGCACGGTGTGGGGTCGATCTTGATTTCTCGTTCGCTTGCGCGCGCGCTCTTCACTTCGGTTGCGCTGATGACGGCCGGCGGCCTGCTGGCCGGCTGCAACAGCGACCAGATCTCGCTCGCGACCAACGCCAAGGCCAATCAGCCGGTGCCGCCGAAGCTGATCGCCGCGATGGCCGAGAAGGACATGGACCTGCAATCGCCGATCCTGGTCCGCCTGTTCAAGCAGGAGGCCGAGCTCGAGGTCTGGAAGCAGACCCGCTCGGGCCAGTTCGCGCTGCTCAAGACCTATCCGATCTGCCGCTGGTCCGGCGATCTCGGCCCCAAGGTGCGCGAAGGCGACCGGCAAGCGCCGGAGGGCTTCTACTCGATCAATCCGGGCCAGATGAATCCGCAATCGGCCTATTACCTCTCCTTCAACACCGGCTATCCGAATGCGTTCGACAAGGCGCTCGGCCGCACCGGCTCGCAGCTGATGGTGCATGGCGATTGCTCCTCGCGCGGCTGCTACGCCATGACCGACGAGCAGATCGCGGAGATCTATTCGCTCGGGCGCGAATCCTTCTTCGGCGGTCAGAAGGCGTTCCAGCTGCAGGCCTATCCGTTCAAGATGACGCCGGTGAACATGGCCAAGCACCGGAACAATCCGAACATGCCGTTCTGGAAGATGATCAAGCAGGGCTATGATCATTTCGAGGTGACGCGGCAGGAGCCGAAGGTCGATTTCTGCGAGAAAAGATACGTGTTCGACGCCGCCAGGCCGGCGGATGCCAAGCGCGATCTGGTGTTCGACGCCTCGGCGAAATGTCCGGCCTATGTGATCCCCGAGGAGATCGCCAGCGCGGTGCGCGAGAAGCAGGCCAAGGACGAAACCGAATACGCAAGGCTCGTCGCCAAGGGCACGCCGGTGGCGCGCATGAACACCGGCATCGACGGCGGCATGAACAAGGTGTTCGCCGCCAAGATTCCGGAAGGCTCGACCGGGCTGTCCGAGGGCGCCGAGGGCACCACGCTGCAAATGCTGGCGATGGCCAGGGCGCCGGGCACGATCCCCGGCCACGTCAACCCGCCGAAGCCGAATCTCGACGCTGTGGCAAGCGCGCCCGCGCCGCAGGAGGAGCCGGTGGTCGCAGTCAGCGCGCCAAGCACCCGCGCCGCTTCGACTCAGCCTGCGGAGAAGTCTCAAGGCGGCGGCTTCTTTTCCAATCTCGGCCGCAAGATGGGCATAGGCTCATCGGAAACCACGGCAACCACGCCGCCGCCGCAAGCCACCGCATCTGCGGCGCCGGCCCAGACGCAAGTGACGCC
>NZ_JAEMSD010000062.1:5846-19433 GCF_016462955.1 Bradyrhizobium sp. | reverse complement strand
CCACCCACGGCAGCGTCGCGGCTCAAGGCCGCCGTCACGAGATTCGTGCCGGGACAAGACAAGAAGGATGCGGCGAAGGACGCGCCGAAGCCGGCTGTTGCCGCCGCCAAGCCGGCAGAACCGCCAAAGCCGCAGCCCGACACGCGCCTCGCCCAGACGCGCCCGCCGCTGAAGCCGTCGCTGAGCGATGGCGCGGGCGAAGCGACGCAGATCATGGGCGCCGCGCCGGTGGTGCCATCGAACTCGTTCGAAAGCCGCTTCGGGGCGGTGAGATAGGGGCGTCGGTCCCGCAGCGAGGGCTCTCCGCACAATTTAGTCATCGGTTGGTTCCCTCGAGGAACCGGCGCGACGCTGGTTGTGCCGGATTGCTCACCCGGATCACCCAGCTATAGTTACGGCGCAACCTCTTTGGCGCTGCGTATTAAGTGGATTTGGGTATCGATCATCTGATTGACCGCATCTACGAGGCCGGGCTCATACCGTCATTGTGGCCCGAGGTCCTCCATGAAATCGGCAACGCCATCGGCGGCAATGGCGGACTGCTTTTCGCGGTTCGCGACGGCTATGTGAGCGGGGTCAATTCCGTCAATCACGACCAGACCATGCCTCGCTTCTTGCAGGAGGGATGGAGCGAGCGCGATCCGCTGCTGCCCCGCGCCGCCGCTCTCAACTACGCCGGCTTCCTGAACGATGGAGACCTTCTATCGGAAGAGGAGATCGCGACCAATGACGTGTACTGCAATTTCTACCGCAGGCACGGCATCGGCTACCGGGCCGGAACTCTCATTCCAATACCGAGCGGCGATTCGATCGCGATCGTCATGCCGCGGCACCACGACAACGGACCGGTGCCGCGCGACGTCGTCTTGTTCCTCGATGGCTTGAGGCCTCATCTGGCTCGGGCGTCCCTGACTGCAAACCGCCTTGGATTCGAGCGCGCACGCGCGCAAGCCGATGCTTTGCAGGCCATTGGGCTGCCGGGGGCGATACTGCGCGAACGAGGCAAGTTACTCGCGGCGAACGGCCTGTTCGAAGCGCTGATGCCGTCGCTGTTCCAGGACCGCGCAGATCGGTTGACTTTGACCGATGTCACTGCCGACGGATTGTTCTCGGCGGCGCTGGGGCGCTCGTTCGTGGGCAACGGCCCGACCGTCAAATCCCTCGCCATCGCAGCGGCGATCGATCGCGTACCGATGGTGCTGCATGTCGTCCCGGTGCGCGGATCGGCACGCGATATCTTCACGCTGGCCACCTTCATGCTCATCGTCACACCCGTCGATCGCGGCGCGGTCCCGAGTGCGGAAGTCCTGCAAGGGTTGTTCGACCTGACGCCGGCAGAGGCCCAGGTCGCGCGTGGCGTTGCCCAGGCCGGATCGATCGATGCACTCGCGGTCAGACTCGGTGTGACGCGCGAGACTGTGCGCACGCAGCTCAAAGCCGTGCTTTCGAAGACGGGCCTTTCCCGTCAGCAGGAACTCGTCAGCTTGCTCGCTGGCAAGGCATTGCAGGGCGGCTAGACCCATCTCCCGTCCCGCATCGCCCTTGCTCTCGATGGCCCAGACCGGACTTTGCCTTGGAATCTCTTTCACCCAAATGGGTGAAGACAGCGGTCGGACCGCTGGGTTGAAGTTGAATCCGGTTGGATGAAGGGCGAGAAGCGGCAACAATGGTCAGACCGGAGTTTCCGACATTCGAAGTGACTTTGGTGCAGCGCAAGCGAAGATGGGCCTGGAGCGTCTGCACCAGCCAAGGAGCGGTCGTGGTCCGGGGGCGGGAATCAAGTCGATCTGCCGCAAAGTACCGGGCCGAGCGCGCACTTTTCATGCTGCTTCTGACCGCGCCCTATTGGTCGCGACTTCCCGCATAATCGCGACGTACCGGACGCTCCGCTTTTGCGGAGCATGACTGCTGAGTTCGCCGTGAGACGTCTCGGGCGCATCGGTTACGGCGCCAGATACCGCATCAGCTCCGGATTGCCCCTCACCTCCCCCGCCTGGCCCTGCAGTGCGACGCGGCCGCGGTCGAGCACATAGGCGTAGTCGGCGACGCGCAGTGCGAGATCGAGGTGCTGCTCGACGATGATGACGGAGATCTCCTTGGCGAGCTCGATCAGGCGCTCAGTGATCTCCTCGATGACGCCGATCCAGACGCCCTCGGTCGGCTCGTCCAGCAGCAGCAGTTTCGGATCGCCCAGCATGGCGCGACCGATCGCGAGCATCTTGCGTTCGCCGCCGGAGAGCGTGCCGGCGGGCTGGTCGAGCCGCTGGCCGAGCTTGGGGAAGATGGTCAGCACGTGATCGACCGCGTCGGCCTTCTTGCTCGCGAGCGAGCCGACCGCGAGATTGTCGCGCACCGACAGGCGCGCGAACACCGAATGCTCCTGCGGCACGTAGCCGATGCCGGCGCGCACGCGCTCCTGGGTGGCGCGGCGGCTGATGTCGCGGCCATCGAAGGCGACCTCGCCCTTCCAGGCCGGCAGCTCGCCGACGATGGTCTTCATCAGCGTGGTCTTGCCGGCGCCGTTGCGCCCGAGGACGGCGACGCCGCCGCGCCAGGGGATGCCGAGCGTGACGTCGAACAGGACCTGGCTGCGACCATAGCCGGCGTCGAGATGCTTGATGTCCAAAAATTCAGGCACGGCGCAGATAAATCTCCTGGACGGACGGATTGGCCTGGATCTCCGGCACCGTGCCCGACGCCAGCACCTTGCCCTGGTCCAGCACGGTGAGGCGATCGCAGATGTCGCGGATGAAATCGAGGTCGTGCTCGACGATGACGAGCGAGCAATGCTGCTTGATCGGCTGCAGCAATTCGCCGGTGACGCGTCGCTCCTCGAGGCTCATGCCGCCGGTGGGCTCGTCGAGCAGCAGCAGCTTCGGCTTGCCCGCGAGCGCCATCGCGATCTCCAGCCATTGCTGCTGGCCGTGCGACAGCGCCGCCGCCGCCTCGAAAGCGCGGTCGGCGAGGCGGAACTGGCTCAGCATGGTCATGACCTGGTCGTGCAGCGCGCCCCGGGTACGCGAGAACACCAGGTCGAACAGCGAGGACTGCGCCTGCAGCGCGAGCAGGATATTGTCGTACAGCGTCAGCGACGGCAGCACGGAGGTGATCTGGAACTTCAGGCTCATGCCGGCGCGGGCGCGCTCGGTCGGCGTGAACGCGGTGATGTCGGTGTTAACGAAGGAAACCTTGCCCTGCGTCGGCACTTCGGCCCCCGCAATGCACTTCATCAGCGTGCTCTTGCCGGAGCCGTTGGGGCCGATCAGGCCGTGGAATTCGTTCTCGCCGACGGTGAGCGCCGCGCCGTCGAGCGCGGTCAGCTTGCCGAAGACCTTCTTGATGCCGGCGGCCTCAAGGAGCGGCATCGCGCTTCTCCTTTGGCTTCGCGCCGAAGCTGCCGACCCGCTCGCGCTCGCCAAGGACGAAGCTGATCAGGCCGAGCGGGCGGAACAGGATCACGAGCAGCAGCAGCAGACCGAGGATGATCGGCCAGATGTCGCGGTAATTGTCTGAGAGCCAGAAGCTGACGCCCTCGACGATGATGGCGCCGATCACCGCGCCGATCAGCGTGCCGGAGCCGCCGAACAGCACGTAGAGCACCACCTGCGTGGAAACCACGACGCCGACCATGTTGGGCCAGACGAAGCCCTCGTGAAAGGCATAGAGGCTGCCGGCGAGGCCTGCGACGGCGCCGCCGATGGTGAAGATGATCGCTTTCAGATGCTGCGCCTTGTAGCCGAAGAAGGCGATGCGCTGCTCGTTCTCACGGAGCCCTGCGAGCGCCAGACCGAATTGCGAGCGCACCAGGAAGCGGCAGAGCAGATAGACCACGACGAGGATGCCGAGCACGAGATAATAGAACGCCGGGCCTTCCGTGAAGTCGTATGACCCAAGCGACATCGGCGCGATCGAGGGGATGCCGTTCTGGCCGCCGAGATAGTACCAGCCGCGCGCGAGGCGATCGGCGGCGTAGGACCCGGTCAGCGTGCCGAGCGAGACGAAGATCACGCTGGAGGGATGCCGCCCCAGCAGCAGGAAGCCGCCGAGCAGCAACGCGAAGGTGAGGCCGATCAGCGTTCCCGCCGGCAACACGAGGAAGATGTTGGTGACGTTGAGGTCGCGCGCGAGCAGCGCGACGCCATAGCCGGCCGAGCCGAAGAACAGTGCCTGGCCGAAGCTCATGATACCGGCATAGCCCCAAACCAGGTCGAACGACAGCGCGAACAGCGCGAGGATGATCACGCGCGTCGCGAACACCGTCAGATAGTCCTGCAGCACCAGCGGCGCGAGCAACGCTGCGACGAGCACGACGCCCTCGACGATCGGCAGGATTTTTCGTGTCGATCGGATCGGCGCCGCTGCGCCGCCACCGGCCATTGCGACGTCCGCCTCTCCGCCGATTTCGGCGGAGATCGCCCGCTTTACTGCAGTCATGGATTTCAGCGTCTCGATTTTGGCATCGTAGGGCGGCCCGCCTGGTCGTGGTTCGCCTCTCCCCAGCGGGGAGAGGGTGAAGATCAGCATTCCTTGGGATCGACGAGGCCGTTGCTGCGCGCGACGATCTCGTAGTTTCCGCCCTTGGCGACGGCGGTGTACATCTTCATCTTGCAGTGCCGCTTGCCCGGCACCATCTCGGCCGACCCACCCGGACCTTCGGCGATCTTGGCATGGTCGAGCGCGGCGGCGACCGATTCGCGATCGATCTTGCCGGCTTCCTTGACGGCGGCCTCCCACAACTTGAGGCCGCGGTAGGTGCCCGTGGCAGCGCTGCCGGCCGCAAACAGGAAGTTGCCGGGGAAATCCTTCTCGTAGGCCGCCTGGATCTTGGCGTCGAACGGGTTCTCCTTGGTCAGCACCTTGAAATAGTCGAGGCAGCTCGCGAGCCCCTCGTTCTCGGCGGCCTGGTTGATGTTGAGCGTGTTCTCGTCATAGTAGACGCAGGCGAGGCGCCCGCCGTTCTTGAGGAAGCCGGCTTCATAGAGCTGCTTGAAGAACGGCCCGACGCCCGGCGGAATGACGGTGTTGAAGACGACGTCGACCTTGTTGGAAATGATGCGGTTGACGGTCGAGGAGAAATCGACCTGGTCGAGCGGATAATACTCCTCGAACACGACCTCGCCGCCGTTCGATTCGATCACCTTGCGGGCGTAGACGTTGAGCGTGTGCGGCCAGACATAGTTGGCGCTCGGCAGCGCGAACTTCTTGCCGCCGTTCTTGATCAGCCAGGGAATGAACTCGTCGCATTGCTGCGCCGGGGTCGGTCCGGTGCAGAACAGATAGGGTGTGCACTCCTTGCCCTCGTAGAGCTGCGGATAGATGTAGAGCGTCTTGCCGCGCGCCACGATCGGGTCCTTGATCGCATTGCGCATCGAGGATGTGATGCCGCCCAGCACCATGTCGACCTTGTCGCGCTGGATCAGCTTGCGCACGTTGCCGACGGCGACGGATTCGTTGGAAGCGGTGTCCTCGATGTAGAGCTCGAGCGGACGGCCGAGCAGGCCGCCGGCGGCGTTGATCTCCTTGATCACCATTTTCGCGACGTTGGCGTCGGCGTTGCCGGCATAGGCGATCGGGCCGGTGAGGTCGGTGGCGATGCCGACCTTGATCGGGGCCTCGGCGGCGTTAGCCCAGGGCGCCGGGATCACCCAGCTGCCGACGCCGGTTGCGACCGCACCGGAGGCGAAGGCGAAATTGGAGAGGAAACGGCGGCGTGAAAGCTGCGTGCGATCGAACATGACTAAACCCCTTTTCCAGCGATGAGGCCCTGCGGGCGGAATTTGATGAAGACGATGGCGAGAACGAAGACGAGGACGTCGGCGACGACCGGCGCCATCACCCAGGGCAGCGCGGCGCTGAGCGTGCCGATGACGCCGGCACCCGCCACCGGACCGATGAAGGAACCAACGCCGCCGACCATGACGGCGACGAAGCCCTGGATCAGGAAGCGCAGGCCGAGATCGGCATAGAGACTGAACACCGGCACGATCAGCGCGCCGGCGAGGCCTGCGAGCGCCGAGCCGAACGCGAAGGTCGCGCCGTACATCAGCGGGGTGGAAATGCCCGACGCGCGCGCCAGCGACGGGTTCTCCAGCGTGGCGCGCATGCGCAGTCCGAAATTCGTTCGCGACAGCAGCAGATAGCAGCCGCCCATCACCAGCAGCGTGATGACGATGATGGTGAAGCGCCAGGCCGAAATGTGCATGGCGCCGATGTCGATCGAGCCGCCGATCGGCTCGGGCACGGTGAGGTAGAAGCCGCCGATCAAGCCGCGGACGGCTTCGCGGATGATCAGGCCGAGCGCATAGGTGCCGAGCATGGCCACGATCGGCGCGGCATAGAATCGCCGGATGATCAGCGCCTCCAGCACGAAGCCGAGCGCGCCGACCACGAAGGGCGCCGCGACCATGCCCGCCCAGATCGGCAGGCCCTTGGCATAGGCGAGATAGGTGATGTAGGCCCCGAGCAGCACGAACTCGCCCTGCGCGAAGTTGAAGATGCCCATCATGCTGGCGATGATCCCGAGCCCCAGCACGATCAGGACGATGATCGCGCCGAAGCTCAGGATCTCGAACGCCGCGACGAACGCGTTAGCCATGCGTTGCGTTTCCGACGAGTTGCAGCAAAGCTTTCCTCACATCTTCTTCCAGTCGCCGATCTGCTCGAAGGCATGGGCGGCGCGGTAGATCGTGGTTTCCTCGAACATGCGGCCGACCAGCATCAGGCCGACCGGCAGGCCGTCGACCATGCCGCAGGGCAGCGACATCGCCGGATGATGGGTGATGTCGAACGGCGCGGTGTTGGAGATCATCTCCAGCGCGCGGGCGACATATTCCTCGCGGCTGGCATTGGGCTCCGGCAGCTTGGTCGCCTTCATCGGCGTCGTCGGCATCAGGAGCAGGTCGTAGTCCCCAAACGCCTTGTCGTAGGCGGCCGTCAGCCGGCGCGAGATGTTGAGCGCCTTGCCGTAGAAGCGCGGGCCGAAATTGTTGTTGATGTAGGTGCCGAGCAACATGAACAGCTTCGTGGTCTCGGACAGCGAGTCGGCCTGCCGGCGCCAGCCGCGATGGAAATCCATCAGCGAGGTCGAATAGAGGTCGCCGCGGCTGAGACCGTAGCCGTCGCCGAACATCATGGTCTGGGTCAGGCCTTCGGTGCCGATCGGGGTCCAGATCGCGCCGCCCAAAAGGTGCATCGGGATCGAGACGGTCTCGACCGTGGCGCCGAGGTCCTTGAAGCGCTTCGCAGCCTCGCGCACGCTTTCGTTCACCGCCGCTTCCGCAGTCGGCTGCTCGAAGCCTTCCTTGACGATGCCGATCTTCATGCCCTTGACGCCCTGGCCGAGCGCCTTGGTGTATTCCTCGACCTTCGGGGCCTTGATGCGCGGATCGTAGCCGTCGTCACCCGCGAGCACTTCGAGCAGCAGCGCATTGTCTTCGACCGTCGCCGTCATCGGGCCTGTATGGTCGACATAGATCTCGATCGGCATGATGCCGGTATAGGGCACGAGGCCCCAGGTCGGCTTCATGCCGTAGGTGCCGCAGAACGAGGACGGCATGCGGATCGAGCCGCCCTGGTCGCCGCCGATCGCCATATCGACCTCGCCGAGCGCGACCACGACGCCCGAGCCCGACGACGAGCCGCCGGCCGAATAGCCCATCTTGTGCGGATTGTGTACCGGACCGTAGGAGCCGGTGTGGCTGCCGCCGGACAGGCAGAAATGCTCGCAATGCACCTTGCCCTTGATCTCGGCGCCGGCATCCAGCATGCGGGTGACGATGGTGGCGTCGAAATCGGGCACATAACCTTCCAGCGTCGACGAGCCGTTGGTCATGGGCACGCCGGCCAGCATGATGTTGTCCTTCAACGCGACGGTTTTGCCCTTGAGCTTGCCGCTGGCGGCGCCCTTCACGGTCGACTTGCGATACCAGGCATTGCGCGGGTTCTCCTCGGCCGACGGCCGATAGCCCGGCGTGCGCGGATATTTCACCTCCGGTAGCTCGTCCGGCATCGTGGCGACCAGATTGTAGGCTTCTATCGAGCCCTGCATCAGGCCGCGAAACGAGGTGACGTCGTCGTCGGTGAGCGAAAGGCCGCACTGCTCGGCGACACTGCGAAGCTGGGCTGGTGTGGGAAGGGCAACTGTCACGGCGCTCTCCTTGGAAGGCTTCTTGATCCCTGGCGTTTGGACGGAAGCCGCTCGCTGGCGCCCTGCACGGCGCGGGCCAACCGGCTTCACGAGGTTACTAGAGACGGAAATATTTTCCTTTTCAAGAATTATTTCGCAAGGTCGCTGCGGCGTATCGGCGGGCGCCGCTCAGAGCGTCCTGAGGATCCTGAAGTCGAGCCCGTCGGCCTCGGCGAGATACATCGGCATCTCGGCGCGGCCGTCGCGCAGCGTCACCGGACCGCGGCCGGCCGTATAGACCGTGTTGCGCGCGGCCTCGAGCAGCGGACGAAAGGCGAGCGAGCCGGCGCGGTTGGCCACCGACTCCAGGAAGCGCAAGCCCTCATAATTCGACTGGCCGACGGAGCCGACCGGCGGCGCGTTGGCGCCGAACATGGCGTGGTAGCCGCTGAGGAACTCGTCGTTGGCGCGCGAGGCCATGCAGTTGAAATAGCCGGACGCACAGAACAGATTCTCGGTGTTGTCGGCGCCGATGCCGAGCAGCACGGTCTCGTCCATCGCGCCACCAAGCCGCAGCGTCGACGTCGCAAGGCCCGCTTCGGCGAAGGCGCGGTTGAAGGTGATGCTGTCGGTGCCGATCAGCGAGATCAGCACCACGTCGGGCCTCGCCGCACGGATGCGCGCCAGGTGCGGCTCGTGATTGTCCTCGCCGACGGGCACGAACTCCTCGCCGACGACCTGCCCGCCCGCCTCCTTGATGTAGCGTTTCACGGCGCGATGCGACTGCCAGGGCCAGACATAGTCGCTGCCGATCAGGTACCACCGCGCCGCCTTCTTGACGTCCGCGAGCCAGTGGATCGCGGGCCGGCTCTGCCAGCGCGGCGTCTCGCCGATCGCCATCACGCCCGGCGTACACTCGCCGCCTTCGTAGACGGGGGTATAGATGTAGGGGATGCGGTTGCCGGTGACCTTGCGCAGCGCGACGCGGACCGCGCTGATATGCGAGCCCATGATCAGGTCGACCTCGTCGAAGGCGATCGCCTGCTCGGCGCGACGCACCACCTCCTCGATCGGGCCGCCGGAATCGTAGATCGACAGCTCGAGTTCGCGGCCCAGAATGCCGCCGCGCTTGTTGATCTCGGCCACCGCGAGCATCGCGCTGTTGGTGGAGCTCGGCCCCCATATCCCGGGCGAGCCGGTGAAGGTGAGGAAATTGCCGATGCGCAGCTTGTTGCGCGCGCCGCGGCGCTTCATGAAATGGGTGTCAAATGGCGACAGGTCGAAATCCGCCGCCGATGACGACAAATTCCTGAACAGCAAGGACGGCGGCAACGCCGAGCCGCCGTGAGCCGGGAAGTTCACCGTCGCGCGCACGCCAACTCCTGTCTGGGACCAGACCGAAAGCACATTCTTCGAGCGGCCGCGGCTTCCGCCCTTTTGTTAGGCAACTATCCTATTTTGAAAATATTGAATATTCAAGAATTGAAGTGCATATAGATGCAGCATCGATTGCAAGACATTCACTCATTTGGGTCAAGGCGAAGTCTCAGCCGTGGCAAAACCGCCGAAACAAAATTCCCCGATCACCGAACACCTCGCTTACCTGCTCGCGCAAGCCAACCGGGAAATCAACCGGCAGCTCGAACTGCGGTTGAGTAAGGAAGGGGTCCCCGTCGAGCAATGGCGTATCCTGAAAGTGCTGTCGGACGGCAATGGCCATTCGATGGGCGAGCTCGCGGACGCCGTGCTGCTCAACCATCCGACGCTGACGAAGATGATCGACCGCATGGTCTCCGACACGCTGGTCTATCGCGTGCAGGACCCGAACGACCGCCGCAAGGTGCTGATGTTCATCTCCGACCGCGGCAAGGTGCTGTGCAAGAAGCTCAACTCGCTGGCGGTGGACCAGGAGGAGCACATCCTGGAAAGCTACGGCGACAAGCCGACGAGCGAGCTCAAGCGGCTTTTGGAGAGCCTGATCGACAGTTCCAATTGAGCTTGTCTGATTGAGCTTTGCGCATGCTTTCCGGCCCTTGGCCGCGCCGGCATCACGGGAACCAAAGACGCAACTTGGGGTTATTCCCGGCTCGCACGGCCGTGGAGAACATGTCCGCCAAGCCGATCCGGATTGTTCAACCGTTACGACGGCGCCAATGACACCCTCCGTATTGATTGTCGAAGACGAAATTTTCGTCGCCAGCGACATTGCACGCATCCTCGAAGACGCGGGCTACCGGGTCGCGGCCATCGCGGCGGATCGCAGGGAAGCGTTGGAGGCAGCACCCCAGGCGCAGATTGCGCTGGTGGACGTCAACCTCAGGGACGGCTTGACCGGGCCGCAGATCGCGGTGGACCTCGCGCGGGATTACGGCACCAAGATCGTGTACGTCACGGCAAATCCTGCGCAGATCAAGCCGAGGGCTGGCACCGCGATCGGCTTCATCCGCAAGCCGTTCAGTGACGAAGCCATCCTCACGGCAGTCCAGCACGCCGCCGGCGCGACCAAAGCGGTCCACTCGGCGGACGTCACGTTCTTTGCAGGACCGGACGGCTCATCGACGTCTTTGGGATCCTAGCCTCGACCTGAAGGCCGTCGGGATCCCAGGTGTAAAAGACCTTTCCACCGAGCTGATTGGACATGCTCAGGTTGATCAGCCGCGAGCCGAAGCCTTCGTTGCGCGGCGGCTGCTCAAGCTTGGGACCGCCGCGCTCGATCCACTCGATCGCGACGTCGTCATCCGCTTCGCGAATGTCGATGACGACCCGGCCGTCGAACGTCGAGAGCGCACCATATTTGGCGGCATTGGTCGCAAGTTCGTGGAACGACAGCGCCAGCGGCGTTGCAGAGCGATCATCGATCCGGAGATCGTCGCCCTTGATCGAAACCCGCTCGGTCCCGGATTGGTAGGCCGACAGCAACTGCTCCAGGAGACCCTTGAGGGTCGCCTGAGGCGCGAGCGGCTGTGACCGTGCGCTATGCGGCCGGACGAAATCGTGCGCCTTGCCGAGCGACATGATGCGCGCACGCAACTCGTCGGCAGGCCCCTTCAACTCGGGATGGCTCCGCGTCGACAGGCCAATCAATCCGTTGATGACCGAAAAGATGTTCTTGATGCGATGGCTCAGCTCCTGGCTGACCATCTCGCGCTGCTCCATCAGCAGCTTCTGCTCGTGAATATCGGTGCAGGTCCCGAACCAGCGGGTGATGTTGCCGTCGGAATCCCGGATCGGCAAAGCCCGTCCGAGCGTCCAGCGGTATTTGCCCTCGGCGTCGCGCAGGCGGTACTCGATCTCATAAGGTTCGCCGGTCCGCAGCGCATGCCGCCAGCGTTCCCAGGCTCGCTCCTGATCCTCGGGATGAAACATCCCGTTCCAGCCCTCGCCATCGGTGGACCCTTCGGGCATGCCGGTGAACTCGTACCATCTGGCATTGTAGTAGTCGTGATGGCCGTCCGGCAGCGTCGACCACACCATCTGCGGCATGGTGTCTGCAAGAATGCGAAACTTCTGCTCCGTCTCTGATAGCGCCTGCTTTGCAACCGCCTCGTTGGCCGCCTGAAGCTTTGTCTTGCGGCGCGAACCGAGCACAGCCATGACTTGGGCTGCCATGACCCGCAGTCCCTGCGCCTGCAGCGGTGTCAGGCTGGCCCGAGGAGCGCGATCGATGACGCAAAGCGCGCCGAGGGGAAATCCGTCATCGGCCACGAGCGGCGCCCCGGCATAGAACCTGATGAACGGCTCGCCGATCACCAGTGGATTCTCGGCAAACCTCGGGTCAAGTGTCGCATCGGGCACAACCATGAGATCGGGCTGCAACATGGCATGCGCACAGAACGACGATTCGCGCGGCGTTTCGCAGAGATCAATCCCCTGCTTGGCAAGAAAGCGCTGCGTCGTGTCTTCCACCACGCTGATCAGGCAGATCGGCGCGTTGCACAGCGCCGCGGCGAAGCCGGTCAATTCGCCGAACGCGGCGACGTCGGCTGCATTTGTCAGGTCGTGCGCTGCGAGCACCGCAGACCGGGAAGGCAGAGAATAGTCCGCAGATGTCATGAAAAATTCGGTCCGGCGCGATTGCATCTGTCATCGAGCGCAATCGCATCGAAGCACTCCCTGCGGTCTTCGCAAACGCGAATTCGAGGGAGCAACGATGGACTACCTGCCCGTGAACCCGCCGGGGCGTCCCCGCCAAGGTCACCTATCTATAATAACATCTGTTAAAAGCGGTTCCGCCGACATCCTCTTGCCAGGGCCGGCGCCGCCACGAAATGTTCCGCGGCGGCGCTGGATACGGCTAAGCATACCGCCCGTGGCAGTGCTTGTACTTCTTGCCGCTACCGCACGGGCAATCCTCGTTGCGGCCGATCTTGCCCCAGCTGGCGGGGTTCTTTGGATCGCGCAGCGACGCGTCGGTGGCCTGGGTGCCGAGCGAGACGCTGGCGAGCGCCATCTCGTCTTCGCCGGTATTCGGATCGAACTTGTGCGCTTCCATGGGCGGCAGCACGGGGGCTTCCTGCTCCGGCGGCACGATCTCGACCCGCATCAGCTGGGCCGTGACGGCCTCGCGCAGATGAGCGCTCATCTCCTGGAAGAGGTTGAAGGCTTCGGTCTTGTATTCCTGCAACGGATCGCGCTGGCCGTAACCGCGCAGGCCGATGACCTGGCGCAGATGGTCGAGCATGATCAGGTGCTCGCGCCAGAGATGGTCGAGCGTCTGCAACAGGATGGTCTTCTCGACGTAGCGCATCACGTCGGGCCCCCATTGCGCAACCTTGGCGGCCATGTGCTCGTCGGCCTTGGTCTCGATGCGCGAGAGCAGCTCCTCGTCGGCGATGCCCTCTTCCTTGGCCCATTCGTCGACCGGCAGGTCGAGACCGAGCACGCGGTTCAATTCGTCCTTGAGCCCGGCGACGTCCCACTGCTCGGCATAGGCATGCTCGGGCACGTGCTTGGCGACGAGGTCGTCGATGAAGGCATGGCGCATGTCGGCGACGGTCTCGGCCACGCTCTCGTCCTTCATCAGCTCGATGCGCTGATCGAAGATCACCTTGCGCTGGTCGTTCTGGACGTTGTCGAACTTGAGCAGGTTCTTGCGGATGTCGAAGTTGCGGGCTTCGACCTTCTGCTGGGCCTTTTCGAGCGCCTTGTTGATCCAGGGATGGATGATGGCCTCGCCCTCTTGCAGGCCGAGACGCTGCAGCATGCTGTCGAGACGGTCCGAGCCGAAGATGCGCATCAGATCGTCTTCCAGCGACAGGAAGAACTTCGAGCGGCCGGGGTCGCCCTGACGGCCGGAACGGCCGCGCAGCTGGTTGTCGATGCGGCGGGATTCGTGGCGCTCGGAGCCGATGATGTAGAGGCCGCCGGGCTTCTTCACGGTCTTGGCGGGCTTGCTCCCCTTCGCCGGCTCGATCTCGACGGTCTCCTCGGCCTTCAGCACGATGTCGCGGAAGTGCGCGATA
>NZ_JAEMSD010000062.1:602-5836 GCF_016462955.1 Bradyrhizobium sp. | reverse complement strand
GCGATATCGGCCTTGATCTGCTCGATCTTGCTGGCCTTCTCCGCTTCGTCCTCGATGCCTGCGGTCTCCTGCTGGATGCGCATCTCGAGCGAGCCGCCGAGCTTGATGTCGGTGCCGCGGCCGGCCATGTTGGTCGCGATCGTGATCGCACCGGGCACGCCGGCTTCGGCGACGATGTAAGCTTCCTGCTCGTGGAAGCGCGCGTTCAGCACCGCGAAGAGCTTGGCCGGCTTGCCGGCGCGGGCGGCGGCATAGAGCTTGTCGAGCGCGTTCTCCTTGCCGAAATCGATCTGCTTGTAGCCGTTCTTCTTGAGGAATTCGGCGAGCACTTCCGACTTCTCGATCGAGGCCGTGCCGACCAGCACCGGCTGCAGCCGCGAATTGGCGCGCTCGATCTCGGCGAGGATGGCGCGGTATTTTTCCTGCTGGGTGCGATAGACCTCGTCGTCCTCGTCGAGGCGCGCAATCGACAGATTGGTCGGGATCTCAACGACCTCGAGCTTGTAGATGTCGAACAATTCGTCCGCTTCGGTCGCGGCCGTGCCGGTCATGCCGGCCAGCTTCTCGTACATGCGGAAGTAGTTCTGGAAGGTGATCGAGGCCAGCGTCTGGTTCTCGGGCTGGACCTGGACGTGCTCCTTGGCTTCGAGCGCCTGGTGCAGGCCTTCCGAATAGCGGCGGCCCGGCATCATGCGTCCGGTGAACTCGTCGATGATGACGACCTCGTTGTCGCGGACGATGTAGTCCTTGTCGCGCGTGAACAGCGTGTGGGCGCGCAGCGCCTGGTTGATGTGATGCACGACGGAGACGTTCTCGACGTCGTAGAGCGACTCGCCCTTGAGCTGGCCGGCATCGCGCAGCAGCGTCTCGATCTTCTCCATGCCGCCTTCGGTCAGCGTCACCGTGCGCTGCTTCTCGTCGACCTCGTAGTCGGTCTTGTCGAGCTTGGGCAGGAAGCCGTCGATGGTGTTGTAGAAATCGGAGCGGTCGTCGAGCGGGCCGGAGATGATCAGCGGCGTGCGCGCTTCGTCGATCAGGATGGAGTCGACCTCGTCCACGATGGCGAAGAAGTGCGGCCGCTGGACCATGTCCTCGAGCCGGTACTTCATGTTGTCGCGCAGATAGTCGAAGCCGTATTCGTTGTTGGTGCCGTAGGTGATGTCGCAGGCGTAGGCCGCCTTGCGCTCGGCATCGTCGAGGCCGTGGACGATCACGCCGGTGGTCATACCGAGGAAGCCGTAGATCTGGCCCATCCAGCCGGAGTCGCGGCGGGCGAGATAGTCGTTCACGGTGACGACGTGGACACCCTTGCCGGCGAGCGCGTTGAGATAGACCGCCAGCGTCGCCACCAGCGTCTTGCCTTCGCCGGTCTTCATCTCGGCGATGTCGCCCTCGTGCAGCACCATGCCGCCGATCAGCTGAACGTCGAAATGGCGCTGGCCGAGCGTGCGCTTGGCGGCCTCGCGCACGGTGGCGAAGGCGGGCACCAGGAGGTCGTCGAGCGTCTTGCCGTTGGCGAGCTGCTGCTTGAATTCCGCGGTGCGGGCCTTGAGCGCCTCGTCGGAGAGCTTCGAGACCTCCGGTTCCAGCGCGTTGATCGCGTTGACGCGGGACTGATATCCCTTCACCCGCCGGTCGTTGGCGGAGCCGAAAAACTTGCGGGCGAGCGCGCCGATCATGCCTGGTTCCTGTGTTCGCGATTTAACCGCGTTGGCCTAAGAAAGTTGTCACCCGCCTGGCTATCAACTCACCGTGACGCTTCGCGGCATCAGAGCCCGGACTGCGGGGGTCATCCGCCATATGGGTGGGAATTGGGCTAGTCTGGGTTCAACGGCCAAAAACGCAGCAAAATAAACGCCATCGCCATGGTCGCGACCGGCCAGAGATATGGCCCGGTCAGGGCCTTGTCAACGGCGGGCGCATTGCGGCTAATTCATCATTTTGACAGACTTTTCGCGTTGCCAAGCCCCCCTGAATTGGGCGAGTGTCCGCCCGCTTCGAGCAGCCCCCTGCTTCAACATAAGGATTTTTCATGACCACCTCGTTCCCGGTAACCACCGGCCAGCGCTTCCGCCATGCGTCCGCCCTGGCTGGGAGCCTCGCTCTGGCGCTGTCCCTGGCGTTCGCGGGCCCGCTCCGGGCCGCCGATGATCCGGTGCTGGCGAAGGTCAATGGTGCTGAAATCAAGAAGAGCGACGTCGCCATGGCCGAGGAGGAACTCGGGGCAAGCCTCGCCCAGATGGACCCGGCGACCAAGGACGAGAACGTCCTGTCCTTCCTGATCGACATGAAGATCGTCGGCAAGGCTGCTGAAGACAAGAAGATCGCCGACGGCGAGGAGTTCAAGAAGCGCCTGGCATTCGCCCGCAACCGGCTTCTGATGGACAGCCTGCTCGCCAGCGAGGGCAAGGCCGCGACCACCCCGGAGGCCATGAAGAAGGTCTATGAGGAGGCCGCCAAGCAGATCACCGGCGAGCAGGAGGTGCGCGCCCGCCACATCCTGGTCGAGACCGAGGACGAGGCCAAGGCGGTAAAGGCCGAGCTCGACAAGGGCGCCGATTTCGCCGAGCTGGCCAAGAAGAAATCCAAGGATCCGGGCTCGGCCGACGGCGGCGACCTCGGCTTCTTCACCAAGGAGCAGATGGTGCCGGAATTCTCGACGGTCGCCTTCGCGCTCGAGCCGGGCAAGATCTCCGATCCCGTGAAGTCGCAATTCGGCTGGCACATCATCAAGGTCGAGGAAAAGCGCAGCCGCAAGGCGCCCGATTTCGAGCAGGTCAAGGCCCAGATCGAGCAATACGTGACCCGCAAGGCCCAGGCCGAGTATGTCGCCAAGCTCCGCACCGAGGCCAAGGTCGAGCGGCTGGATCAGCCCGCGGCCGACGCCAAGCCGGCCGACGCGGCCAAGCCGTCCGACAGCAAGATGGCGCCGCCGGCGAAGAAGTAAGACCGCGAAGACGTAAGAATTCGCTGTCACTTGGCGGACGCCGAGAGTATCTAACGTCGCAATGGCCGGGAATCCCCCGGCCATCTGCATGTCCAGACCCCACCAAGGCGCCCGCGATGTCTTCCTCCGTCTCTCCCCTCGCCCCTAAAACCGTTCCCGATATGCCCGTGATCGCGGGCGTCCGGCTTGCGACGGCCGAAGCCGGCATCCGCTACAAGAACCGCACCGACGTTCTGCTGGCGGTGATGGACAAGGGCACCGCCGTCGCCGGCGTCTTCACCAAATCGAAGTGCCCTTCGGCCCCGGTGGAATGGTGCCGCGCCAAGCTGAAGGGCGGTAAGGCGCGCGCACTCGTGGTCAATTCCGGCAATGCCAATGCCTTCACCGGCAAGACCGGCCGCGCCTCCACCGCACTGACCGCGAAGATCGCGGCCAAGGCGGTCGGCTGCAGCGAGGGTGAGATCTTCCTGGCGTCGACCGGCGTGATCGGCGAGCCGCTGGACGCAACCAAGTTCGACGGCGTGCTCGGCCGCCTCGCCGGGACCGCCGAGCCCGGCGACTATCTCGCCGCGGCCAAGGCGATCATGACGACCGACACCTTCCCGAAGGTCGCGACCGCGACCGTCCGGCTCGGCAAGGCGAAGGTCACCATCAATGGCATGGCCAAGGGTGCCGGCATGATCGCGCCCGACATGGCGACCATGCTGTCCTTCATCTTCACCGATGCGCCGATCGCGCCGGCGGCCTTGCAGGCGCTGCTCAAGAGCGGCGTCGAGGACACGTTCAACGCCGTGACGATCGACGGCGACACCTCGACCTCCGATACGCTGCTGGCATTCGCCACCGGCGCTGCCGCCGCGCATGGTGCGCCGAAGATCAGCCGCGCCAGCGATCCGCGCCTGAAGGCGTTCGTCAAGGCTTTCAACCAGGTGCTGGCCAATCTGGCCGAGCAGGTGGCGCGCGACGGCGAAGGCGCCCGCAAGCTGGTCGAGATCACCGTCGAGGGCGCCAAGACCAAGGTCTCGGCGCGCAGAATCGCGATGTCGATCGCCAACTCGCCTCTGGTGAAGACCGCGATCGCGGGCGAGGACGCCAATTGGGGCCGCGTGGTGATGGCAGTCGGCAAGGCCGGCGAGCCCGCCGACCGCGACAAGCTCTCGATCTCGTTCAACGGCATCCGCGTCGCCAAGAAGGGCGCGCGCGATCCCGACTATGACGAAGCGCAGGTGTCGGAAGCAATGAAAGCGCCGGAGATCGCGATTCTGGTCTCGCTCGGCCTCGGCAAGGGCCGCGACCGCGTGCTGACCTGCGACCTCACCAAGGAATATGTCGCGATCAACGGGGATTACAGGTCCTGATCGGATGGCGGAACTGAGGCTCACCCTCGTCGTGGCCTGCGCGCTGGTCGACGCCGACAAGCGCGTCCTGATCGCGCAGCGCCCGGAGGGCAAGGCGCTGGCCGGCCTTTGGGAATTTCCCGGCGGCAAGCTGGAGCCCGGCGAGCGGCCCGAGCAGTGCCTGATCCGCGAGCTCCATGAGGAGCTCGGCATCACCGTGGCCGAGCCGTGCCTAGCGCCGCTGACCTTCGCCAGCTACGGCTACGAGACCTTCCACCTTCTGATGCCGCTATATGTCTGCCGGCGCTGGGAAGGGATGGCTTCGCCGCGCGAGGGCCAGAACCTCGCCTGGGTCCGCGCCAACAAGCTGCGCGACTATCCGATGCCGCCGGCGGACATTCCGCTGATCCCGCATCTGATCGATTTGTTGATGTGACGATGCCCTTGCATCGTCATTCCGGGACGCGCGAGAGCGTGAACCCGGAATGACGTTGGAAACGCCTACGTCTCCCCCGCCTTCCTCACCGCCTCCGCCAAACTCGCCTTCGCCGACCCCGGCTTCAGCGGCTGCTGCTGGCTCGCATGCGGAGCCCAGCCCGAGAGCCAGATGATGTCGAATGTCGCTCGGATGCGGCCGTCGGCATCGGCGAAGCGCTCGGCATAGATTTCGGCCATGCGCAGCAACGTCGTGCGCCGCGGCGGCATTCGCCGCCGCTCGATCAGCACGTTCGAAGCGCCCATGCGGCGGAGATCCTGCATCAAGGCGAATCCATTGCCATAGCGCACCACGACGCGGTCGACGTCGGTCACCGGCAGCGCGAAGCCGGCCCGCTGCAGCAGCGCGCCGATGTCGCGAAGATCGGCAAACGGCGCCACGCGCGGCGACAAGCCGCCCTCGCATTCGGCTTCCGCCGCGGCAAAGGCCTGCCGTAGCTCGGTCAGGCTGTCGC
>NZ_JAEMSD010000062.1:0-592 GCF_016462955.1 Bradyrhizobium sp. | reverse complement strand
GAGGGCGGCTTGTCGCCGCCGATCATCGCTGCGAGCAGCAGGCCGTCGGGCTTCAGCGCCCGCCGGATTTGCGCGAGCACGCCCGGCAGGTCGTTGACGAATTGCAGGGCCAGCGCCGAGACGACGAGATCGAGGCTTTCGGGCGCGAAGGGAAGTTTTTCGGCGCCCGCTGCGTCGAGTTCAATGCGTTCGATGGAGGGAAGCCGCGTGCGCAGCGCTGCGAGCCCGTCGCCGGGCGTCCAGAGATCGGCCGGTGCCTGGAACTCGCGCATCACCGCCGCCAGCCGGTCGAACATGTCCTCGGCGACCCGATCGAGCAGGAAGGTCACCGCCCCTTGTTTTTGCGCGCGCTGCTGCCGCGCATGCAGCAAGGCGCGATCGAACAGGGCGGGCGGAGTTTGCGAGGTCTGAGCCATGCGATTGGTTACGCTGATCGCGAGAGTTCTGGCAATCTCCTCCCGCGCATCCGCTTGAGCCCACGCCGACGGACCGCTAGCCTCTGCCCCATGGAAACCGACGCCGCCCGCACCCGTTCCATCGCCGCCCCGCTGCTTGCGGCGTGGAGGGCTGGCCGCCACACGGTGTCGCGCGC
>NZ_JAEMSD010000061.1:19696-21164 GCF_016462955.1 Bradyrhizobium sp. | reverse complement strand
TTGCAATATTAACGGAGTATTGACGCGCGCGGCGGCTCGCGCATATCGGCATCCTGTTTTCGGAAGTTGTGAACGGGGCGCATTTGTCGTTTTTTACGACCGTTCTCGATTCGCATTTTGCCCGGGTTCCCACCGTGACACCGCCGCCCGCCGCAGCCGCAAGGCTCGACAGTATTCCCATGCCCGCGCCGGAGAAGAAGCAGCAGGCGCGCCGCGCGCCCGCGCGCGTCGATCATCCCTTCAAGGGCATCGCGCTGATCCTGCTCTCGACGATTTTTCTCGGCTGCTCCGACACCACCGCGAAGTATCTTTCGGCCAGCCTGCCTTCGATCGAGATCACCTGGATCCGTTTCCTCACCTTCACGCTGCTGTTCACGCCGGTGATGCTCCCCGCGTCGCCTTTCTATGCGATGCGCACCAAGCGTCCCGGCCTGCACGTGATGCGCGGCGCGGCGCTGCTCGGCTCCTCGCTGTTCTTCATCACGGGCCTCGGGTTCCTGCCGATCGCGGAAGCCTCCGCCACCGGCTTCGTCGCGCCGCTGTTCGTCACGGCGCTTTCGATCGTCTTCCTCGGCGAGAAGGTCGGCATGCGCCGCTGGATCGCCACTGCGCTCGGCCTCATCGGCGTGCTGATCATCCTCCGCCCGGGCACCAGCGCATTTCACCCCGCCGCGGTCTTTCCGTTGATCTCGGCGGCATGCTGGGCCGGCACGCTGATCCTGACGCGCATGATGAGCGGACGGGAAGCCGTCGTCACCACCATGGCGTATTCCTCGCTCACCGGCCTTGTGATCCTGACCGTGCTGGTGCCGTTCGTCTGGGTCACGCCGTCCTGGACCGCGATCGCGCTCGGCATTTTCATCGGCGTCGCCTCGACCGCGGGCCAGTGGATCGTCGTGCTGGCCTATCGTTACGGCGATGCCTCCGTGCTGGCGCCGTTCTCCTATACGCAGCTGCTCTGGGTCAGCATTCTCGGGTACTTCATCTTCAGCGAGGTGCCCGATGTCTTCACCATCACCGGCGCGGCCTTCATCGTCGCCAGCGGCCTCTACATCGCCCATCGTGAGCGCGTCCGCCGCGCCCAGCTGCTGGTGCTCGAGGAGCGTTCCCCGAACGCCTGACGCAAGTTCGCTCCTCGTGCTTCGTGGTATCAGCGCTCCAAACAAGATGGGAGGAGCCGGATGCGCGCCGCGATTTTCAGGAATGGTGAGATCGTCGTCGACCGGATGGCCGACCCGACGCCGGGCCCGGGCCAGGTGCTGGTCAAGACGCTCGCCTGCGGCATCTGCGGCTCCGACCTGCACGCGCGCCAGCACGCCCCTCGCATGGTGGAGATGGCACGGAAGGTCGGACGCAAGCCGATGGACCTCTCCCGCGACGTCGTGTTCGGCCACGAGTTCTGCTGCGAGATCGTCGATTTTGGTCCGGGCACCGAACGCAAGCTCCGGCCTGGCACACGCGTCTGCTC
>NZ_JAEMSD010000061.1:12875-19686 GCF_016462955.1 Bradyrhizobium sp. | reverse complement strand
TCCAACGACAATGTCGGCGGCTACGCCGAGGCGATGCTGCTCAGCGAAGCCTTGTTGCTCGAAGTGCCCAATGGTCTTGCGCCCGAACATGCCGCGCTCACCGAGCCGCTGGCGGTCGGCGTCCACGCCGTGGCCAAGGCAAACATTCGAGGCGGCGAGGTGCCGCTCGTGATCGGCTGCGGCCCGGTCGGCCTCGCGGTGATCGCCGCGCTCAAGCTCAGAGGGCTGCACCCGATCGTCGCCGCCGACTATTCGCCGGCGCGGCGCGCCCTGGCCGCCAGGCTCGGCGCGGACGTCGTGGTCGATCCCAAGGTGTCGCAGCCCTATGCGAACTGGGCCGAGCACGCGCAGATGTCAGAGGCCGAGAAGGCGGCGCGGCCGCCGTTCCAGTCCATGCTGCCGGCGCTGAAGCCCGCGATCATCTTCGAATGCGTCGGCGTGCCCGGCCTGTTGCAGCAGGTGTTCGAGGGCGCTCCGCGCGATGCGCGCATCGTCGTGGTCGGCGTCTGCATGGAGAGCGACCGAAGCGAGCCCATGCTCGGCATTATGAAGGAGCTCAACGTCCAATACGTGCTCGGCTACACGCCGGACGAATTCGCCAACTCACTGCGCCTGATCGCGGAAGGGCAGGTCGATGCGGCTGCGATGGTGACGGCCGAAGTCGGCCTCGACGGAGTCGCCAAGGCGTTTGCCGACCTCGCCAACCCCGAGGCGCACACCAAGATCATCGTGCAGCCGTGGCGGTAGGAGTGTCAATATTTCGCCGGCACGTACATCTCCGGCGGAACCGGGCCTCGCTGATAGTCTGGGTTGCGTACGCGCGGCGGCAGCGTCACCGGAGCCCGCACGACCTCCTGGTACGGGATCTGAGTCAATAGATGCGCGATGCAGTTGAGCCGGGCGCGCTTCTTGTCCACGGCATCGACGATCCACCACGGGCTATCCGGCAGATGCGTGTGCTCCAGCATCGTCTCCTTGGCCTTGGTGTAGGCCTCCCAGCGACTGCGGGACTCGACGTCCATCGGGCTCAGCTTCCACTGCTTGAGGGGATCCTTGATGCGCATGGTGAAGCGGAACTGCTGCTCGTCATCGGTGATCGAAAACCAGTACTTGACCAGGATGATGCCTGAGCGGATCAGCATGCGCTCGAATTCCGGCACTGACTTGAAGAACTCCTGATACTCGTCCTCCGAGCAGAAGCCCATCACGCGCTCGACGCCGGCGCGGTTGTACCAGCTGCGGTCGAACAGCACGATCTCGCCGCCGGCCGGCAGGTGCGCGACGTAGCGCTGGAAATACCATTGCGTGCGCTCGCGCTCGTTCGGAGCGGGGAGCGCCGCGACGCGGCAGATGCGCGGATTGAGTCGTTGCGTGATGCGCTTGATGACGCCGCCCTTGCCGGCGGCATCGCGGCCCTCGAACAGCACCACGACTTTCTTCCGCTCGCTCTGCACCCAGTCCTGGAGCTTGATCAACTCGCCCTGGAGGCGAAGCAGTTCCCGGAAATAGAGCCTGCGATCGACCGTCGGACTCAACGTTCCGGTCTCATCGAGAAGCTCGTCGAGACGGGCATCATCCAGCTCCATCTCCAGTTCCTCGTCGAGATCGTCGGCCATTTCCCGGATGATGCGCTCGCGCTTGGAGATCTGGGATTTGGGATCGGGTGTGGTCATGGGTCCTTCTCTCGGCTCGATACCGGTCACAACGACCATCGACGGGGTTTGTTGCGACCTTGTGACAATGTGCGATGCCGCTGAGGTCACACCGGCAGCGCGATCGAATATTTCACCTGGCTGAGCGCAAAGCTCGATTCGATCGAGGCGATGCCGTCGAGCCGGGTCAGCTTGGTCTTGAGGAACGTCTCGTAGGAGGCGAGGTCGGCTGCGACAACACGCAGCAGATAGTCGCGGTTGCCGGTCATCAGATAGCACTCCAGCACCTCGTCCCATTTCGAGATGGCGCGGGCGAAGCGGTTGAGGTCCTCTTCCTTCTGGCGCGCCAGCTTGATCGAGATGAAGACGCTGACATGCAGCCCCAGCGCCTTCTGGTCCACGGTCGCGATATATCGCGAGATCACGCCGCGCTCCTCCAGCAGCTTGACGCGGCGGTGGCAGGGCGAGACCGAGAGTCCGACCTTGTCGGCAAGCTCCTGCATGGTCATCCGGCTGTCGTTCTGGAGATGGCCGAGGATTTTCCGGTCGATGGCGTCGAGCTCTGGCATTGGGATGGAACCTGGGTCAGGGGCGTCTGATTGGTAAAATATCCCAATATCGGCCGGTATGGCGCGAAAAATTGAGAAGTTTGGCACGGCCTGCAGGCGTATGATCAGTGCTTCTTTCCCGGAGCATCGCCATGCCCGTTGACCCCGCTCGCCTCGACATCCTGACCGCGCTGGCCCGCAAGGCGCTGTGGCTGTCGTCCTGGACCATCCACCACGCCAACCACATCCGTTCCAATGCGGATGGCCTCAAGGTCGGCGGCCACCAGGCCTCGTCCGCCTCGCTCGCCACCATCATGTCGGCGCTGTATTTCCACGTACTGCGCCCGGAGGACCGCGTCGCGGTGAAGCCGCATGCGAGCCCCGTGTTCCACGCCATCCAGTATTTGTTCGGCCGGCAGAGCCGCGAGAAGCTGGAGAATTTTCGCGGCTTCAAGGGCGCGCAGTCCTATCCCTCGCGCACCAAGGACGTCGATGACGTCGATTTCTCCACCGGCTCGGTCGGCCTCGGCGTCGCGCAGACGCTGTTCTCGTCGCTGGTGCAGGATTACGTCAAGGCGCATGGCTGGATGAAGGACCGCCGCGAGGGGCGCATGATTGCGCTCGTCGGCGATGCCGAGATGGACGAGGGCAACATCTTCGAGGCGCTAGCGGAGGGCTGGAAGCACGGCCTGCGCAATACCTGGTGGGTGGTCGACTATAACCGCCAGTCGCTCGATGCCGTCGTGCGCGAAGGTCTGTGGGAAAAGTTCGAGACCATGTTCCGCAATTTCGGCTGGGACGTCGTCATCGTGAAATACGGCCGCCTGATGCGCGAGGCGTTCGCGGAAGCTGGCGGCGAGGCGCTGAAGACGTGGATCGACAATTGCCCGAACGCGCTCTATGCGGCGCTGTGCTTCCAGGGCGGCGCGGCCTTCCGCAAGCATCTCCATGACGAGATCGGCGACCAGGGCCCGATCACCAAGCTGATCGACCGGCGCAGCGACGAGGAGCTGCTCGCGCTGATGTCGAATCTCGGCGGCCACGACATGGCGAGCGTGCTGGAGGCGTTCGACTCCATCGATCACGATCGCCCGGTCTGCTTCATCGCCTACACCATCAAGGGCGTCGGCCTGCCCTTCCAGGGCCACAAGGACAACCACGCCGGCCTGATGACTGTTACGCAGATGGAGAAGTACCGCGAGAGCCAGAACATCCGTCCCGGCCACGAATGGGACAAGTTCGAAGGGCTGACGCAGGATGCGGCCGAACTGGAAGCTTTCCTCGCGCAGGTGCCGTTCAACCGTGACGGCCGCCGCCTCACGGCGCCGGTCGTCGAGGTGCCGCAGCAGCTCGCCTTCAAACCGTCGCCGCAGATGTCGACCCAGCAGGGCTTTGGCCTCGTGCTGAACGAGATCGCGCGCAGCGACAGCGAGCTCGCGAGGCGCATCGTCACGACCTCGCCCGACGTTACCGTCTCGACCAATCTCGGTCCCTGGGTGAACCGCCGCGGCCTGTTCGCGCGCGCCGAGAAGGCGGACCTATTCCGCAGCGAGAAAATTCCCTCGACCTACAATTGGGACGCCTCGCCGAAGGGCCAGCATCTGGAGCTCGGCATCGCCGAGATGAACCTGTTCATCATGCTCTCGGCGCTCGGCCTGTCGCACCAGATCAACGGCGAGCGGCTGCTCCCGGTCGGCACGCTCTACGATCCCTTCATCGAGCGCGGGCTCGATGCGCTGAACTATGCCTGCTACCAGGATGCGCGCTTCATGGTGGCGGCCACGCCCTCCGGCATCACGCTTGCGCCCGAGGGCGGCGCGCATCAATCGATCGCGACGCCGCTGATCGGCATGGCGCAGGATGGGCTGGCTTCGTTCGAGCCGGCCTTCGTCGACGAGCTCGCCGTGATCATGGCTTTCGGCTTCGAGCACATGCAGCGCGACCCTGGCGAGGGCGGCTCGGTCTATCTGCGCCTCTCGACGCGCGCAATCGAGCAGGCGCAGCGGATCATGACACCGGAGTTGCAGCAGGGCATCACCGACGGCGCCTATTGGCTGCGCAAGCCTGGCCCCAATGCCGAAGTCGTGATCGCCTATACCGGCGCGGTCGCGCCCGAGGCGATCGAGGCGACCGGCTTCATCGGCGAGAGCCGCCGCGACATCGGCCTGCTTGCGATCACCTCGGCCGACCGTCTCCACGCCGGCTGGACCGCGGCGCGAAAATTGCGGCGCGACCGGCGTGGCGTGCAGCATCTCAGCCATATCGAAAAGCTGCTCGCGCCGCTTTCGCGCGACTGCGGCATCGTGACCGTGATCGATGGCTATCCGTCAGCGCTCGGCTGGCTCGGCAGCGTCCGCGGTCATCGTGTCGAGGCGCTCGGCGTCGAGCAGTTCGGCCAGACCGGCAGCATCGCCGACCTTTACCGGTACTACGGCATCGACGCCAACGCCATCATCGATGCGGCGGAAAGCCTCACCACCGGCGCGCCGGTGCTGCACCGGAAGATGGCGGTGTAGCTAAGTCGTCATTCCGGGGCGCGCGTGAGCGCCAACTATGGTGCGCAATCGCGCACCTGAGAATCCATCGGGCCTCAGTCCAGGTGGTGAAATGGATTCCGGGCTCGCGGCGTCGCCGCGCCCCGGAATGACTGCGGGGCCATCTTGCCTCGTTCCCGCCATCGGCTCATATACCTCCGCCCGCCGCAACGCTGGCCCCGCATATGGCGGGTTCAATTGCCGGCGCTTTCGTGCAAGGATGCCTGCCGAAACGCCCCCTCCAAGCCCCCAAGAAGAGGTTAACGATGGTCAATCGCATGCAATTCTACATCGACGGCGCCTGGGTCGATCCCGCCGTCAAGAAGTCCACCGCCGTGGTCAATCCGGCGACGGAAGAGGCGATGTACGAGGTTGCGCTGGGCTCCAAGGCCGACGTGGACAAGGCGGTCGCCGCCGCCAAGCGCGCCTTCACGACCTTCTCCCAGACCAGCCGCGACGAGCGCGTCGCGCTGCTCAGCAAGGTCATCGAGGTCTACAAGGGCCGCCTCAAGGAGATCGGCGCCGCCGTCTCCGACGAGATGGGCGCACCGCTGCCGATGGCGGAGAAGCTGCAGGCCGGCGCCGGTCTCGGCCATCTCATGACCACGCTCGACGTGCTCAAGAACTATCATTTCGAGGAGCCGGTTGGCACCGCCATGGTGCTGCGCGAGCCGATCGGCGTGGTCGGCATGATCACGCCCTGGAACTGGCCGCTGAACCAGATCGCCTGCAAGGTCGCGCCCGCGCTCGCCGCTGGCTGCACCATGATCCTGAAACCCAGCGAGTTCACGCCGACCTCGGCGCTGATCTTCGCGGAAATCCTGCATGAAGCCGGCGTGCCCAAGGGCGTGTTCAACCTCGTCAACGGTCTCGGCCCCGAGGTCGGCGCCGCCATGAGCGAGCATCCTGACATCGACATGATCTCCTTCACCGGCTCGACCCGCGCCGGCATCGATGTTGCCAAGCGCGCCGCGCCGACCGTGAAGCGCGTCAGCCAGGAGCTCGGCGGCAAGTCGCCGAACGTCATCCTCGAAGGCGCCGACCTCACCAAGGCGGTGACCGGTGGCGTGATGCACATGTTCAACAACTCCGGCCAGTCCTGCAACGCGCCCTCGCGCATGATCGTGCCGCTGTCGAAGATGAAGGAAGTCGCCGCGATCGCGAAGGCCGTCGCCGACAAGACCAAGGCCGGCGATCCCCGCGCCGAAGGCACCACCATCGGACCCGTGGTCAATCGCGGCCAGTGGGACAAGATCCAGGGCCTGATCAAGAAGGGCATCGACGAGGGCGCAACGCTCGTCGCCGGCGGCCCGGGCCTGCCCGAAGGCGTCAACAAGGGCTTCTATGTCCGCCCGACCATCTTCGCCGACGTCACCCCTGATATGACGATCGCCCGCGAGGAGATCTTCGGACCGGTGCTGACCATCATCGGCGCCAAGGACGAAGCCGACGCGGTGCAGATCGCCAACGACACGCCCTACGGCCTTGCCGGATATGTCTACGGTCCGTCGGTCGAGGACGCCAAGCGGGTCGGCCGTCAGATCCGCGCCGGCAACGTCAACCTGCAGGGCGTGCCCAACGACCGCACCGCGCCGTTCGGCGGCTACAAGCAGTCCGGCAACGGCCGCGAGTGGGGCAAGTTCGGCCTCGAGGACTTCCTCGAAGTGAAGGCCGTCGCCGGCTTCAACGCGGCGTAATCGTTCGCGCGACAAACCAAACGCCGGAGTGGGCAACCGCTCCGGTGTTTTTCGTTGTCTATCTCTGTCGTCATTCCGGGGCGTCGCGCAGCGAAGAGCCCGGAATCCATTCACCCACCAACTCCGTGGCCTGATGGATTCCGGGCTCGCGCCGAAGAGGCGCGCCCCGGAATGACGCCAGAGAGAGATTTGCTATCCCCCCACCGCCCCCTGGGTGTTCACATACAGCGCATAGATCGACTGGCTCGCGGCCATGAACAGGCGGTTGCGCTTGAGGCCGCCGAAGCAGACATTGGCGCAGCGTTCGGGTAGCGCGACGCGGCCGATCATGACGCCGTCGGGTGCGAACACCACGACGCCGTCGAGTTCGGGATCGCCCA
>NZ_JAEMSD010000061.1:5902-12865 GCF_016462955.1 Bradyrhizobium sp. | reverse complement strand
CCGCACCAGAGATTGCCGTCGATGTCGACGCGGAAACCATCCGGCGTGCCGGGGCCTGCATCGACAAAGACGCGCTTATTCGAAAGTTTGTCGCCGGAAGGTGAAACGTCATAGGCGAGAATTTTGCGGGTCGGCACGCCGCGGGATTCGATGAGGTAGAGAATCTTCTCGTCCGGCGAGAAGGCGAGCCCGTTCGGCCCGAGCACGCCCTCGGCGACGACCGTGGCTTTGCGAGTCTCCGGATCGAACCTGTAGACGTTCATGTCGAGCTCGGGCTCAGCCTTGTAGCCCTCGTAATTGCCAAGCAGGCCGAAGGTCGGATCGGTGAACCAGATCGAGCCGTCCGACTTGACGACGACATCGTTCGGCGAGTTCAACCGCTTGCCGTCGAACGAATCCATCAGCACCGTGATGCTGCCGTCATATTCGGTGCGCACCACGCGCCGGCCGCCGTGCTCGCAGGTGACGAGCCGGCCCTGCCGGTCCCGCGTGTTGCCATTGGCGAAATTGGAAGGCTTGCGGAACACGCTGACCGCACCGGTCTCCTCCTCCCATTTGATGATGCGCTGGTTCGGGATATCGCTGCACAGGAGATACCGCCCGTCGCCGAACCACACCGGCCCCTCGGCCCAGCGCAGGCCGGTGGCGAGGCGCTCCACCGCCGACAATTTCAGCCAGTATTTTTCGAAGCGTGGATCGAGTGCCTGAATGGCCGGATCGGGATAATAGCTCGCCGGCCGCCAGCCTGACCGTTCCTGGGAGTGGGACGATGCCTCATTCATGGCGGTTCTCTCGTTTGGTTCCCTCTGGACAATCCTGCTATCATTGGAGACACGTGACCGCAAATCGGTCAGCATAGGCGAGGGACGACATGGCGCGCATCTTGATGACGGGAGCTTCGGGCGGAATCGGCACGAGCCTGCGGAAACTGCTGCCGCCGATCTATCCGGATCTTTTGCTCTCCGACATCAGGCCGCCGGCCGATCTCGGCGCGAACGAGAAATTCAAGGCCGCCGACCTCGCCGATCTCGCGCAATGCGAAGCGATCTGCGAGGGCGTCGACGGCATCCTCCATTTCGGCGGCTATTCGGTCGAAGGCAGCTGGGATCAGATCCTCCAGGCCAACATCATCGGCGGCTACAATCTGTTCGAGGCGGCCTACCGCAAGGGCGTCAAGCGCGTGGTGTTCGCCTCGTCGAACCACGCCGTCGGCTTCTATCCGCGCCACCACAGGATCGGCACCGACGTCACTGCGCGGCCGGACAGCCGCTACGGCGTCAGCAAGGTGTTCGGCGAGGCCGTCGGCGCGCTCTATGCCGACAAGCACGGGATGAAGGTGACGTGCCTGCGCATCGGAAATTTCGGCGACATGCCGCTCGACCACCGCCGGCTCTCGATCTGGCTCAAGCCCGACGACCTCGTGCAGCTCTGCCGCATCGGGCTCGACCATCCCGACGTCCATTTCGAGATCCTTTACGGTGCCTCTTTCAACGAGCGCGCCTGGTGGGACAATCACCGCGCCTACGAACTCGGCTACCGCCCCACCGGACGCGCCGAGGATTTTCGCGAGCACGCGATGGCCGAGCAGGCCAAACTCAAGCCGGACCTGGTCGGCGATTATTTCCAGGGCGGCACCTTCTGCAGCATGGAGTTCGACGCCGACCCGAGCCGGATTATCGATTGGAATAAGCGGTAGTCCCGTTAATGTAGCCTGCGCCCTCGCCACACGTCATTGCGAGAAGCTCGCAATGAGGCCCGGAGAGAGCAGTGCTCGCATGCGAGGAGAAAGCTCCTGGCGCCGCTATTGATCTGGCGTCGCCAAGATGCGGCTTCCGTGAGAGCGCAACTCATCCGCAGCCTGACATCAGAAATGCAAGTTGATCCTCAGCAGCGCCTGGTGCCGCTCGAACTGCTCCAGGTTAAGGCTGCGGTTGTCGCCGAGTGCCTTGCCCGCGACCTGCATCTGCCAGGTGCCGGAGATGCCGACTTCCTTCGAAATGCTGTAGGAAAAGGTCGGGCCGGCGAAGACCGCATCGCCCAGAAAGCGATCGAGTGCGCCGCCGTCATAGGCCCGCGCGTAGCGAACGCCGAGGCCGAACAAGAGGTCGGGCTGCACCGCGTAGGAGATCGCCGCCTGGAGCTGCATCTCGGAATCGTGTCGCCAGAGATTGGTGACGATCTCGCGGGTCCCGCCGGTCCCGTACCAGACGTTGAAGGCCGCAAACAATCTGTCCTTGACCAGCTCGCGATCGAACAGCGCGGCAAACTCCGCGCCATATTGCGCGATGTGCAGGCCGGTGGCGTCGTCGATCCGGCTCCAGCCGGGCTGTGCGTGGAGAGTGAGCCCGAACGGCGCGACGGCACGATCGACCAGCTTGTAGCGCAGTTCGAGCGCGACGCCGCTGAAAGCGAGGTCCCGATGATCGGCAAGTCCCGGAACGCCGCTGATGTGCTGCCCGCCCAGCGAAAATCCCGGCGCGATCCGGAAATTGTCCGAGACCGTGTATTTGACCTGATTGAGATTGGCCCAGGCGGCGTAGCTGCCGGAGCGCTTGCCGAACGCGCCGACATTCTCGAACTCGACCTCGATCTCGCCGGGCTTGCCGATGTCGGAGCCCATGCTGAAACCGAAAATGTGCTCGGTGTCGATCTCCGCGTGGGCTGACGACAGGTTCTGCGCAGGCTTCGGAGGCGTGCCGGTAGTACGTCCGGGCTTGTCGTCGGCGTGGGCCAAGGCACAGCTCGCCAGCTGGCTGGCCACGATCGTTGCCGCCGCCACGGCGCGCGGGAAGCTCAATATTCCAGACACGAACAATCACCCCGAAATCGAGACCCGCGGAGGACGGATCTCGCGTGCGTGCATCAATCCATGCAAATGCAAGTCATTCGCAAATATTCCACGCAATTGGCGCCAGTGCAATTATTGCAACTCATTCTTAGTTGCGTTCAAGTGTCGCAGTTGGACGAGTTCCAGCGCAAGCGCTTAGGGTGAAAGCACGCAGCTCGGAGGCGTTGATCGGCCACCGGCAAGAGGTTGCGACGGACCTCCGCCGGGAGTTGTCCGTATCAGCCTCTGGCGATGTCCCGGCTTATCTTCTGCAATCGTACGAAGGCGGCCCACGCGTTTGGATATTGGGCGTCTCTTGAATCGATCGTGAGCAGCGCGCGGCAAGCCTCGTTGATGTCGTCGGCGGACGGACGCAGGGAGACGTCGCCCGACGATTCCGCTCGCTTCCAGCGGTCTTCGACCTCTTTCGCCAACGCGAGTGCTTCCGACGGGGTTCGCTTCCGGGTTGGCTTCGCCAATGCGTGGTCCGGCGGGAATGTGGGCCAGGCGGTAGGCGGCCGATCGGCTGGCCAGTCGCCTTCCCTGGCGGCCTCGCGCTTCGCAGTCGAATTTGCCTGTCCAGGTGCGGCATCAGGCGGGACGGTCCGGCCGGCCAACTCGCGGATCTGCCGTTCCATTGTCCCGCCGGACGACGATCCGCCCGCCGAGGCAGCAGGCGCTGTCAGCACGGGAGCCATCGACGTCTGCACGTCGGGGGCAATCTTCTGAACGGTCTTGATGGCGGCCGACGTGCCGGGCGACAGAGCCGGCCGCTGTTGGGCGACCTTGTCGTCCTCGGTGGGGCAGGGCCGGTACCCCGAATGTTGATGCGTGATGCGTCCGTTATCATCGATGCGGGCAAAATCGATGGCCACGGTGTAGACGAACGCGACTTCGGTGAACTGGCCGGACTGGTCCCTCGCCTTGACGCCGCCGCAAACATACCTCGCCGCGCCGGACTCGACTGAACGCAACGCGCCGAACGTTGCCGTCGCTGGATCGATCAGGGCATGCCGGACGGCTGCGCGGGCTTTCGCGTGTTCGGAGGAGAGCGCGCTGATCAGGACATCAGGGTTGATCAAATCGGGCTGGTAGTACCACACATACTCCGCGGCAAAAAAAGCTGCGCCGAACGCCGCTGCGATCAGGACACCGGGTACATTCATAGGATTCCTCCGGGCGAAGGAACCCGGCATGGTTGTTATATTATTCGAAAACTATTTGCGATAGAGTCCTCTAATAAGCCGTTAATCGGTTGTGCAATCGAGGAGCATCTACCAAAAGATTGTCCTCCCGGCCGGGTGACCTCCGCCGGATCCATTTGCGCGCCTTGTTGACAATACGGGGTGAGGCGGTACCACCAACGCAAACAGGACGGAGCGACCTGATGACGAGCGGCTTGCGCAAAGGTCTGACGAGCTATGGCGATGCCGGCTTCTCGCTGTTCCTGCGCAAGGCGTTCATCAAGGCCATGGGCTATTCCGACGACGCGCTGGAGCGGCCGATCGTCGGCATCACCAATACCTATAGCGACTACAATCCCTGCCACGGCAACGTTCCTCAGATCATCGAGGCGGCCAAGCGCGGCGTGATGCTGTCGGGCGCGATGCCGTTCGTGTTCCCGACCATCTCGATCGCAGAGAGCTTTGCGCATCCGACCTCGATGTACCTGCGCAACCTGATGGCGATGGACACCGAGGAGATGATCCGCGCCCAGCCGATGGACTCGGTGATCGTGATCGGCGGCTGCGACAAGACGCTGCCGGCGCAGGTGATGGCCGCGATCAGCGCCGACTTGCCGACCGTTGTCATCCCAGTCGGGCCCATGGTGGTCGGCCATCACAAGGGCGAGGTGCTGGGCGCCTGCACCGACTGCCGCCGTCTCTGGGCGAAATATCGCGCCGGCGACATGGACGATGCCGAGATCGAAGCCGTAAATGGCCGTCTCGCGCCTTCGGTTGGCACCTGCATGGTGATGGGCACGGCATCCACCATGGCCTGCATGATCGAGGCGATGGGCCTGTCGCTGCCGATGAGCGCGACGATCCCGGCGCCGCATGCCGAGCGCTTCCGTCTCGCCGAGGCGAGCGGCAAGGTGGCCGCCGCGATGGCCAAGGCCAAGGGGCCGAAGCCGAGCGAAGTGCTGACGCCCTCGTCATTCAAGAACGCGCAGGTCGTGCTGCAGGCAATCGGCGGCTCGACCAACGGCCTGATCCATCTGACCGCGATGGCGCATCGCTCGCCGCACCGGCTCGATCTCGCAGCCTTCGACCAGATCGGCCGCGAGGTGCCGGTGCTGGTCGACCTCAAGCCGTCCGGCGAGCATTACATGGAGCATTTCCATCACGCCGGCGGTGTGCCGAAACTACTGGCGCAGCTTGGCGATCTCGTCGATCTCGATGCCAGGACCATCACCGGCCAGACGCTGCGCGAGATCGCGGCGAATGCCGAGGACGTGCCCGGGCAGGACGCCATCCGTTCGCGCGACAATCCGATCAAGAAGGAGGGCGGCCTCGCCATCCTGCACGGCAATCTCGCCCCGCGCGGCGCGGTCATCAAGCAGTCGGCCGCGAGCCCGAAGCTGCTGCAGCACACCGGCCGTGCCGTGGTTTTCGAATCCGTCGAGGACATGACGCTGCGCGTTGACGATCCCGATCTCGACGTCCGCGCAGACGACGTGCTGGTGCTGCGCAACGCCGGCCCGAAGGGCGCGCCCGGCATGCCGGAAGCCGGCTATCTGCCGATCCCGAAGAAGCTCGCGCGCGGCGGCACCAAGGACATGGTGCGCATCTCGGATGCGCGCATGAGCGGCACCGCCTTCGGCACCATCGTGCTGCACATCACCCCGGAATCCGCGGTCGGCGGGCCGCTGGCGCTGGTTGAGAACGGTGACATGATCCGCCTCGACGTCGCCAACCGCAGCATCGAGCTCCTGGTCGATGCCGCCGAGCTCGAGCGGCGCCGCGCCGCACTGAAGCCCGCCGCCGCGCCCGAGGAAGCGCGGCGCGGCTACGCCTGGCTGTTCAACGAGACCATCATGCAGGCCGACGAGGGCTGCGATTTCGATTTCATGCAGAGGGCCGGGAAGCAGACCGGGAAGAGTTGATCGGTCGCGCAACGCACGCTCGGTACTCTCTCTCAGGTAACGACCTGCTCGATCCGCCACTGCGCGTCTTCGTGCAGGTAGCGGAACGGCGTGCCGTGGCTGTTCTTGAAATAACTGCCAGATAGTGCGTTTGCCATGGCTTGCATCACGGCGTCGTGGCAGACGAACAGCAGGTTGTCGCCGGGATGGCGCGCAAGCCAGCGCGAGACGCAGGCCAGCGACCGCCCGGCCATGGCGTCCCAGCTTTCGCCGTCGGCCGGCAGGATCGAGACGAGACCTGTCGCGGATTTGACGCCGTGCTTGATCATGAGGTCGCGGACGGGGAGGCCTTCAAAGCTGCCGAAATCGAACTCGATGATGCCGGCGTCGATCGCGAGGGGCACCGCGATCGCGTCCGCGATGATCTCGGCCGTCCGCGCGGCGCGTATCAGGGGGCTCGAGACGATGCGGCTGATGCCGAGGCTGCGCAGCACATGCGCGGCCTCCTGCGCTTGTCGCAGGCCATCGTCGTTCAGCGGGTTGTCGGTGCGGCCCTGGAACCGCCCCTCGCGATTCCAGTCGGTCGCACCGTGACGAAGGCCGTAGAACGTGCGCGCTGGCCTCGTCACTTCGACTTGCTCGTGAACTTCTTCACGGCGGTACGGAACGCCTCCGTGTTCATCGCCATGATGATCTTGTGCTCCTCGGCATCCAGCTGCTGCTTCACCGGCGTCGTCGCGGCCTGGTAGACCAGCTGCTTGGTGCCGGCAATCGCAGCCGGCGGATTTTGCGCGAGGCGCTCGGCCAGTTGCCGCGTCGCCGCCTTCAGCTCGGTCGCGGGAACGGTCTTGGCGACCAGGCCCCATTCATAGGCCTGCTGCGCGGTGAAAATGTCCTCGGCTAGGAAGACCTGCAGCGCCCGGCGCGATCCGACCGTGCCGACGATGCCGACCGTGGAGCCGCCGTCCGGCGACACCCCGATCTTGGCATAGGCGGGCGTGAACCTGGCGTCATCGGCGGCGATGCAGAGATCGGTGACGAAGGCGAGGCC
>NZ_JAEMSD010000061.1:0-5892 GCF_016462955.1 Bradyrhizobium sp. | reverse complement strand
GGCGAGGCCCATGCCGGCGCCGGCGGCCGAGCCGTGCACGCTCGACAGCGAGAGCTTCGGCATGCGCCTGACGATCTCGATGAAGGAATGATAGTGCTTGAGCAGCTCGCCGACCACCGGCGTCACCGTGCCGGCTTCGGCGGCGGCCCCGATCGTCTGCAGATCGCCGCCGGCGCAGAAGGCGCGGCCTTCGCCTTCGAGCACGACGACGCGAATGTCGTCCGCGCCTTCGAGATAGGCCGCGAGCTGTTCGAGCTTCTGCGCAATCGCAAGGTTGATCGCGTTGAATGCAGCAGGGCGGTTCAGCGTGATGGTCGCGATCGGGCCGTCGATCCGCAGCAGGGCGGGATCGTCGGGCTTGGAGACGGGAGCGGTCATTTGGAATATCCCCGGCAGGAGGTCGAGGCTCGAACTAAATCGCAGAAGGGCAGGGGTGACAATCCCCGGCCGCCGCTCTTGCGCCAGGCGGAACGATAGGTTCAAATAGGGCCGCTTTCGCCAAGGGACGGACACGAGCGCCGGCTCCTCGCAAGGCCAGCAACCACAATCAGCGAGAGAGGAGGCGGCATGGGCCAGGCTCGTGTCTTCCGGAAATGGGCTGTCCGATGACCGGCCCGGTGATCATCGTCGGCGCCGGCCATGGCGGCTACCAGGTCGCGGCATCCTTGCGCCAGGCCGGCTTTTCCGAGCGCATCTGCCTGATCAACGACGAGGCGCATCTGCCCTATCAGCGGCCGCCGCTGTCGAAGGCCTACATCAAGGGCTCGGCCGGACCGGAGAGCCTGATGTTCCGGCCGGAGAAATTTTACCAGGACCAGGCCATCGAGCTGATCGCCGGCCGCGCCGCCTCGATCGACCGCGCCGCGCGCAAGCTGCATCTCGCATCCGGCGAGGCGCTGGATTACGGCCATCTCGTGCTGGCGACCGGCGCGCGCAACCGGCTGCTCGACCTGCCCAACGCCAACCTTCCCGACGTGAAATACTTACGCATCCTCGACGACAGCGAGGAGCTCCGGCAGATCATGCCGTCGAAGACGCGCGCCGTGATCATCGGCGCCGGCTTCATCGGCCTCGAATTCGCCGCGACTGCGCGGATCAAGGGCCTCGAGGTCGACGTGCTCGAGCTTGCTCCACGCGTGATGGCGCGCGCGGTGACGGCCGAGGTCTCGGACTATTTCCAGGCGCGCCATCGCGAGGCCGGCGTCCGCATCCATCTCGGCGTGCAGGCGACCGCGATCGAGGCGGAGGGTGGCAAGGTCACCGGCGTCTCCTTGAGCGACGGACGGCATCTGCCGGCGGATCTCGTCGTGGTCGGCGTCGGCGTGCTGCCGAACATCGAGCTCGCGGCCGAGGCGGGGCTGCCGGTCGCCGCCGGCATCGTCGTCGACGAATATCTTGCGACCGCCGATCCCGACATTTCCGCGATCGGCGATTGCGCGCTGTTCGCCAGCCCCCGCTTCGGCGGATCGATGCGGCTGGAATCGGTGCAGAATGCCACCGATCAGGCCCGCTGTCTCGCGGCGCGGCTGACCGGCGACAAGAAGCCCTACGACAGCCATCCCTGGTTCTGGAGCGACCAGGGCGACGACAAGCTCCAGATCTCGGGTCTCACCACCGGCTACGACCGCGTCGTGCTGCGCGGCAATCCCGCCAACAAGGCGTTCTCGGCGTTCTGCTATCACGGCGACAGACTGCTCGGCATCGAGTCCATCAACCGCGCCGGCGACCACATGTTCGGACGCCGCTTGCAGAGCATGGATCGTTCGATCACGCCAGAGCAGGCCGCAGACGAGAGCTTCGACCTGAAGAGCGCGCTGGCGTGAGCGCTACAAGACCGCGGCTACCTCCGCTGCCGTCGGCATCGACGGCCCGGCGCCCATTCGCTGCACGCTGATCGAGGCAGCCGCGTTGGCGAAGGCGAGGGCGGTGCGTAAGGCTGCGCCCTCGGCCAGTTGCGCCGCCAGCGCGCCGACGAAGCAATCGCCGGCGCCTGTGGTGTCGAGGGCCTTCACCGCGCGGCCGGCTACGGCAATCTCCTCGCGCCCCGCCAGCGCGAGCACGCCGCGCCTGCCGAGCGTGACGCAGATGGTCTGGTCCTCGCGGGCCTGAAGTTTTCGCGCGACGTCGATGATCTTTCCGGCTTCATCGTCGTCCGACAGCTCCGCGCCCGCGAGAAAGCCGAGCTCGGTCTCGTTCAGCACGAGGATGTCGACCAGCGCCAGCAACTCGTCCGGCATCTTCCGCGCCGGCGCAGGATTCAAGACGGTCACGGCGCCGGCCGCACGCGCGCGCCGGAAGAATGCCACGATCGACGGCAGCGGAATCTCGAACTGGCTGACGGCGACGTCGCCCTTCAGCAGCGGCACCACTTCGACGTCATCAGGGCCGACCAGCCCGTTCGCCCCGGGACCGACGACGATGGTGTTGTCGGCCTCCGCCACCGTGATGATGGCGGTGCCGCTGTGGGCCTCCGCCGTCTCCACGAGATAGCCGAGATCGATGCCCTGATCGCCGAGAAAGGCCTTCAGCTCGGCCCCGAACGAATCCTTCCCGAGCCGTCCGATCAGCGTGGTCCTTGCGCCAAGCCGTGACGCCGCGACCGCCTGGTTGGCGCCCTTGCCGCCCGGGAAATACAGCACTTGGCGGCCGGCGACGGTCTCGCCGACCCTGGGATGGCGATCCGCCGTCGCCACCACATCCATGTTGACGCTGCCGGCGACGAAGACGCGCCCCATCTTTTTCTAGACCCTGACCTCGAACTCGTGCCGAACCTTCGCGATATCGACCAGCGTCGGCAGGCCGGCCTCGTTGCCGAGGCGCTGGATCTTGAAGGTCGAGGCAGCGCGGGCGAAATCGAAATGCTCGCGCCAGCTTTTGCCGGGATGGGCCAGATAGGAATAGACATAAGCGCCGTGGAAGACGTCGCCGGCGCCATTGGTGTCGATGACGCGCTCGCGCGGGATCGGCATCGCCGGCATCACCTGCACCGTCCCTGTCTCGTCGTACCAGAACAGGCCCTTCTCGCCCATGGTGACGCCGCCGATCTTGCAGCCGCGGCCCTTGAGGTAGTCGAGCATCTTCTCAGGCGTCAGGTCCATCTGCTCGCAGAGGCGCTCGGCGACGATGGCGACGTCGATATATCCGAGCAACTCGTGGGTGTTGGTGCGCAGGCCGCCGCCGTCGAGCGAGGTCAGGATGCCCGCCTCGCGGCACACCTTGGCGTAGTGGATCGCAGCATCCGGCTGGTGGCCGTCGACATGCAGCGCGCGGCAGCCGCCGAGATTGAGGATCGGGAAGGGGTGGATGTGCTCGTCGTCGCGGCAGCGGACGATGGCGCGCTTGCCGTCCTTGGGCATGATGAAGGAGAGCGAGGACTGGTTGACCTTGCGCCCATGCAGCGAGATGCCGTACTTCGCGCACATGTCCTGGAACATGCGCCCCAGCCAGTCATTGGCCGCGGTCGCGATCAAATCCGGCACGATGCCGAGCTTGGCGCAGCAGAAGGCCGCCGTCACCGCATTGCCGCCGAAGGAGACCGCGTAGTCCGAGGCCACGTGCTTCTCGTCGCCGGTCGGCATGTGGTCGGTGATGAAGACGACGTCGATATAGGTCTGTCCGATGAAGAGAGCCTGCATTGCTTGTCCGTGATGCGCTTGTGGTCCCGGCCGGCGGGATTACTCTAGCACCGGTTCCGCCCCGTGGGGACGCTGAAATTATTCGCAAAACTGCCGCCCGAAGCGCTTGAGGTCAGCATTGTGCCGGAATACGACCATCACCAGCCAATGCCAAGCCCGGACAAACGCCGTCTGTCGCGGCCCGGGTTCCAAGGTCCGTCACAGGTCCATCAAAAGGGTGCAGGATGATCACCGGTCTCGATCACATCGTCGTTCTGGTGAGCGATATCGGTGCGGCCCAGGCGGCCTATCAGACGCTGCTCGCCCGCGCGCCGGCCTGGCAGAATTCCGGCGAGGGCGCCGACCGGGTGCTGTTCACCCTCGACAACATGACCATCGAGCTGATGGCCCCTCACGGCTTCAGCGTTACCGCCGACCGCATGCGCGCGCTGCTCGAGGACCAGGAAGGCGTGCTCGCCAGCCTGTGCTTTCGAGTCGCGGACATCGGCAAGATGCATCGGCGGCTGGAGCGCGTAGCCCTGAGGCCGGACCCGGTCGCGGAGGTTGAAAGCAGCGACTCCGTCACCGGCGCGGTGCTGCACTGGAAACGCACGCGGGCCGCCACCGAGCTCACGCGCGGCGTGCGCATGTTCTTCCTTGAACTGGCCGACGAACGTCCCAAATCGGTCGCGACCGACATTGCCCCGATCGACGAGCTCGACCACGTCGTCGTCACGACCGAGGATTCCGATCGTGCCGCCGCGCTCTACGGTGCGCGGCTCGGGCTCGACCTGGCGCTCGACCGCTCCCACCAGGATTGGGGCCAGCTGATGTTCTTCCGCTGCGGCGATCTCGTCGTCGAGGTGGTGCGCCGACCGGTTGCGGGCAGCGATGCCGCGCATGACCGCCTCTGGGGCCTCAGCTGGCGCGTCGCCGACATCGACGCCACCCGCGCCCGCCTGATCGCTGCCGGCCTCGACGTCAGCGAAGTCCGCAACGGCCGCAAGCCGGGCACGCGGATCATGACCGTGCGCAGCGGTACCTGCGGGATTCAGACAGTGCTGCTGGAGCGCTCGCCGAAGCCGGTGGAGTGATTCTGTCATTCCGGGGCGTCGCGAAGCGACGAGCCGGGAATCCATTCCGCCACCGACTCTGCCGCTCAATGGATTCCGGGCTCGCGCCAAGGAGCGCGCCCCGGAATGACGGAGCACGTGTCGCCTCGTGGTCCGGACGCGGTGCGGCACGCAGTAAGGCACTCTCGTAGGGTGGGCAAAGCGTAGCGTGCCCACGCATTTTCTATGATCGAGAGAGATGGTGGGCACGGCGCAAGTGCGCCTTTGCCCACCCTACGAAACTGCGTCAGGGGTACGAGATCGTTCTCAAATGCTCGCCCCCATGATACACGCGATGGACGACCACCCAGTGAGCACCTCTTTTGGCGAAGGCAAAGCGAACTCTGAAATGGCAGCGCGATCCCGAGGGGATGCGGCTGCGCATTCTCGACGCCGCCAAGCAGGAATTTTCCGCCCATGGTCTGGCCGGCGCACGCGTCGACCGCATCGCCGCCAAGGCCGGCGCCAACAAGCGGATGCTCTATTACCACGTCGGCAACAAGGACGAGCTCTATCTCGCCGTGCTCGAAGGCGCCTATGACAAGATCCGCAGCGAGGAGCGGGGGCTCGATCTCGAACATCTCGATCCGCCCGAGGCCATCCGCCGCCTGATCGAGTTCACCTGGAATTACTTCCTGCGCAATCCCGAATTCCTGTCACTGCTGCAAACCGAGAACCTCGCGCGCGCAAAACACCTGAAGAAGTCGACCAAGGTCAAGTCGATGCACTCGCCCTTCGTCGAGATGATCCGGACCGTGGTGCGGCGCGGTGTCGACAGCGGCGACTTCCAGGTCGCGGTCGATCCGGTGCAGCTCTACATCTCGATCGCGGCGCTGAGCTTCTTCTATCTCTCCAATTCGGCGACTCTGAGCGTGATCTTCGGCCGCGATCTCCTGGACAAGAAGGCGAAGGACGAGCGGCTGGCGCATATGGTCGGCCTCGTTCTGGCCGCGCTGACAGGGCAGTCCGCCGCGCTGTTCGAGATCGCGAAGGCGCCGAAGCAGCGCAGCGCGGTGGCGCAAACGGTGTAGCGCTCAATTCTCTCTGCTGTCATTCCGGGGCGGTCCGTAAGGACCGAACCCGGAATCTCGAGATTCGGGGTCGATGCTTCGCATCGCCCGGAATGACGATTTTGGTGTGCCGGAACCCGGACGCAAAAAGCCACA
>NZ_JAEMSD010000457.1 GCF_016462955.1 Bradyrhizobium sp. | reverse complement strand
CGGCTCCTCTCCAGCGTGAGGCCGCGCAGGATGTTGGCCGTTCCCAGCGCGTTCACGGCTTCGCGGATCGCGCTCGTGCCAAAGCCGTCGAGGAGGTTCGGCGGCGCGCGCAGCACGAATTGTCTGAGCACGTCGGCGATGTCTTCCAGTTCCCGCGAGAAGCCGTCGAGGGCCTTCGCATCGTGCGCGCTGAGCCGGGCGACCGACGCCTTCGTCCGCCCCTCGCCGGTGAGAAGATAGTTGCCGTCGGGCGCGGGCAGGAAATTCTGCGCGCGGCGTTCGACCACCCGCAGGCCTTGCCCGGCAAGATCGAGGTCGCGGATCACTTGCGGATTGAGCAGGCTCACGGTGTAGGCCGCAACGGAGTTGCGGAAGCCCGGGTGAAACTCCTCGGTGACCGCGGCGCCGCCGACCACATTGCGCCGTTCTACCACGCGCACCCGCAAGCCCGCTTTCGCGAGATAGGCCGCGCAGGTGAGGCCGTTGTGGCCAGCGCCGATGATGACGACGTCGGTTTCGGTCATGAAGAATGCAAGATCCAGTGTTCTGTCATTCCGGGGCGTGCGAAGCGCGAACTAAGGTGCGGGCTCCGCACCAGAGAATCTCGAGGTTCCGGGTTCGATGCTTTGCATCGCCCCGGAACGACCTCCTTATATCAAGCATTCCCCACGGCAACATCACGTCACACTTTATTGCCCGTTCAGGCGCCTTGTGCTCCATTGCGCGCGGTCCGGCGCCCGCCGGGGCCATTGTCCGATGCGTTTCCTGGCGCGAACCGGTGCCGACTTCGCTGGAAAACGCTTTAGCCGGAGCTTTCATGGATTCGATCGTGCAACCCGCCGCCACGGAGCAGCCCTCGTCGTCGCGCAACCGGCTGCTGCTGACGGTCTACACCGCGGCGATCTTCGTCAGTGCGCTGCTGCTGTTCTCGGTGCAGCCGCTGTTCACGAAGATGGTGCTGCCGCGGCTGGGCGGCTCGCCGGCGGTGTGGTCGGTGGCCATGGTGTTTTTCCAGTCGCTGCTGCTGGCGGGCTATGCCTATGCGCATCTGCTAATGCAGGCGAGGAGTCGGATCGCTCCGGTGGCGGTGCATCTGCTGCTGCTGCTCGCGGCCTTCGCCACGCTGCCGCTCGGCATCGCCTCGGCCTATGGCGAGCCGCCGGCTTCGGGCTATGCGTTCTGGCTGCTCGGCCTGTTCGTGGTCTCGATCGGGCTGCCGTTCTTCGCGCTCGCCGCCAACAATCCGCTGCTGCAGGCCTGGTTCGTCCGCACCGGCCATCCTGCTGCGCACGATCCCTATTTCCTCTATGCCTCCTCCAACATCGGCAGCTTCCTGGCGCTGCTGTCCTATCCGTTCCTGCTCGAGCCGATGTTCACGCTGCAGACGCAGAACCGGTTTTGGGCCGCCGGTTACGGCCTGTTGATCCTGCTGATCGGTACTTGCGGCGTGCTGTTGTTGCGTTCGCCGAAGCCGGCGATGGCCAATGCGCGGGACGAGGAGGTGACTGCGCCGGCACCGGGTCTGCTGACCCGGCTGCGCTGGATCTTCCTCGCCGCAGTGCCGTCGGGCCTGCTCATCGCCGTCACCGCGCACATCTCGACCGACGTCGCGGCAGCGCCGCTGCTCTGGGTGCTGCCGCTGTCGCTGTATCTGCTGACATGGGTGGTGGTGTTCCAGTCGCGTCCGCTCTTGCCGCACAAATGGATGCTGATGCTCCAGCCGGTCGCGATCGCCGGTGTCGTCTGCCTGCTGGCTTTCGGCGGCGAGCAGAACCTGCTGCTCACGCTCGGCGGGCATCAATTGTGCTTCTTCGTCATCGCCATGGCCTGCCACGGCGAACTGGCGCGGACACGGCCGCCGGCGAAATATCTCACCGGGTTTTATGTTGCGCTGTCGTTCGGCGGCATGGTCGGCGGCCTGTTCGCGGGGCTGGTTGCGCCCTACACGTTCTCGTGGATCGCCGAATATCCGATCCTGATCGCGCTCGCCGCGCTGTGCCGTCCGTCCGCGACCGAACGCTTTGCAGTCATCGTCAGATGGTACTGGCTGGCGCTCGCCGCGCTCGCGGTGGCGCTCGTCGCGCCGTCCTATGTGACGGGCGACATCTCGACCTGGCTCGAGGATCATCGCGTCTGGGTCGCCGGCACCGTCGGCGGGCTCGCCGCGCTGCTCGCGCTGATCCTCAATGCCGACCGCTGGAAGATCTTCGCCACCGTCGCGCTCGCGCTGGTGTTGATCCGCGTCTATCCCGCCGACGAGGGCCGCGTCACGACCGTGCGCAGCTTCTTCGGCGTGCACAAGATCGTGGTGACGCCGGGCGGCTATTTCCACGTGCTGATGCACGGCACCACCATCCACGGCGCCGAGCGCTTCCTCAACAATGACGGCACGCCCGTAACCGGCCGGCCCGAGCCGATCACCTATTATCACGCGGACGGCGGCATCGGTCAGGCCGTCAGCGCGATGCGGGAGCGCAAGGGCGCGCCGCTCAAGGTCGCCGCGATCGGCGTCGGCTCCGGCACGCTCGCCTGCGCCGCCGCGCCGGGGGAGAGCTGGACCTTCTTCGAGATCGACCAGTCCATGGTCGACGCGGCGCGTGATCCCAGGAATTTCCGCTACATCTCGAGCTGCATGCCGGACATGAAGCCCGTCATCGGCGATGCGCGCCTCACCTTCGCCAAGGAGCCCGACGGCGCCTATGACCTCGTCATCGTCGATGCCTATTCGTCCGACGCGATCCCGATTCATCTTGCCACGGAAGAGGCGATGAAGATCTACAAGGATAAGCTGGCGCCGCACGGCGCCGTGGTGATGCACGTCTCCAACCGGCATCTCGATCTCGAGACCGTCGTGGTCGGCATCGCCGACGCCAACGATCTCAAGAGCTGGGTCTTCAACGAGGATTCGGGCCGCGATTCCGACTACATCTTCTCGACGGACGTCGTCATCTCTGCGCGCGAGGACGCCGACATCGGCCGGCTTGCGTCCTCCAAGCAGTGGGAACAGACCGAAGCCGACGACAGGGTGCGGGTCTGGACCGACGACTATTCCAACATCCTGGGCGCGCTGCATCGGCGTTGGAAGAACGGGGAGTAGGGGACGCTTCGGATGGTTTCGTGCCCCGGACGCAGCGCAGCGCTCCTTTAGCGGTGCGCTGCAGAGCCGGGGCCCATCGCGCGGCTTGCTGGGTCCCGGCTCTGCGAAGCAGCGTTGCACGCTGCGTCGCGTCCGGGACACGAGATCTAAGGCTCGACTGGTGTCCCCGCCGGCAGCGCAATTCCCTTCTCGCCGGCGACCTCGCGCAGCAGATCCGGCTTGTCCGAGATGATGCCGTCGACGCCGAGCTCTATCATGCGCGTCATTTCCTCGCGCTTGTTCACCGTCCACACCACGACGCGCAGTCCGAGCGCATGGGCCTCGGAAACCAGTGCTGCGGTCACGTCGCCGAAATAGGGCGACCAGATCGAGCCGCCGGCAGCCTTGATCGTGCGCGGCAACGAGCCGCCGTGATCGGCCGGGTCGAAACCTGCCGTCCAATTGGTCGCCTTGTCGCGTGCCACAGTCGGAGCCGAACCGCGCTGGAGAGTCAGGTACGCGGTCGGGATGTTCGGCGCCTGCTGCTGGACGAGAATCAGGGTTCGCCAGTCGAACGACTGGATCGTGACCCGGCCGGAGAATCCCTCGGTCTCGATCACTCCGAGCAGCTTCGCGACGAAGCCTTGCGGATCCAGCGTCTCATCCGGATGGTTCGGATTGATCTTGGTCTCGATGTTGAAGCGCACCTGCGTGTTGCCGGATTTACGGACCAGCGCGAACAGCTCGCGCAAGGTGGGAATGCGCGTCCCCGGCACGGCACGCTGGTCCGGGAATTGCCTCGCATAGGCACTGTCGGGGCGGATCCGGCCGACGTCATAGGTCCTGACCTCGTCGAGCCGCAATTTCACGAAAGGCGTGCCGGGCGGGGTGATGTAGGCGCCGGCCACATCCCGCGTGAGATCGGGATTGAGCCCGCGCTCATGCGAGACGATGACTTCGCCGTCTGCGGTCACGCCGACGTCGAGCTCCAGCGTATCCACCCCCATCGTCAGCGCGTGGGCGAAGGCCGGCAGGGTATTTTCCGGCCACAGCGCCCGCCCGCCGCGATGCGCCTCGAGATCGAAGGCCACGTCAGACCCCATCGCCCGTCCTGCCATCAGAACCCAGAGCACAGTCAGAATGATCGTGGCACGTGACGGCATGGTGCCTCGGCCGGTGCGGGCTGCTGCCGGAGGCTGCGTCAGTTCTGATAATAATAGCCGCGCGGCTGGTAATATTGCCGCGGCTGCGGCTGATAATAATAGCCCTGCTGGCCGTAGCCCTGATCGTAATATTGCCGCGGCTGCTGCTGGTAGACCTGCGCGTCATAGAGCGGGCGGCCGGCCGAGCGCGGCGCCGGATAGCGCGCGCCGGTGTCGCTGCCGTCGGCCGGGTAGATGTAGTTGTCATCCTGCGGCATGGAGCGGCGCGCAGGCTGCTGCGGCGGCGGCGTCAGGTTCACGGGATCGCCGGTGGTCGCGTATTGCTCTTCGGCAGGCTGCGGTGCGCGGGCCACCGCATTGGCGTTGCGGCCGCGCGGATTGCGCGCCATTGCCACCTGCGCCGAGCCGGTCAGCGTCACCGTGGTGTTGAGCACGCCCTGCTGCTGCACCAGCGCATAGAGCGTCGAGGCATTCTGGCGCGACAGCCGAACGCAGCCATGGGAGGCGGGCGAGCCGAGCCGGCCGACCGAGTCCGTGCCGTGGATGGCATGCCCGACCTTGGTGAAGAAGATCGCGTGAGGCATCGGCGCGTCGTCGAATTCCTTGGAATAGTGGTCCTCTTCCATCCGGAAGGCGCGAAACGCGCCGTTCGGGGTCTCGCGCGAGGGGACGCCGGTCGAGACCGGCCAGTGATAGCGCGCGACGCCGTCGACCGCGACGGTCATCTGCTGATTGTCCTTGTCGACGGTGATCTCGACCTTGGCCTGCGCGGCGCCCGCGCCTAAAACCAGCACTGCGGAGAAAGCGATGAAAAAGGTACGCATCTGGAAACGCATCGAGTCCTGGCCTCCGGCCTGTTCGCGCTAGGCGCCGCGGCGCTCCGTCCCCGGCGTGCAATATGCCTGCAATCCGGCTTTCGTTCCAGCGGCCCGGCCGCCCATCGTTAACGCGCCGCCTGATGTAAGCAAGCCCGCCTTGTGCCGCGAAGGTGCGGCGGCGCTGACATTTTCGCGAGCCGGGCGTGCGCTTGCATCGCCGACAATTGGTCGCAAAGGCGCAACCATTCCGGCGCGTCGAACGTTGAGCGTGTTCACCCTGCACCGGCGCATGCCGCCAAGCACCTCAGCCCTGGAATCGAAGATGAACAAAGTCCATGTCGCCGCGCTGCCGGCCGGTTTGCCCGTCCGCCTGCTGTTCGCAACCGCCGGACTCTTGTTCGCGCTGTTGTCGCTGCCCCAAGCGGGTCACGCCCAGGGCATCGTGCGCGGCGCCCGGGAGGGGGCCTATGAG
>NZ_JAEMSD010000060.1:19687-21196 GCF_016462955.1 Bradyrhizobium sp. | reverse complement strand
AGCAGCACCGTGCTCCAGAGAAAGCCGACGACGAGACCCGACCATCCTGCGATCAGGAAGCACAGCCCTGCCAGCACCAGCGCCGGCAGCAGTTCCAGCCGATGCAGCCACATCAGTTCGGGATAGGCGGCGAGATCGCCGACCTTCACGAGGTCAGTCGCGTCGTGCCGTCGATAGAAAATCCAGCCGAGATGACTGTAGAGGAAGCCGCGGTGACGCGGTGAATGGACGTCGTTTTCGGTGTCGGAATGCAGGTGATGGTGCCGATGCTTGGCCGCCCACCACAACACGCTCTTCTGCGCGGTGCTTTGCGCAAGGCAGGCCAGGATGAACTGAAACACCCGGCTCGTTGCAAACGCCCGATGCGAGAAATAGCGATGGTAGCCCGCGCCGATCGCGAACATCCTCAAGCAATAGAGTGAGACGCAGATCGCGACCGCCTGCCAGGTGACGCCCGACCAGATTGCCCCCAGGCAGCCGAGGTGGACCAGCAAGAACGGCAGGGCGGATGGATACATGACGTCGTCATGCTGGTCGTCGGCGGGGGCGTTGGGCGACATATTTGAGCGTGACCTCGGATGACGTGGGAAGAGGATTGATCCGGCGCTGACGGCCCGAGGGTACGAAAAACCCGCGGATGGCAGACCACCGCGGGTTTGGGCCGAAAGAACCTACGGACTATACGGGCGGGGCTCTCCGGCAAGCAAGCTCGTTGCCGGGCGTTCGGCGACCGCATGTCGCTGACGTCAATTGGCGCACCGGCTCTCTGGCTCCTATATTCGTCGATGAGAAGCAAGCGTCAAAACACCGCAGGCGGCGAAGATGGCGGAAGCTGCGATCAAGGCGAGCGATATCCTCTGGCAGGAGATACGCGGCGAGGCAGAGCGCGCAGCAGCGGCGGATCCCGTCTTCGGCAGGGCTCTCGCCGATGCCGTCCTTGCCCATGACGATTTCGCCGCCGCCTTGGCCGACCTGATCGGACGCCGGCTGGGCGGCAGCGCCGCCGATCGCGAGCGCTTAACGACGTTTTCCCGCGATGCCTTTCACGGCCAGCCGGATCTGGTCGAAGCGGCCGGCCGCGACCTTCGCGCCATCGTGCTCCGCGATCCCGCCATCGCCGGACTGTTGCCGCCGCTGCTGCACTTCAAAGGGTACGTCGCGCTGCAAGCTTGGCGCGTCTCGAACTGGCTCTGGCGTCACGATCATCGCGACGCCGCGCTGCTGTTTCAGAATGAGGCTTCGAACGCGCTTCAGGTCAGCATTCATCCGGCGGCCGACATCGGGTCCGCCGTCTATCTCGACCACGCCACCGGCATCGTGATCGGCGCCAACGCCGTCGTCGGCGACGAGGTCACCATCCTGCAGAACGTCAGCATCGGACGCCATGGCGGCCTGCCGATACGCTCGCCTCGCATCGGTCGCGGCGTGTTCATCGGCTCCGGCGCGACCATCCTCGGCGACATCGAGATCGGCGATTTCGCCAAGATCGGCGCCGGGACTGTCGTGACG
>NZ_JAEMSD010000060.1:16136-19677 GCF_016462955.1 Bradyrhizobium sp. | reverse complement strand
GGTGACGTCCCCCCGGGTTGCACCGCAATCGGCAATCCCGCGCGGCTGACCAACTGCCCCGAGCCGGCCTCGGCGGCTTGAGGCGCGATCCTGTCTCCCGCACGGGACACCCTGGGTGCCCGCCAGCCATCCCGCTGCGCTGCCTACCTTTCCCGCAGCCAAATTCGCCGCCGGTAACCCCGCATTAACCAACGCCGGGCTCTGGTAATTGCGGATAGTCGCGCCCGAGGACGTGTCGAGGCCCATAGTTTTGACATCTTGGCGGGGAATGCAGGCGGCCGGCTTTGGACGAGCTTTTGGACCAGCCCTGCACCCCAGAAAGACAAGGCTTTGAGCGGGCTTGCCGGCCGCGCCGGTTCCAGCGCGGCTGTTGGGGAACACCGGCCCGTTTGCTGGCCGTAGACATTAGGTAACGATCGCCTTGAGAGGATACTGCTTATGAATCCGGCCGAATTGGCTCAGTCAGCCCTTCCGGTTGCTGCCTCCGCCGACGTGTCGCTGATTGCGCTGTTCTGGCAGGCTCACTGGATCGTGAAAGCGGTGATGCTGGGGCTTCTGGCCTGCTCGGTCTGGGTCTGGGCCATCGCCATCGACAAGATCTTTCTTTACGCGCGCACCCGGCGCTCGATGGACCGTTTCGAGCAGGCGTTCTGGTCGGGCGAGTCGATCGAGGAGCTCTATCGCACGCTCTCGGCCAAGCCGACGCATTCCATGGCAGCCTGCTTCGTGGCGGCGATGCGGGAGTGGAAGCGTTCCTTCGAGAGCCATGCCCGCTCGGTCGCGGGGCTTCAGATGCGCATCGACAAGGTGATGAACGTCTCGATCGCGCGTGAGGTCGAACGGTTGGAACGGCGCCTGCTGGTGCTGGCGACCGTGGGCTCCGCCGGCCCCTTCGTCGGCCTGTTCGGAACGGTCTGGGGCATCATGTCGAGCTTCCAGTCGATCGCGGCGTCGAAAAATACCTCTCTGGCGGTGGTCGCCCCCGGTATCGCGGAGGCGCTGTTTGCGACCGCCGTCGGCCTTATCGCCGCCATTCCTGCCACTATTTTCTATAATAAGTTCACCTCCGAGGTGAACCGGCAGGCCCAGCGGCTCGAGGGCTTTGCTGATGAATTTTCAGCCATTCTGTCTCGTCAGATCGACGAGCGGGGCTGATGGACGGCATGTATAATGTGAAGGGCAATTTGGGCACGCGATCATGGCCATGAACGTTGCGAGTTCGTCCGGCGGCGGCGGGCGCCGTGGCCGGCGCAAGCCGGTCGTGGCCGAGATAAACGTCACGCCGATGGTCGACGTCATGCTGGTGCTGCTCATCATCTTCATGGTGTCGGCACCGATGTTGACGGTCGGCGTCCCGCTCGACCTGCCGCAGACCCAGGCCAAGAGCATCGAAAACAGCGACCAGAAGCCGATCCAGATGTCTGTCGACATCAAGGGCAAGGTGTTCATCAACGACACCGAGATCGCGATGAACGAGCTGATCCCCAAGCTGAAGGCCATCACGGATGCGCGGGGCGGGCTGGAGGAGCGCATCTATCTGCGCGCCGACAAGAAGGCGGATTACGGTACGGTGGCCAAGGTGATGGGCCAGCTCTCGGGGGCCGGGTTCAAGAAGCTCGCCCTCGTCACGGAAGCGGATCAGGGGTCTTGAGGCCGTGAAGGTGAACGTCGACAAGACACTCGTTGCGTCGATTGCCCTCCATGTCCTCGTGCTGGGATGGGGGCTCGTCACCTTCAGCAGCAAGGCCTACATCGCTACGCAGGAATCCCTTCCGGTCGACATCATTTCCTCCGATCAGCTCGCGCAGATGATGTCGGGGCAAAAGACCGGTGACAAGAAAGAGCCGAAGCCCAAGGTCGAGAAGATCGCGGAAGCGAAGCCCGAGGAAGATGCGGTCGGCAAGGTCACCGAGAAGAAAGAGCTGATCAAGACCAACTCCCAGCCGGAGCCGCCGCCAAAGCCCGTCGAGAAGCCGGTGGAGAAGAAGCCCGAGCCGCCCAAGCCCGTCGTCGAGGCGAAGCCCAAGGAAGAGCCGAAGCAGGAGCCGAAGCCGCAGGACAAGAAGCCTGATCCGGCCAAGGAAGATCCGCTCGCCGAGCTCATGAAGAAGCAGGAGACCAAGAAGCCGCCGCCCAAGCCCGTGGAGCAGAAGGTCGCGGCGGTGCAGCCGCAGCCCAAGCCGAAGGAGCGCACCTTCGATCCCGCGCAGATCCAGCGTGACCTCGACAAGCGCGCCGCGACCCGGCACGAGCAGACCGGCTCGGCGCTGAATGCGTCGGCCTCACTGGGATCCACGACCGGGACAGCCGTCAACAATGTCGCGACCTGGCAGGGCGCGTTCATGTCAGCGGTCAGGCGCTGCTTTACGCCCACCTATAACGGGCAGGATGCCGATCAGTACGAAGTCGACATCGACATTTACATGAAGATCGATGGAACGCTGGCATCCGAACCGGTTGTCGTTGCAGCGAGAGGGCCGTCTCGGTCGATTGCTCAGGCCGTGGCGGAGAGTGGCAAGCGCGCCATCGTGCAATGTCAGGTTTATTCGTTCCTGCCGAAGCAGCAGTATGACACCTGGAAAACCATTCCGATGCGCTTCGGCCTGAAGGATATGTTGTGACATCCGAACAAAAGAATTTTGCGATGAATGACATTCGATCGATGAACCGCCGCCGCTTCCTGACGCTGACCGGATCGACGCTCGCGATGCTTGGGAGCGGACGTGCCTTCGCTCAGGGGCAGGACGGGCGCCTGCGTATCGATCCCACGGCGTTTCAGCCGATCCCGATCGCGATCACCAATTTCCTGCCCGGCTCGCCTTCCGATGGCGACGTCGGCAACGGCGTCACGCAGGTCATCACCAACAATCTGAAGCGTTCGGGCCTGTTCACGCCGATCGACCAGGCCGCCTTCATCGAGCGCATCAGCAACATGGACGTCGCGCCGAATTTCCAGAACTGGAAGACCCTCAACGCGCAGGCCCTCGTCACCGGCCGCATGACGCGGCAGCCGGACGGAAGGCTCAAGGCCGAATTCCGCCTGTGGGACGTGATTAATGGCCAGCAGCTCGCCGGCCAGCAATACTTCACCTCGCCGGAATATTGGCGCCGCATCGCCCACATTATCTCCGACCAGATCTACGAGCGGATGACTGGCGAAAAAGGCTATTTCGACAGCCGCGTCGTGTTCGTGGACGAGACCGGGCCGAAGGAGCGCCGCGTCAAGCGGCTCGCGATCATGGATCAGGACGGTGCCAATGTGCGCTATCTGACCCGCGGCTCCGACCTCGTGCTCACCCCGCGCTTCTCTCCGAACTCGCAAGAGATCACCTATATGGAGTTCGGCCAGGGCGATCCGAAGGTCTATCTCTACAACATCGAGACCGGCCAGCGCGAGATCGTCGGCAATTTCCCCGGCATGACCTTCGCGCCGCGCTTCTCGCCGGACGGCCAGCGCGTCATCATGAGCCTGCAGCAGGGCGGCAATTCCAACCTGTTCGTGATGGATCTGCGCTCGCGCTCGACCACGCGTCTCACCGAC
>NZ_JAEMSD010000060.1:6725-16126 GCF_016462955.1 Bradyrhizobium sp. | reverse complement strand
GATCTACGTCATGAGCGCGGGCGGCGGGCAGGCGCAGCGCATTTCCTTCTCCAAGGACGACACCAACGCCAGCTATTCGACGCCGGTGTGGTCGCCGAAGGGCGATTACATCGCCTTCACCAGGCAGGGCGGCGGTCAATTCGCGATCGGCGTCATGAAGCCGGACGGCTCCGGCGAGCGGCTGCTCACCTCCGGTTTCCACAACGAAGGCCCGACCTTCTCGCCGAACGGCCGCGTGCTGATGTTCTTCCGCGATCCCGGCGGCAACGGCGGACCGTCGCTGTACTCGGTCGACATTTCGGGCCGCAACGAGCTGAAGGTGCCGACGCCGGGCTTTGCCTCCGACCCGGCATGGTCGCCGCTGCTGTCCTCGACCTCCGGCGGCTGAAGATATCGCGGCCAGGACCTCGCCCGTTCAGACGGGCGATGTTGTCGGAAAAGTGCGCCGATTTTTCCGGGTTGGCTGCGCACGACAAGCCTTTCTTCACCTTGTACCCGGCAGGGCTTGCCTAGTTGCTTGATTTTTAAGCGGAAACAGGCTTGCTGTTGGCGAAAACAACTCGACTTTAACAATGTTCCCTCAGAAAGGCTTCATCTCGGCTGGGTAAAACTACGCGCCAAACAGGACGCGCGTACAAACCCAGATGCAGCTCGCAAGCCAGAGCGGAGAACCCGATCAAGGACAGGCCGCGCCGAAGGTTTCGGCGGCGCTGATCGATTCCCTGTTCGAAGCGTCCGGCCCGTTGCTCGCGGGCATCGTCTTCGTTGCGTTTGGGGCAAGCCTGACCGCGCTGAAGACCGGGCAAACATTACTTTGGGCCTGCGTGCTGTTTCTTGTGGTCGCGGGCGCGATCCGGGTTTTCGATATCCGGCGCTTCAGCCCTCACAAGTCGGCTCTCACTGCCGAAGAAGCCGACAAGTGGCAGAAGCGCTATCGGCGCGGGGCGCTGATCCAGGCCGCCGCGATCGGAACGTGGTGCTCGACAGCACTGCTGAGCAACGATGATCCCGTCGTCCACCTCATCGCCCTGTCCGTGACCACGGGAATCCTGGCGGGAGGAGCGGGCAGGGCCTACGGACGCCCGTCGATATTTCATCAACAGGCCGTGCTTCAGTTCGGTCCCGCCGTGATCGCCTTGGCGGTGCGTGGCACGCCTTACTACATCGCCATGGCCTTCGTGAGCGCCGCGTTCCTGCTGGCGGTGATGCAGCTTTCCGCCAATCTGCACAGGATATTCATGCGGGCCGTCGTGGCCCGCGAACGCGAAGCAGCCCTCGCTGGCCAGTTCGATACCGCGCTGAACAACATGCCGCACGGCTTGTGCATGTTCCGCGTCGACAGGCAGCTTGCCGTGATGAATCATCGGTTTGGCGAGATGCTGGACCTGCCCGAGGATCTCGTTCGGAGTGGCGCCAGCGCGCGTGACGTCGTGGCTGCATGCATCAGCGCGGGCTCGATATCGGCTTCGAGCGGCGAGATGATCATCGCCGGGTTAGAGTCTTCGCAAGCGAAGGAGATCGTCACCATCGATCCCTCGGGGCGAAACCGTGCCTTGTCCTGGACCGTCCAGCCGATGGCGGACGGAGGCGCAGTGTTGCTGCTCGAAGACATTACCGAGCGGCGCAATGCCGAGGCCAAGATCACCCATCTGGCCCGGTACGACGAATTGACGGCGCTGCCCAACCGGGTCCACTTCCGCGACGAGATCGAATGTCTGTTGGCGGCCTCCCATCATGCCGAGCGTCTGTCGGCGCTGCTGTTCATCGATCTCGACCAGTTCAAGCAGGTCAACGACACGCTCGGCCATCCCTGCGGCGACCAGCTGCTCTGCGCCGTCGCCAATCGCCTGCGCGAAATGCTGCGACCCGAGGATTTCGTCGCGCGCTTCGGCGGCGACGAGTTTGTGGTCTTCCAGCAGAACATCACGGCGCCGGAGGATGCCGCCGCACTGGCGCGCCGTATCGTCGAGCGCTTGAGCGAACGCTACCGGATCGATAATCATCTGGTCGAGATCGGCGCCAGCGTCGGCATCGCGCTGACCTCCCCTGAGGGCGTCAGCGCCGACACGCTCCTGAAGAACGCCGACATGGCGCTTTATCGCGCCAAGGCCGACGGCCGCGGCACCTATTGTTTCTTCCGAGACGAGATGGCGGCAACCGTCGAGGCGCGCCGCATCCTCGAACTCGACCTGCGCAAGGCGCTCGCGAACGAGGAATTCGAGCTGTTCTACCAGCCCCTGGTCAATCTGAAGACGGGCAAGATCAGCACCTGCGAGGCGCTGCTGCGCTGGAACCATCCGGTCCGCGGCACTGTCTCGCCGGTCGATATCATCCCGGTCGCCGAGGACATGGGCCTGATTGTCGATCTCGGCCGCTGGATCCTGCGCCGCGCCTGCCTGGAATGCATGAAGTGGCCGGACGGAGTCAGCGTCGCCGTCAACTTCTCGCCGCAGCAATTCCACCAGCGCGACGTGCTGAGCGAAATCCGCTACGCTCTCGAAGTGTCGGGCCTGCCGGCGCATCGGCTCGAGATCGAGATCACGGAATCCTCGCTGCTGCGTAACACCCAGCTCACGCACGATATCCTGTCGCAATTGCACGCGCTCGGCGTGCGCATCTCGCTCGACGATTTCGGCACGGGCTATTCCAGCCTCAGCTATCTGCACAATTTCCCGATGCAGAAGGTGAAGATCGACCGGTCCTTCCTCGAAGGCATCGATAGCGACCGGCCTTTGACGCTGCTGCGGGGCGTCGCGCGGCTGTCCGCCGACCTCGGCATGTCGGTGGTGGTCGAGGGCATCGAGACCAGTGAGCAACTCGAGCTCATCAGCGCCGACGGCACCGTCACGGAAGGCCAAGGCTACCTGTTCAGCCGCCCGGTCCCGGCGGTGCGGGTCCGGCAATTGCTCAACGCTTCGCATGGCAGCCGCATGCAAGAGCAGTTGATCGTGGTCTCCTCCCGCTGACTCTGCTGACGGCACGGCACCCGATCGCACGCGATCGATGCAGCGATCGCACCCGTGATTTTGCGGGCCGCAAAGGTTAACCCTAACCCCGCTAAAGCTTTGCAATCTTGTTAAGAACCCATTAATCTTTGTCCACTCGTGGAAGTTGATCGAGAGTTTGGGAGTACAGGATGTCGTCTCATGCCGAGCCACGCGGTCCGTCGCTGGTGCGCGGGGCAGCGTTGTTCGACCGCATCGACTACCGGCTGCTCGAGACGCCCGAGGAAAGGGATCCAGTCTACCTTCTGCGCTACAAGGCCTATCTGAACGGCGGATTGATTTTGCCGTCAGAGACCCGGCGTGTTTGCGATGTCTATGACGACGCGCCGAACGTCTGGATCTTCGGGGTCTATGTCGACGGTGAGCTATGCAGTTCGCTGCGGATTCACGTCCTGACGCCGGAATGCCGCCTGTCCTATTCAACCGAATTGTATGGCGATGTTCTCCATCGACGTCTCGATCGCGGCGAGGTGTTCGTCGACCCCGCACGGCTTGCGGCGGACCCCGACAAGGCCAAGGGACTTCCGGAGCTTCCGTATCTGACCCTGAGGCTGGCCTATCTGGCTTGCGAGTATTTCAACGCCGATACCGGCCTCGCGATGGTGCGCCCGGATCACCAGCCTTTCTATCGCCGCGTCTTCCTGCATGAGCCCCTGGCCGAACCGCGCGCTTTTCCGGGGTGGCATACGATGAAGACGTCGTTGATGGCGTCCGATTTCCGGCAGCTCCGGGAAAAGGTGCTGACACGCTTTCCCATCATGCGCTCGAACGCGTTCGAGCGGCGGATGCTGTTCGAGCGCGGCGTGCAGCGCAAGCCCGCCTCCCGGCCTGTGCTCGTCGGGAGCGCCGCCGCGCAAGTCTGAATCTCTCCGGTCAATTGATCGTGCGGCCCGGATCAGTCACCGTTCCGGCCGCGACGGCGACGGGCGATGCCGCGGGGCCAAAAGACCAGGCGAAGCCTGCCTTTTAGCCATTATCCCTGCTTGCCTTCACCCTCACGCCACATTTACAACCCATTAACCATGCCGGTTGCTTTTCGCTGGTTGGGGGCATTTGACCGGCTGCGGCAAGGTTCCGTCAAGGTTGACGGAACGTTCGCTTAACCAACCCCCTGTAGACCGGACAGCAGTGGACTAACGTGAGCGTGGAGGCTCCGGAATGAGACATCCTATGCGTATCCTCCAGGGATTGAAGCTGGCCGCGGTGCTCGCCGTCGCACTGTCGATGGGCGCCTGCGCCAACAAGAATGCCGCGACGGATGCGATGGCCAATGCGGCGACGCCGGGCAGCCAGCAGGACTTCGTCGTCAACGTCGGCGACCGCGTGTTCTTCGAAAGCGACCAGACCGATCTGACCCCGCAGGCGATCGTGACCTTGGAGAAGCAGGCGCAGTGGCTCCAGAGCTATCCGCGCTACAGCTTTACCATCGAAGGCCATGCCGACGAGCGCGGCACCCGCGAATACAACATCGCGCTCGGCGCCCGCCGTGCGCAGTCGGTGCGTTCGTTCCTTGCCTCGCGCGGCATCGATCCGAACCGCATGCGCACGATCTCCTACGGCAAGGAGCGGCCGGTGGCCGTCTGTAACGACATCTCCTGCTGGTCGCAGAACCGTCGTGCCGTGACCGTGCTGAACGCGAGCTCCTGAGGATCGGTCAGGCGGCGTTCATCTTCAGAAACAGATTATGCCGGCGCCCTTTCGGGCGCCGGTTTCGTTTCAGCATTCTGTGACTTAAAACCCTTGGTGCCAGTCACATTTTTGGCGTACTCCACCTCGATCTGTGGCGCGTCGAATGTTCCGTCGCAGGCCATTTCGGTTTCCTCGTCAGGGCAAAATGTCATCCAGATTTAAGCTCTTTACCGGCACCGTGGCGACCGCCGCGCTGCTCTCCTTGTGCGCGCCCGCAACTGCGCAATCGATCTTCGCTCAGTCGGATGACGCCGATGCGGAGATGCGGATCGAGCGGCTGGAGAATCGGCTGCGCCAGCTCACCGGCCAGAACGAGGAGCTGCAATACCGTAACCGCCAGCTCGAGGAGCGGCTGCGGGCGCTCGAGGGCGGCGCGCAGGCCGCGCCCGGACAGGCGCCCAGCGTCGCGGCGATGCCGCCCGCGCAAACCGCACCAGCTCAGGTCGCACCCGGCTATCGCCAGGGGACGCAACAGCAGGCGGTGCAGCCGAATTACGAACAGCCGCAGATCGCCTCGCCCGCGCCGATCGTTCAGGAGCAGCCGGCGCCCGGCGCACCCGGCTCGCGCCGCCGCGGCGATGCCTTCGATCCGAACCAGAATCCGAATGCGCCCGGTGCGCCGCGCGCGCTCGGCGGCGGGCAGCAGCCGATGCCGGCAGGAGCTCCGAGCGGGGCACCGGGCGGACGCAGCGCCGGCGAGCCGCTCGATCTCGCCACTGCCAACCCCCGCTACCAGCAGGGTGTGCCGCCGGCTGCACAGCCGGCCTATCCGCCAGCCCAGCCGGGCTATCCGGCGCCATCGGGCGGCGCCGGCCTCACGACGCTGCCGCCCTCGGCGACGCCGCGCGACGAGTTCGACCTCGGCATCGGCTACATGCAGCGCAAGGACTATGCGCTCGCCGAGCAGACCATGAAGAACTTTGCGCAGAAATTCCCGAGCGACCCCCTGGTCGGAGACGCGCAATACTGGCTCGGCGAGAGCTACTTCCAGCGCCAGCAATATCGCGATTCCGCCGAAGCCTTCCTCGGCGTCACCACCAAATACGAGAAATCGGCCAAGGCGCCGGATGCGCTGCTGCGGCTCGGCCAGTCGCTCGCCGCGCTCAAGGAGAAGGAGGCGGCCTGCGCCGCCTTCGGCGAGATCGGCCGCAAATATCCGCGCGCATCCGCCGGCGTCAAAGCCGCCGTCGATCGCGAGCAGAAGCGGGTGAAGTGCTGACGTCCAGAGGCATGACAAGTCGGAACGTGCTGCGCTAAACCTTGCGAGCATCCGCCGGCGACTGTCAGGGCCTCGTCATGTCAGACGACGACAATTCACCGATCTCGGCACTGGAGGCGAGGCGCCTGTTCGCGCGCTTCAAAGCTGAGCCGGCCTTGGTGCTCGCGGTCTCGGGCGGGCCCGACTCGGTCGCGCTGATGTGGCTTGCGGCGCGCTGGCGGCGCGGCCTGGCGCGCGGCCCGCAACTCACCGTCGTCACCGTCGATCACGGCCTGCGCCCGGAAGCGGCCCGCGAGGCGCGCGAGGTCAGGCAACTCGCCGCCGAGCTCGGCCTGCCGCACCGGACCCTGCGCGGGCGCGGCGCAAAGCCGAAGACCGGGCGGCCGGCCGCTGCGCGCGAGGCCCGGTACCGTCTGCTCGCAGGGGCCGCGCGGACCGCCGGCGCGGGCCATGTGCTGACGGCCCACACCCGCGACGACCAGGCCGAGACCCTGTTGATGCGCCTCTTGCGTGGCAGCGGCCTTGCCGGACTGTCGGCCATGGCGCCCCTCAGCGAGCGCGACGGACTAGTCCTGGCGCGTCCCTTGCTCGATGTTCCCAAATCGCAGCTGATCGCGACCTTGAGGCGGGCCGGGATCGGCTTTGCCGAGGACCCCACCAACCGGGATACCGCCTTCACCCGGCCGCGGCTGCGCGCGCTGCTGCCGCTTCTGGCGGCCGAGGGCGGCGACAGCAGAAATCTGGCTCGGCTTGCGGCAAGGTTGGCGCGGGCCAATGCGGCGGTCGAGGTGCTCGCGGACGGCGCAGAGCGCTTCCTGCGCTTGCGGGATCGCGGCGATGCGCCGCAGGCGGGCGTCCGGAGCTTTGAGGCGGCGGCATTTGCCGCCCTGCCGGAGGAGGTTCGGCTGCGGCTGCTGCTGCGGGCCGTCAACGCGCTCGGACATGAAGGGCCGGCGGAACTCGGCAAGGTCGAAGCCTTGCTGTCCGCGTTGGACCAGGCGATCGCTGCAAGCCTTCGCAGGCGCGCCACCGGCCGGTCAGTGCTGAAGCAGACCCTCGCGGGAGCCTTGATCAGCCTCGCGGGCGGGCGTATCCACATTGCGCCGGCACCGGCCCGGCGGAGCACCGGAAGATGAGCACGACATCGGGCGCATCATGACACCGGCCAATCTGCCCCGGCGGCGTCAGGCCACCTTAACCAGGCCGGAAAAACCCCCGATCGAACGCCATTATTTCAGCGGGAATCGCGCTAAGATGGGATAAATAGTCCCATCTCGTTCCCTTGGCAGCGACGGGGGCGGCACCTAAATTGTATCCGTCTAACGATGAGGATTCCTTGGGATTTCCTCGCATTGACCAAAGCCACTGCCCAAGGATCAGGGTCGCGATCCGCGCGACCACGAAGGAAGATCGATGAACGCCAATCTGCGCAATTTCGCCCTGTGGGTCATCATAGTTTTGCTGCTGTTGGCGTTGTTCACGCTCTTCCAGAATCCGGGTCAGCGGGCCTCCTCGCAGGACATCGCGTTCTCGCAGCTGCTGAGCGAGGTTGACCGCGGCAACGTGCGCGACGTCGTGATCCAGGGGCCGGACATCCATGGCACCTTCACCAACGGCTCGAGCTTCCAGACCTATGCGCCGAACGATCCGACGCTGGTGAAGCGCCTCTATGACAGCAAGGTCCAGATCACGGCGAAGCCGCCGGGCGACAACGTGCCCTGGTTCGTCTCGCTGCTGGTTTCCTGGCTGCCCTTCATCGCGCTGATCGGCGTCTGGATCTTCCTGTCGCGACAGATGCAGGGCGGCGCCGGCAAGGCGATGGGCTTCGGCAAGTCGCGCGCCAAGATGCTGACCGAAGCGCATGGCCGCGTCACCTTCGAGGACGTCGCCGGTGTGGATGAGGCCAAGCAGGACCTGCAGGAGATCGTCGAATTCCTGCGCGATCCCGGCAAATTCCAGCGCCTCGGCGGCCGCATTCCGCGCGGCGTGCTGCTGGTCGGCCCTCCCGGCACCGGCAAGACCCTGATCGCGCGTGCGGTCGCGGGCGAAGCCAACGTGCCGTTCTTCACCATTTCCGGTTCGGACTTCGTCGAAATGTTCGTCGGCGTCGGCGCGAGCCGCGTCCGCGACATGTTCGAGCAGGCCAAGAAGAATGCGCCCTGCATCATCTTCATCGACGAAATCGACGCCGTCGGTCGTCACCGTGGCGCCGGCCTCGGCGGCGGTAATGACGAGCGCGAGCAGACGCTGAACCAGCTGCTGGTCGAGATGGACGGCTTCGAGGCGAACGAAGGCATCATCCTGATCGCCGCCACCAACCGTCCCGACGTGCTGGACCCGGCCCTGCTGCGTCCCGGCCGCTTCGACCGCCAGGTCGTGGTGCCGAACCCCGACGTCGTCGGCCGCGAGCAGATCCTGAAGGTGCACGTCCGCAAGGTGCCGCTGGCGCCCGATATCAACCTCAAGACCATCGCGCGCGGCACCCCGGGCTTCTCCGGCGCCGACCTGATGAATCTCGTCAACGAAGCCGCTCTGACCGCCGCCCGCCGCAACAAGCGGATGGTGACGCAGGCCGAGTTCGAGGAGGCCAAGGACAAGGTGATGATGGGCGCCGAGCGCAAATCGCTCGTCATGACCGAGGAAGAGAAGCTCTTGACGGCCTATCACGAGGGTGGCCACGCCATCGTCGGCCTCAACGTCGTCGCCACCGATCCGATCCACAAGGCGACGATCATTCCGCGCGGCCGAGCGCTTGGCATGGTCATGCAGCTGCCGGAACGCGACAAGCTGTCGATGTCGCTGGAGCAGATGACTTCGCGCCTCGCCATCATGATGGGCGGTCGCGTCGCGGAAGAACTGATCTTCGGCAAGGAGAAGGTGACGTCCGGCGCCTCTTCCGACATCGATCAGGCGACGCGACTGGCGCGCATGATGGTCACACGCTGGGGTCTGTCGGACGAACTCGGCACCGTGTCCTACGGCGAAAACCAGGACGAGGTGTTCCTCGGCATGTCGGTATCGCGCACCCAGAATGCGTCGGAAGCCACGGTCCAGAAGATCGACACCGAGATCCGCCGCTTCGTTGAAGAGGGCTACAACGAAGCCAAGCGTATCCTCACCGAGAAGCGGCAGGATCTCGAAACCTTGGCCAAGGGCCTGCTCGAGTTCGAGACGCTGAGCGGCGACGAGATCATCGATTTGCTGAACGGCAAGAAGCCGAACCGCGAGTCCGTGCTGGAGCCGACTACGCCGCGCGCCTCCGCCGTGCCTCCGGCCGGCAAGCCGCGCCCGCGGCCCGATCCCGATCCCGGCCTGGAGCCGCAGCCGCAGGCTTAATTTTGGCAGCAGATGGAATCGAAAGACGCGGCGGAAACGCCGCGTTTTTTCTGCCTGAAGCTCGTCATCGCGAGCTGGCTTTCTGCTGGCGCCTCCTGTCGAAGCGCTGGGTGGAGCGGAGCAGTCCTTTGCGATTGCCTTCGTGCCTAGGC
>NZ_JAEMSD010000060.1:0-6715 GCF_016462955.1 Bradyrhizobium sp. | reverse complement strand
TGCCTAGGCCGTTTTGCCACAGCCATTCCGCCTGAATGGCTTGCGGTCGGTCAAGAGAGTGGACCTCGATCGCGCTAGGCTCCCACTCGTCAAAGGAGGGAGCCATGGCCTTCAAGGATGTTTTGTTGACCCTGACGAGCTATCCGCAACCAACGCCGGTTTCGGTGATCGACGGCGCGGTTGAGATAGCCGCCGTTCTGGATGCGCATCTTGCCGCCATTTCCTGCGAGGTTCATGCCGAAGTGCGCGGGAGCCTGCTCGGGGATGCCATCCTGGACATTCCCGCGCTCGTTGCGCGCGAGGCGGCCAAGAGCCGCGACAACGCGAAAGCGCTGCTGGCGGCATTCGAAACCTCGGCCGCGAAATCCGGCATTCGGCACGAGATCATCTTCGAGCAATGTGCAACCGCAGGCGAGGCGGCACTGCTGGTCGACTATGCGAGGCTTCGCGATCTCACGATCATGGCGGTGCGGGAATCCCATGATCTCGGCTATGCCGAGGAGGTGATCTTCGAATCCGGCAGGCCGACGCTGATCCTCCCCACTGCTCCGCGCTCGCATCCATTCCGGCTTGATGCCGTTTGCGTGGCCTGGGACTTCAGCCGCACTGCTGCGCGCGCGGTTTCCGACGCGCTTCCTTTGCTCGAAGCGGCGAAAACCGTGCGCGTCGTGACCGTTACCAATGAAAAAGCCCTCGATTCGAAACACTCCGCCGAAGAACTGGCGAAGAATCTGGCTCGTCACGGTGTCGAGGTCGTGCTGGACAAGATCGATGCCGGCGGCAAGCCGATTGGCGAGGTCCTCGCAGCCCACCTGCTCTCCCACGGCATCGACGTCCTCGTGATGGGCGCGTACGGAACGCCGAGGTGGCGGGAATTCGTGCTCGGCGGCGCGACCAGGGCGCTGCTGTCCAAGCCGCCGATCCCGATCCTGTTCTCCCATTGATCCCAGGCCATGCTGGAGGTGGGAACAGCTGCCAGTCAGCAGCCCGGCATCAGGAAAACGCCGGACGGTTCAACGAAGCTGATCAGATCGCTCACGCTCACGCACGCGGTGCTTTACGGGCTCGGCGTGACGATCGGCGCCGGAATCTACGTCCTGGTCGGAGCGGCTGCCGCGCGGAGCGGAATGCACGCGCCTCTGGCATTTTTCGCTGCGGCGGTCGTGATGGGCATGACGGCCGGCACCTTCGCCGAGCTCGGCACGCGCCTGCCGGTTGCGGCCAGCGAGGCTGCCTATGTCCAGGCCGCATTCCATCGCAAGTGGCTCTCCGGCGCCACAGGGCTGCTCGTCGTTGCCGCGGCGACGATCTCCGGGGCGACCATCACGGTTGGCAGCGCCGGCTACGTCGGCGTGTTCCTGCCGCTGCCTTCCAGCTGGATCATCGCGGGCGTCGTGCTTGCGATGGGAGCGATCGCCTGCCTGTCCGCGGTTCAATCCATCAGCTTCGCCGGGCTGATGACGGTGGTGGAAATCGGAGGATTGGTCCTCATCGTCGGGGCCGGGCTGGTTCAGGGCGACGCCCTGATCTTGCGGCTGCCCGAATTGTGGGTCCCCATCGGCGATGAAGCGGCCTGGGCCGGGATCGCGCAGACGACGCTGCTTGCCGTCTTTGCGTTCATCGGGTTCGAGCACCTGGTGAACATCTCCGAGGAAATGAAGGATCCGTCCCGCACCTTGCCCTGGGCGCTGCTGATCACCCTCGGCGTGACGGCGCTGCTCTACATGGTTGTGGTCTGGGTCGCCGTGGTTGCGGTGCCCCCGGCCGAGCTCGCGCACTCCTCGGCTCCGCTTGCCTTGGTGTTCCAGCGGTTGACCGGTCTTCCTCTCTGGGTCCTGAGCGCCGTCGCGATCATTGCGACGGTCAACGGAATCATCGTTCACATGCTCATGATCGGACGCGTGCTGTACGGGCTTGCGGACCAGGGCAGCCTTCCGGCCCTGCTCGCCCGGGTGAACGCCCGAACTGGCGCGCCGGTGGTCGCAACTCTGTTCGGAGTCGGCGCCATCCTGATCCTCGCTCTCGGCGTTCCCTTGACCGGACTGGCCGAATGGACCTCGCGCCTGACGCTCGGGATTTTCGTTCTGGTCAACCTGGCCCTTCTTCGGATCAAGGCGAAGGAAGCGGCACCTCCTGCCGGCGTGTTCGTCGTACCGATCTGGGTGCCGATTGCGGGGCTGTTCACAAGCGCCGCATTGCTCCTGATCGATCTGTTCGGATAGCGCGCTTTCGCGCACGCGGGAAACACTAAGAAGAACTTAACGCTTGCGGCCTAACTTGGCCCGCCATGACTGATCAGGTCGCCCACAGCGCGGTTCAACCGTTTCCGGCACGTGCAGCGCTCCCCTGGGCGGTGGGGCTCGGCCTCTATGCCGTGTTGCTGGTGGCCGGGCCGCGGCTGCTCGGCGATCCCGACAGCTATTCTCACGTCGAGATCGGGCGCTGGATCATCGCGCATGGCTCCCTGCCGGCGAGCGATCCCTTTTCGTTTTCGAAGCATGGTGCGCCCTGGGTCCCATTCGAATGGTTGTCCGAGGTCATTTATGCCGCCGTCTACGCGCTTGCCGGCTGGCCTGGCGTGGTCGCGATCGCGGCCGCCGCGATAGCGCTCGCCTTCGCCCTGCTCACGTTTTTCCTGCTGCGCTCGCTTTCGCCAAGCCTCACCCTGCTCATGGTGATCGCAGCGATCATCCTGGTGGCGCCGCACATGTTGGCGCGGCCGCATGTCCTCGTGCTGCCGCTGATGGTGATTTGGGCGGCCGCGCTGGTTCGTTGCATGGATCGCGGCACGCCTCCGCCATACTGGGCGCTGCCGCCGCTGGTGTTGTGGACCAATCTGCACGGCAGCGTGGTGCTGGCGCTTGGGTTGATCGGCCCGGCTGTGCTCGAAGCGTTGCTGCGTGAGCCGCGAAGCGAATGGCCGCGCGTGCTGCTGCGCTGGCTGCCATTCTCGGCGCTTGCCCTGGCGGCGTCGTGCCTGACGCCGCACGGCCCAGAACCCCTTCTGATGCCGCTGACGACACTCGGCCTCGGTCCGGCGCTGGCTTGGATCTCGGAATGGCGACCGCAGGATTTCGGTCGCATAGGCGGCTTCGAACTGCTGCTGCTCGGCGGCATCTTCGCGCTAACGCGCGGCGTCACGCTGCCGGTGGTGAGGGCCTTGGTGCTGATCGGCTTGCTCCATTTCGCGCTGGCGCAGATGCGCAATGCGGATCTGCTTGCCCTGCTGGCGCCGCTCTATCTGGCGGCCCCGCTGGGCCGGACCCTCGGCGGACCGGTCGCAGAGGATGCGGCGGCTCCCTCGCGTGGCCTGAAGCTGGCAGGGCTCGGTGCGCTGATCGCGATCAGCGCCGTGGCCCTGGCGCGCGAGGTCAGGCCGGCTCCGTCCATCACGCCCCAGGCCGCGGTCGCCCAGGCCGGCCTCGCCAAGGCGGGTCCTGTGCTCAACGACTATGGTTTCGGCGGCTATTTGATCTTTGCCGGCATTCCCACTTTCATCGACGGCCGCGGCGAATTGTATGGCGGGCCGTTCATCGACCGCTATAACCGCGCGCTGGCGCTGATCGACCTCGGAGACTTTCTCAAGCTGCTCGACGACTACAGCATCGGCGCGACGCTGCTCGCTCCGAGCACGCCGGCGGTCGCAATGCTCGACCGGCTACCGCAGTGGCAGCGGGTCTACAGCGACGATGTGGCGGTCGTGCACAAGCGCCGCGATCAGCAAAGATAATTCAAGCCGTGCCGAAGGCGGCGTATTGGCCCCCGAGCCAGACCCCGCTGAGGGCCGCTTCGAGACGCCGCGCCGGCTTGGTGTCCCAGGGCAGCAGCAGGAAATGCCGCGCACCGACCTCGTGCAGGCCGCTCGCCGCCATCAGCTTCCGGGTCGTGCCAACGCCGAGCAGGACCGCGTCCCGGTCGAACTCGCAGCGCGCAACGGCGAGGCGCGTCAGCGGATTGTACGGATTGTGCTCGATCACGCAGACGAGCCCGCCGGGGCGCGTCACGCGCCGCATCTCGGCGATGAACCGCGCCCATTCGGCCGGCACGATATGGTGCATCACGCAGATGGCCGTGACCAGGTCGAAGCTGGCGTCGGCAAACGGAAAATTGCGGCCGTCGAACTCCCGATAGTCGACCCCGTGATTGTGATCGCGCGCCTGCGACAGGCTCGCCGGGGAAACGTCGATGCCGCTCAGGCGGCCGACCATGCCGTGCAGCAGCGGATGAAGGCTGCCGACGCCGCATCCGACGTCCAGCATGTCCGGCCGTTCCGTGCCGAGCCTCTGCGCGATCAGCTCGCGCAGCAGATCGGCCTTGGCGCGCATGAAGAAGTCGTGCGGCAGGCCCGAGAAGTCGATCGAGGATTGAACCACATCGCGGTAGTTGTCGTGATATCCGTCGAAGAGCTCGGCCATGCGCGGGGTCACTCGTTGACGGCGTGGATCGCGGGCGTCGCCGACGCCGCGTCGCGGTCGAAGCCGATGCGGGCCTGCACCACGTAGAGCGGGCGGCGCTTCACCTCGGCATGGATGCGCCCGACATAGAGCCCGACGATACCCGTCATCAGCATGTTGATGCCGCACAAGAGCGACACGACGACCATCGTCGAGGACCAACCGGTCACCAAATGGCTGTCCTTGCTGAGCCACAACAGGACCACCCAGCCGCCATAGAGCAGCGCGAGTCCGGAGACCGTCAATCCGCACCAGATCGCGAGCCGCAACGGCAGATCGGAAAAGCCGAGCGCGGCGTTCACCGCCAGGCGGATCATCTTGAACAGCGGGTATTTGGTTTCGCCCGCGGCGCGCTCGAGGCGGTGGAAGGCGACCTCGGCCTGCCGGAAGCCGAGCCAGGCGATCATGCCGCGCACGAAGCGATCCTGCTCTGGCATCTGCTTCAGCGCATCCAGCACCTTGCGATCGATCAGTCGGAAGTCGCCGACATCGGCGGGAATGCCGACCGAGGACATCCTGCCCAGGAGCCGGTAGAACAGATGCGCGGTCGCGCGCTTGAAGCGGCTCTCTCCCTCGCGCGACAGGCGGCGGGCGTGGACGATGTCGTTGCCCTCCTGCCACTTCGCGATCAATTGCTCGATCACTTCGGGCGGATCCTGCAGATCCGCATCCATGACGATGACGGCGTCGCCCTGCGCGGCGTCCATGCCGGCGGTGATGGCGACCTGATGGCCGAAATTCCTGGACAGGCCGATGTAGCGAAAGCGCGGATCGCGCGCGGCGAGCGCGCGCAGCACGATCGGGCTGGAATCTTTGCTGCCGTCGTCGACGAAAATCGCCTCTGCCGGCCCGTCGAGCCGGGACATGACCTGGTCGAGCCGTCGCAACAGCACCGGCAGCACGGCTTCCTCGTTGAACACGGGAATGACGAGGCTGTAGCGGATCGATCTGGAGCTGGCCGCCATGCGAAGGTCCGATTGGGGTGCAGGGGCGGAAGTCTATGAGCACCTGGTTAAGGCCGCCTTGCCGGAACCGTTAAGGGTCTATCGCCCGGAGCATGGCTCGAGCGCGCGATGGGTGACAGGCCAAAATGATGAAGCCCGGTTAACCACGGCGCGGCTCCTAGGACTTGCGGCGAATCCTGTAGAGGACGAACCGCTGCGAGCTCTCCAACACATGCAGCAGATCCGGCAGCGGATTTGCGGCCGGCGGTCCCAGCACATAGAGGTAGTCGAAATCCCGGTGCCAGCTGCGGACGAACTGGGGAGCGTCCGCCGGCGGCTGGCCCGTCGCGATCGCGGCAAGCAGGCTAGTGGGCACCGGACCGCCATAGGGGATTGCGATATCGCGCACCGCCGCGCGCGGCCGCACCGGTTGCTTGCCTTCTTCGGTAAACAGGTTGGGCACGAATGCGTCGGCATAGTGCACGGCCAGCGTCGGCGCATAATACATCGGATAGGAGGTGAGGTCGGCGAAGGGCGGATCACCATTGTTGCCCGTGCTGCCGACGAGAACGCGCGAGCCGCGGTCGATCTTCTGGAACGAGGCGATGATCGCCGCGTAGTCGGCGCGATAAGGCAGCCAGACCGCGAAGACGACGGCGAGATTGAGCAGGACGATGCCGCTGATCGCGGCAAGCGCCGCCAGTCCCCAGGCACGGTTCGGCAGCGACAGCGCGCAGAACGCCGGGAGGATCAGGGCCGCAGCCGGAATCATGCGAAGATCGACGAACGAGGTTCCGAACAGCTTCGAGGGAATGATGAGGTAGAGCAGCGCGAAGCCGCTCGCGAGCCAGATTCCGGCCGGATCGAGCCTGAGAACGCCGCGCCTTGCGGCGAACAGCAGCGCGGTCATCAGCACGAGTCCGGTCACCGCCGCGGCCGTCAGATTGTAGCCGTTCATGATGCGGAGCGGCCAGATCGGCTTGAATGCGACGAACCAATCATTGCCGTCGCTTCCGATCGCGCCTGACGTGACACGCATAATCGCAAACAGCGCCAGCGCCGGGAGAGCCAAGGCGCCGAGCCGCGCGGCCGCGACGGGATACGCGCCCCGGCCTTGGCGGATGCGCGACAGCTCGAAAAGGCCGAGCGTTGCGCCGTAGATGCCGAGCGAAAAGAAATGCGCCACGTAGAGCGCGGTGACGAAGATCAGATTGGCAAGGAACCGCAGCGGCCAGGGGCCGTCGGCCAGCCGCAGGTAGACGGCGATGCCCCAGAGCGCGAGGCCGAGCCCGAACTCGAAATTCACGAACCCCCAGC
>NZ_JAEMSD010000059.1 GCF_016462955.1 Bradyrhizobium sp. | reverse complement strand
AGGATACGAAGTTCCTCGGGTTGCTGCCCTCGAACTTCAACACGAAATCGCCCCGTCAAAGGACGCATCTTGAGCAGCTCCTGCGCGAGGCCGGCAAATATGTGTTCCCGGGTCAGATCGTTGCAAGGGACGGCTACGCTGAGGCCGTCGCGGAACGCCTGCCGGTCTGGAAGCTCAAGCGCCGCTCTGCGCAGGACGCTGGTCGGGAAATCCGCGATGTTCTCGCCAAGATCGTGACGCAGATGGACGAGCCCGCACATGGCGCTTGATCTCAGCTTCAAGCAGCTCATCGACGCCGCGGAAGATGGCGTCGCCGCAATCGGGCAACCGACTTGCATCGTCATCGACCGCATTGACGAAGATCCGGACCAGCCCCGTCGCAGCTTCGACGAACAGAAGCTCAAAGAGCTTGCGGAATCGGTCCTTCAGCATGGCGTGCTGCAACCGATCGTGCTGCGGCAAGGGACCGACGAAGGCCGGTACGTGATCGTCATGGGTGCGAGACGGTATCGCGCCGCCAAGCGCGCCGGACTCCGTGACATCCCGGCGTTCATTCAGGCCGCTGGGTCCGCGGATCGCTACGTTCAGATGATCGAGAATATCCAGCGCGATGACCTCAATGCCCCCGAAATTGCAGCATTCATCGCAGATCGCTTGGAGCAGGGTGATAACCAAGCTGACATCTCGCGCAAGCTCGGAAAGCCCAGGGACTGGGTGTCTCGCTACGCGTCGGTCCAAAGTATGCCGGAATTTCTCCGGTCGAAGCTTGCCGGCTCGTCAATCCGTGCTGTGTATGAACTCTACCAGGCTTGGCGTGAGCAGCCCAACGCCGTCGAGACCATATGTGCAGCGCAGGAGAGCTTCACCGACGCCCACGCCCGCCAGCTGGCTCGCAAAATTCGCAGCGAAGCCAGCGGCTCTGATGATGGTGGCGAAGGTGCCCATGGAGATCAACCAACACGGAGTCCGATCGGGCCGCAATTGGCATTGCGACCTATGGAGACAGATCGCGTAACGGCGACCGCGGAAAAGCCCCGCAACTCTCCGGTCGAGCAGAACCAGAGAATGAGCACATCACTGACGATCAGAGTGCGCCACCAAGATCGCACCGGCCGTCTTTTGGTCGATCGACTTGCGTCTCAAGGCTCACGTCATGCTGTGCTTCTGATCGACGGCGCAGAAGTTGCGGAAGAGGTTCCAGCATCGACCATCACGATCGAGGAGATCCTGTCCGCATGAAGCCTCTCTTAGACAGCCTCCTCACAAACACTGCTACGGTTGGTGTGCTGGCGGAGCGGATTTCCCATCCGAAGGATGGCGCGCCAGCGCAGCAGCCGGAGGCCGAACGCGCCCCTCACAGCGCTGTAGAGAGGCCGGAGGCTGCTGGAAAGCCGCGGTCCGCATGCTCGGTGCCAATGTTGCCGATCTCGATGCGCGGTGTTCGTGGAGTAGAAGCACTGGGGGCGACGGCTGCGTCATTCCCAGAGGAATTCGTCGCATCGATCGTCGGCTGGGGTGGGTCTCGCCTTCAGCAACTCCCGAGCTTTGAATGCCGCGTGCGTTGGTTTGAACCAACATCGAGAGGATGGAAGAATTCGCACCTTCTAGTGCAGGATAGGCTTCGCGCCAGCGATGTATTACACCGCGATTGGGATTGGAGTGCATGGCTCTGATCTCGCTTCGCGTCTCCGACGAAGTCGCGGCGGAGTTCTCAGCTTTTGCGGCTACCCAGGGCGGCAAATCCGCGCTGCTGCGGCGTCTCATTGCTGATGCACTAGCCGCACCAACGCCGCGTATCTTGGCGTTGCCTATCGGACGACCGGAAAAGGTGACGGTGCGATTTCGTGAGGGCGAGATGCGGCAGCTCGCGGAAGTGTCACATCAGCGCGGCATGACCCGAACCGGCTGGATCGTCGCTCTGGTGCGCTCGCGATTGGGGTCGCCGGTGCAGCATTCCCCAGGCGAGCATGACGCGCTCCGCGCCATCGTTCGCGAGCTCAACCGGATCGGCGGCAACATCAACCAGATCGCACGGGCCGCTAACACCAGTGTGCTGCAGGGCAGGTCGGTTGAGCCCGATCTGGCTGCAATTCAAGAGGCCAAATGGGTCATTGAAAGGGAGCTGGCGCAACTACGTAATGCGCTGAATGGCAACGCGGATTATTGGGATGGACGGCGATGAGCCGGCGCTCACCGCGGCCGACCGGGCTAGCCTCCGATCTTCCGCCGATCTCGTACGTCTGGGAAACGCCTAATCGGCGCCCGCGGCGGGCCGAGTGGGATATCCCTGATCCGGCCGCTCCTGGCCGCCTGACGCCGGCGATGCGTGCAAAGCTCGAACGTATCGTACGCCGAGCACCAGAGGTGATGGTCAAGATCACCGGTCGCACCAAGGACGTGGCGCATCTCAAGTCGCACCTTGCATACATCACGCGAAACGGTGAGCTCGATGCGGAGACAGAGCAGGGCGCGACACTGGCCGGTCGTCTCGGCTTGAAGGACTTGCAGCAGCGCTGGGAGGATGATGCCGGTCTCGACGGCAAGCTCCGCCGTGATGGATCGCTTTCGATCAACATCATTCTGTCGATGCCTCCTGGCACCGATGCCGCCGCTGTCAAGGAGTCAGCCCGGGCGTTTGCCATTGAGACGTTCGGCAACAATCACGATTACGTCTTCGTCCAGCATCTCGACAACAAGCATCCCCACGTGCACTTGACCGTTCGGTCACTCGGCTACGACGGCAAGCGCCTCAACCCACGCAAGGCGGATCTTCAGGCCTGGCGAGAACGGTTTGCGGGCGAGCTCCGGCTTCGAGGGATCGCAGCGGAGGCAACGCCGCGGCGTACCCGTGGACGGGTTCGAAAGGCCGATCGCGGGGCGGTCCTCGCCATGCGCAAGCGAAAGATTACGCCCGATGTCGATCGACTCGCTCGGAAGGAGGTGCTTTCGGAGGTGAGGGGTGGCGGGACCGCCAAAAGTCCTTGGGACGAACAGATTAAGTCGCGTCAGAATGAGATTAGGCGGCGATACGTCGAATATGCCGCCGAGTTAGATCGCTCCGGTGTGGCGGCAGATCACGAGTTGGCTCGCCAGATACGGCAATTCGTTGACGATATGCCCGCTATCGAAACTCGCCGGCATATGCTGAAGAAAGAGCTTTCAGAGCTTGCCAATACCCGGCGCCGCGGCGCTGAGCAGGGCGTCGATGAAGAGAGGCGCGAGAAAATACGACGCCAGGAGAAGACCCGATAGGTTGGGCCACATATCCTGGTATGCTCTCTGGAGCTATCGGAAGCCATCAAGACCACTGTCAGGCTCATAACCTGACCCGGCCTATCCGGCGACGCTGACAGTGCTCGCTCAGTTCATGAAAGCGCAGGGCACGATGATGGTGAACCAGGGCATCCCGGCTGGCCTGCTTGGGGTTGCGATGATGAACGCGGGTATCGCCGTGGCGCAAACGGAGATAACCAAAGCCAAGGTGGCTGAGGCTGTCGAGGGTAGCCTCGAAGCTTTGACTGGAAAAAAGCGGCCGTGGTTCAGCAGGTTCTGAGAGCAGCCGCTCGCCATCTGCAGGGCCTTAGCCTTTTCGTCTTCTTCAAGGAAATTGTTGAGCAGGTTACAGCTCGGCTTTATTTGCGCCCGGCTACAACCTAGAGTCACGGGCATTCAAGGGGGCATGAATGCTGACGAAGTTTATTTCCATCAAGAATATCGGGCGGTTTCGCAACTCCGCGGGTTCCCCAAACCCGCAATTGTTCAAGCATACGTTCATTTCGGGCGCCAACGGGTTTGGCAAAAGCACACTGTGTGCCGTCCTGCGCTCCCTTCACACCGGGCAGCCCGATCAGCTCATCGGCCGAAAATCGCTTCGGATCACGGAGGCCAGCAAGGTCGAACTTCTGTTCGATACCGGGCTCATCCGGTTCGATGGGGGGCGCTGGAGCGAAGCCAAACCCTCCTTCAGCATCTTTGATGGCGTTTTTGTCGCAGAGAACGTTCACGCCGGTGAAGTCGTGGATGTTGCCCAGAAGCGCAACCTTTACCGGATCATCGTAGGAAGCGCCGGGGTCGGGCTCGCCGAACGCGACTCCGAACTTGCCGCAGACAGTCGTGCCAGGACCACCGAGATTTCTGCTTCAACGAGGAGCTTGCAGCCTCATCTCGACACGGGAATGTCGCTTGAGACGTTCCTGAACCTGGGGCCTCAGGCGGACATCGACGCCGAGATTAACAGGCAAGAAGTCGAAGTGGCAGCCCTCACCCATATCGACACGATCCTTGCGCGCCCGGAACTGTCGACGTTCGACCTTCACACGATCTCGTCGGGAATACAGGAAACGCTGCGCCGAACGCTTGATGGAATTGCCGATGATGCGGAGCGGATGATCGAAAAGCACTTCGCCTCGCACAACATGAAGAACGGTGGCGGTAATTGGGTGTCGACCGGGTTGAATTTCGCCAATGATGACTGTCCCTTTTGCGGGCAGGGGATCGCGGGACTACCGCTTGTAAAAGCTTTCCGCGCCGTTTTCAGCGACGAATACGCTCGGCTGCACAACGATGTATCGGCGCTGCGCGAGCGTGTTGCGTCGGATTTCGGGGAAGGCTTCATCGCGACCCAGGCCGCAAAGACCGAGCGCAACAGTTCCGGCAGCGCATTCTGGAAGGAGTACGTCTCGTTTGACTGGGACAGCCTCAAGCTGCCGCCGACATTCGAGGACGCGGTCCTAAACCTTCGCCAAGAGCTGCTTGACCTGCTTGATCGGAAGGCGCGCGCTCCCTTGGAGGTGGTTGACATTCCTCCCACTTGCGAAGCTGCCGTTGAAGCCTATCGTAAGGTTTTCGAGGACCTGGCCGAACTTAATGCAAAGATCGCGCGGGCGAACGCTGCGATCGTCGCCAAGAAACAGGACCTTGGCACGGCTGATATCGAAGGGGCGAAGCGGCGTTTAGGCCAGCTTGAGGCTGTGAAGGCCCGCCATACGCCGACCGTTTCGACACTGTGCGACGAACACAACAGGCTGGTGGCAGAAAAGGCAGCCATTGATGAAGAACGAGGTGCGATCCGGGCTGAACTCAACGAACATACAAGAACTGTCGTCGCGCCTTACCAGAACCGCATCAACGAGCTTCTCGACCTGTTCAACGCCGGATTCAGAATCGCGCAAACCACCCATAGCTATCCAAGCGGGATAGCGAGCACGTCGTATCAGCTCGTCATCAACGGTACTCCCGTTGATGTTGGTGGCAGCCGCACCCCGGAAACGCAGCCGAGTTTCAAAAATACCCTGAGTGCCGGGGACAAGATGACCCTGGCTCTATCGTTCTTCCTGGCCGGTCTGGAGCAGGATGCCGACCTGGCTAACAAGATCGTCGTCTTCGATGATCCCTTCACCAGCCAGGACGTGTACCGGCGCCGGCAAACCGGCCATGAAATCATGCGGGTGGCGCGCGCCTGCAAGCAGCTGATTGTCCTTTCGCACGATCCCACCTTTCTCAAGCAGCTCTGGGCGAAGGCGCCCTCGTTCGAACGCATCTGCCTCATGCTGTCGGATCACCGGGCGCTCGGAACGAAGCTGGCGGAGGTCGACATAGAGAGGGCATGCCAGGGCCGGACTCTCACCGATACCGACGACCTGCGCAGCTTCGTGTCGAACGGATCGGGCAATCTACTGGATATAGTGCGCAAAGTGCGGGTGGTGCTGGAGGCCTACTGCCGGACCACGTTCCCCAGCTCTTTTCAGGATAATGACTGGCTGGGTGACATGGTGCGCAAGATACGGGAAGGCGGCGCAACCCATCCGGCTGCGGCACTTTATGACGAGCTCGATCAAATCAATGGTTACTCGGCGGAGTATCATCACGGCGAAGATAACAACGACACCACGCCGGATCAGATCGACGACACCGAACTCAAGGGCTATGTGCGCCGGACGTTGAGGGTCATCAATGCGCTTGAAGCGTAGCGGTGCCATCGTTGGGAGGAGAGAAGGGGCCTTCCATCGTGTCTGAAAACAGGGCAAGTGAAGTCGACTACGATGCACTGCTCGTACTGATCGAGTGCATGGAGCAGACGCCTCCAATGTCCCGTGAAGAAATCGCTGATTTGTCCGCCAACCAGCATGCTGTTGCCGGGCGAATGCTTGCGACTCGCGAAACCTGGAATCAAGCGTCGTCCGGACCAGCCTTCCTTTCACTGGATGAAGGCGAATTCCGAAATCATCTGAAGGCAATCGACAACGATCTCGGAGAGCAGACGGCCATCGTTGCCGGTGCCTTCGCCAGGTATCTGAAGATGGGTGAAGTGCCAGCGCCGTACTATCCCTGGCGTATTGCCATCATTCTGCGGCGTGAAAAGAAGCTAGACTTAGAAAAACGATTTCTTGCTGCATGGTGTCAGCATTTTCCCGGCGGATATGGTGCTCGGTACGGTCAATTGGTCGATCGATTCCGAAAACTGGTTTAATCGCATTTATGATTTTACGATGACTACGTCAAAAACAGTGGCCGGCTTGGATTATTGAGGGTGGGGGAAGCCAAGTGACAAAGATGAACCATGCTCGACCGATTCTGAGGCTGATAGATGACTTCAAACGCCGACGTACAGACACGGGTCTGCTGAGGGTGCAGCAGAAGGAGTCCGGGGCTCCGACCACTCTCGGCGACTTGCCCAACGAGGTCGATTTTGGCGCACTCAACGAGGAGCTGATGGAGTTGCGCCCGGACCTGCATCAGGTCGCGTGTTCTGTGCTGGCGCACGTCGAGAAGTACGGCAACGTCAGGCTCATTGATCGTTTGATAGCCGCGGTTCCTGCGTTTATGGGCACCCACCCTCTCATGGACTGGTTCACCGTCTTTGGTCCGGTCGAGTTCGTCGATGGCAAAGCAAAATACAAGGCTCGTGGGCAAAGCGCGATAGAGGTAGCAACGGCGCTGCCCTTTTGGACGGTTGCGGCCGAAGACTAGGACGATCACAGCGCGGCCGTGAACTTAAATGGGGCTCCTTAGTGACGACACGACTGCAAATGCCGATAGAAGCTCTAGAAGCAAGGTCCCCGTTTTCCGGCCTGCGTGAGCGCGACATAGACCTGTTGCTTTGCGCTGAGCTACATGCCGGCGGGGGCCTCGCAAATCTTCTTGCACGCCACGCGGGGTGTCCCGGCTCTCCACTCGCGGGCGCTTGGGTGTCGCACGATGATAACGATGGCGAGAGTGATCTTGTTGGGGCGTTCGAGACCGAAGACGGGTTGGTGCTGGCGCTCGTTGAGAACAAGATCGCGGCACCGTTTCAGCCGGAGCAGGGACTCCGGTACGCGGCGCGAGGACAACGGTGGTCTACCGCGGAAGGCATAACTCGCGTTGTCACGGTGCTGATCGCCCCGGATGGGTACATGTCAAGGCCAGGCGCAGAGGCCTTCGAGGTTAGAATTACTTATGAGGAACTGTCGGCCGCGCTTCGGGAGGAGAACGATCCTAGGTCGCTATTCTTAGCGGACGCCCTAGAGGCTGGCGTTGAAGCGCTACGTCGTGGGTACGTCGCAACGCCAGATGCCACAGTCTCGGGGATGTGGCAGGCGTGCTGGAAGATATCATGCGAGGTCGCGCCGAAACTCAATTTCAACAAACCCGGCTTGAAGCCCCGTCTATCCACCTGGTTCCATCTCAAAGATGCGGATGGGCTCTCCGACCTCGATTGGTCGCGCGTCGTCGTGGTCTACAAGGCCGAACGCGGCTATGCGGATTTACAGTTTGGCGATACTTCGGTCACCCAGCTCTCGCAGCGGTCTCTGGGCATCTTGCAGCCTTCGATGAAGGTCCGGCCGGCCAAGAAGTCCGCGAGCATTCGGATCGAGGTGCCGATCGTCGATTTTGCCCGCGCACCCGAAGACCAGCATCAGGCGATCGTTGATGGGTTCGCTGCATGCGAGCTGCTTCGGTCGTTTTTTGTAAAGCATCGAGAGAAATTGCTCCCTGCCGCCCAATGAAGCACGAGCTGTTCAGTTGAAATTGGTTCCTGAAACGACAACTCTGCAACACGACCGTTCAGGAACGTCACCTAATGTCTTGTCGGCATCCGTTTGCAAGCCTTAGTCTGTAATACGGGATAAGTGACAGATTTGTATCCGCTGCGGTATTTCGGGGGGACTGTCACGCAACCGAACGTTTGAGTGACAGGAGGAAGATGCAACTCGGCTACATGAGGGTATCCAAAGCGGATGGCTCTCAAACTTTGGACTTGCAGAGGGATGCCTTGCTCGCTGCCGGCATCAAAGCCAATCATCTCTACGAAGACCTGGCCTCGGGCCGCCGTGATGACCGCCCCTTGCGGCTTGCCTGAAGGCCGTGCGCGAGGGCGACATCCTCGTTGTTTGGAAGCTTGATCGGCTTGGCCGGGATCTGCGCCATCTCGTCAATACTGTCCACGACCTGGTCGAACGTGGTGTCGGGTTCAAGGTGCTGACCGGCCACGGTTCGTCGATCGACACGACCACGGCCAGCGGCAAGCTGGTGTTCGGGATATTCGCCGCGCTGGCCGAGTTCGAGAGCGAGCTGATCTCCGAGCGCACCCGAGCGGGGCTGGCGTCAGCCCGGGCGCGCGGCCGGAAAGGGGGGCGCAAGTTCAAGATGACTCCGGCGAAAGTGCGGTTGGCCCAGGTGGGCCTGGCTAGCCGTGACATGCCGCCATTCATGGCCTGATCGTTTACAACTCCTTCTGGCACTCGCTTAACTGTATCTTCATGACCGATTTCGCCTTTCAGGTTGTGTCGGCCGTGAAGAGGTTGGGCAGCGAGGAATAACCCAGTTTCGCGTCAAGGCCGATCGCCTCACCCCTTCAAGAATTTTGCGTACGCGCGCACATCGATCATCGGCACGGTCGCCATTGTCTGCAGCCTTGCGATCAGCTCCAGCAGAAATGCCGTTGCCGCGCGTTTATCAGGTTCGACGACGTGATCGCCATCCTGCTTCATGAAAATGCCGTGCGCCGCCACACACCCGAGATCCAGGGGGGCAACGGCGTCGGCAGAGCCGAGCGCCTTCAGAAGCGGATCACCCATAGGAGGATTCCACTCGCTGTCGAATGTGAGCAGGCCGCCAAGAATGTCTCCGGGTGTCTTGGCCGGTTGCAGGCCGCCGGCCGAAGGTATCGGCATGCTGGTCCGGTGCAGGGCCCGGACGCTCGCGATTTTCTTCGCCGCGTAGTTGACCTGTTCGGCATCAATGGACTGCTTGGCCTCGAAGACGGCGTATACGCTCTCGGCCGGGATCACCAACGTCCCGTCCTGTTTGAAGATGAGCGGCGTGTACTGGCGGTCGTAGATGACGATATCGATCTGCTGGCTGGTCGTATCGGTGCTGTCGATGACGAAAGCTCGGTTGGCGCGGTAGCGCTCCGGCAGATAATTTTGCAGCAGCTCGATCCAGATTCCCTCGGTCGCATCGCCCTTGGCGACGGGATGGCCAAGCGCGGAACGGCTGCGCTGAAGCCGCAGCGAAATCTCCCCGTGAAGGCCGGCCAGGAGCTTTTCAAGCGACCAGCCGCTCATACGACGATATCCCGCCAGTAGGGCGCTGCGAGCGCCGCCGTGGCCGCCTTCTTGATGGCCTGCTTCTCGGCGACCGTAAGATCGTCCGAGACGATGTTGTTGGTGTTGGAGGGGTCGACAAACCTTGCCGTGGCGATGTTGTCGCGCAGATAGGCGAACACCGTTCGCATATTGTCGGCCAGCGGCGACAACCAGGCGGTCTCAAGCGCCTTGATGACCGCGAGCTCAAGGTAGAACGACGGAAACTCCAAGCCCTTCTGGCTTCGCCAAAGCTTGATGAGCCGGATCTCCGCCTGGCGTCCCGAGCCCTTTACCTTCGCAATGTGCTGCGAGATGTCGGTCTTGGTCCAGGTATCGCCGCGCCGCTTGTACAGGCTGTGGTCGTTGAACAACCAGTTCTGCCGCTTGCCCGGGACGAGATCCACGGCGTAGCCGTTGACCTTGATGCCGATCGAGACGTTCTGCGGGTGTGGCTGATAGCCGGTCGCCTTCAGCGTCGCGGCCAGCGTCTTGTGGATATCTGACAGAGTTTCCACCGTGTCCGGCGAAAGCGAGATGAAGAGATCGAGGTCCGTGCCGCTCCGGTTGGCCGTGCCCTTCGCGTAAGAGCCGCTCGGCGCAATGTCGAGCAGATAACGGCCGGCCCATTTTTCGATGACCGGTCTGATCACGCCAGGCACGAACAATGCCGGCGATGCCAGGCCGCCGCCGACCTGTTCGCGCACCAGAATGGCGGTGAGGTAGTCCTGCTCGGACATCATCCGCCAGCCTTGGGGGTTGACGAGGCCACGCAATTCGAGCGCATTCATCGATGGACCGTTCTTAAGAGAGCACCCTGACGCCGGCCCGGACCGTGCCGGCCCGGCCGCCCAGGTCGATGGCCACATGCCAATGGCCTGACTGCGGCACCTGCAGCCTCACCGGCGATTGCCGGGCCTCGCCGCCGAAGTAGCGATGCTGCCGGCCCTGCCGGTAACTCTGGAAATTACCGGCATCCATCAGCCGCACGTTGGCGGCATGGTCGAGGCTGACCTCGACCACTTCCCCACCGTTCAGGTAGCCCAGGTCGTTGTGAATGAAGTTCATGGCTACTTGTCCTTCACGGTCGTGTTGGGGTGGGACTGGCCGTGCTTGGTCGTGACGTAGCGGCCCGAAATTGAGCTGCGATAGTGCGGCCCGCTCGACCCGTGCTTGCCCGGCGCCTCGTGAACCGTGGTGCTCGGGTGGCTGCGTCCATACTTCGGCGTCACGTACTGACCCGTGGTTGCGCTGCGGTAGGGACCGCCGCCTTTAGTTGATGTCGACATAAGTCTCTCCTTTCGATCCTCGACCCATGTCGACGATTCTGTACAATTATATCTGTACGGTTTGCGACCCGTCAATGGCTGTGGTACAAAATCGTCAGATAAGCGGCGCGGTTTCAAGCCGCGCCGTTCCGATTCACGAGAGGTTTCGATGGCGCTGGCTTCAAAAATCAAAGAATTGCGACTCAAAAAAAAGAAGTCGCTTCAAGATGTTGCGGATGATGTGGGAGCATCCAAGGCGCACATATGGGACCTGGAGACCGGCAAAAGCAGCAATCCATCCATCGAGCTTCTGACCAAGCTGGCAAAGTGCTTCGACGTTAGCGTCGCCGAGCTGATCGGCGAGAATCCTGCGGGCGAGGATGCCGACCCGCAGGTCGTGGCCATGTACCGGGAATTGAATGAGCTGAGTTCTGCCGACCGCCAGGCCATTCAAGCCATGATGGACCACCTGAAGAACAGGAAGCCCAAGGGGTAGCCATGAAGATCTCGCGGATGGACCTGGCTGACACGGGCTCGCCGATGGGGCTCGTCACCAAGATTCTGTCCGTCGAACGTGATCTGCCGATACCGGTGCCGATCGAAGAGTTGGCCCGGCAACTGGATATCGAGCGGATCGCGCCGCTTGAGACCGAAGGCTTTGAAGGCGGCCTCGTCACCGATGATGCTCGCTCGACCGGCTTCATCTTGGTCAACCGCGCGGCGCCGTCCGGCCGCCGCAGGTTCACCATCGGGCATGAGCTGGGGCATTTCCTGATCGTGTCTCACCAGCCTGTCGAGGCTGGCAAATTCCTTTGCTCGCGCGCCGACATGGCCAAATGGTCGACGGAGCAAGGCGACCGCTACGCGCGCATGGAAGCCGAAGCGAACGAGTTTGCTGGTTTGCTGTTGATCCCGAAGCCAGCCTTGCAGAAGTTCATCCCGAGGGGCGATCCGACCCTTGCGCACATTCCGCTGGTCGCGAAACACTTCGACGTCAGCAAGGAAGCCGCCGCCCGCGCCTATGCCCGTTATCATCCCGAGCAGCTGGCCATCGTCGTCGTCAAGGACGGCATCGTCCGACGTGCCCACAAGGGATCTACGTTCCCGTGGATTTCCGTGCCCTATGGCAAGCCCGTCCCACGTGCTTCCAGCTTTCATCGGAAAGATCTGCGCCAGCGGGTCGCCAGCGAGTTGTCATCCATCATTCCAGAGCACTGGGTGGAGCTAAAGCCGGGGCAGCGCGCTGAGCTGTTTGAGCAGGTTTATCCTCAGCAAGATGGGTTCGCGCTTTTGATGCTCTGGCTCGAGGTCGAGGAGGCCGAAGAGGTGGACGACGACCGGACATCGGCGCAACGCTTCAGAGACCAACAGTCGCGCTGGCGTTAGCCGCGTATTCTGCTCGGAATGCGACCTCTCCGGCGTACTGTCGGCATTCTGACGTGTTCCGCCCCGTCAGCCCGGCCTATGGTTCCGGTCATAGGAGGACGACATGAACACCACTCTGCTTGACCCCAAGACGCTCGGCTTCTGGGCCCGCTGCGTCCGCGAAGCGCAGCATCTGTCGCAGGAGGCACTGGCTGCCAACTCATCCGTCAACATCAGGACGGTCCAGCGCTTTGAGGCCGGCCAGCCCATCAACGTGACCTCGCGGCGCCTTATCGCCAAGGCGCTCGGCTACACCAACCCGGACATCTTCGATGATCCCAAGTTCATCGAAAACGTGCTCAAGTTTTTCGACAGCCTCCAGGCCCAGCAGCAGCAGGACCTTGATGACCAGCACCCTGACCATGTGCGGCTCGACGCGCAGGCGGTGGTCACCGGCGACGCAGCGGCCCACTTTGCCGACGTCGTCAACGCGGTGTCGTTCACGATCGACCCGGCTCTGACCGACGAGACCAAGCAGCTCGCCGCCAGCTTCTGCGACTATGTCCAGGATCTGATGGATGTGGATGATTTTCCGGTTTCCAGCCGCCTCGGCTTCGCGAAGGACCTCGATGGAATCCTGCAGGAGCTGCGCGAGCTGGGGGCCAGCGTCTATTCGGCCACCCGCGATCGCAAGTTTCGGGGTGCCGACTGGGGCGACAAGCCGTCGTGGGAGATGACGGTTGGCTACCTCGCCATTATGCCGGCCGATCGCGAACTCACCCAACTCTACATTCCGCGCCGGATGAAGCTCGCCTAGCGCGGACCCCTCAGGCTGTCGTACTCATCCAGGAGGAAGTGCAGGTAGCTGCGGATCAGGTTGCAGAACAGACGGGCCTCATGGGCCGAAAGCTCAGAGTCGGCAGACAGCGTTGCCCCATGCCGGACGCCACCGCCCGTTGGCGAGGAAAGATAGCCGTGAAGGGTTTTCATCCAGCCAATGGCCTGCTCTGCGACCTGGCCCTTGCGGTGCGTACGCAGCTCATCCGCGATCTTGTTGAAATACTTCCCCTGGATCGTGCCATCACCAACGGGAATGCCCTGAAACGCGGTCGACACCGTCTCCAGCAGCCAAAGGATCTCTTGTACGGCCGCGCGGTTCTTCCCGGCCGTTAGATATTCCTCGGCCTGCTTCGTGGACTGCTGGATTTTATCGAGCGCCTGCGCGTCCAGCGATGGCGGCAGAATCTCCATCGCGACCGGCGAGGGGGCATTGCGAGCGATCAGCTGGGGCGGGTTCAGTTCGAAGCCGGCCTCGTGCGTGCCCAGTACATAGTTGATCATCGCCGTATCAGGCACGACCAGCTCCGGGTTCTGGTTCTTGATGGCCTGGCCAGCGTCGAAGAACGCTTCGATGAACATCGGCGCGTTGTCACCGGCCTCACGCATGTAATCGTCGAGATCGCTTTCAGCCCAGCTCAGTGAAGAGCTCTGGTGCGCGGGGCGGCCCGCCGCATCCGCGAAATAGCGCTTGTAGTGCTCGATAATCGGTTGACGCTGGCCGTATTGGCCCGCAACGCGCTTGATCAAGACGGCGAATTCATCGATCACGCCCTTGGAGATTTTGCCAGGAGACCTAAAGCGCCAGGAAGGATCGAAATTTAACACCGTTTTTGCTCCGCGCCGCTGAGGAGAAACTGATTTGGCAGCTTACTAGATCGTGTGTCGCGTGTCGTCTTTAGCGTCGTAAAATCGCATTTGCGATCTTGCGATGCTGAGAGTGGTGTCAAAAACCGCTCGTGCCTGACGGCATAAAGCCGTGATAGAGTAGGTATACAATCAGCAGAGGTGATTTCGCGGCTAAAGGCGGTTGAACCGCAATTGCGGGCCTTTGGCGTTGCGGGGCTCTATCTTTTCGGTTCCTACGCGAGAAACGAAGCAAGCCCCGATTCCGACGTCGACGTGTTTATCGATCGGGCTCCCGGCACCGAGCTGGATCTCGAGGCCTTTATGGGCGCCTACGACGTTCTGAGTGCGGCGTTGCCCGTCAATGTCGATTACGGCGCCAGGAACGGGCTATCGAAGTTCATCCGGGAAGATGTTGAACGCGAGGCCATCCGCGTTTTCTGATGGCGCCCAGCAAAACGCCCGTTATCCGTCTTTTGCACATTATCGATGAAGCCGAGGCCATAAGCCGCGCGCTTGTTGGGATATCGAGCTTGAGCTTTCAGGATTCTTGGGTGCTGCAGCGGGCCGTGGAGCATGGATTGCTCATCATCTCGGAGGCCACCAAGACCCTGTCCGCCGAGCTGAAAGAAGCCGCGCCGGATATTGCATGGCGCAAGATTGAAACCCTTGGCAACTTCCTGCGGCACGAATATCGGGATGTCGATCCCGACCTGATCTGGAACATCACACAAGAGAACCCGCCAGGCCTTGTTCAGGCCGCGCGAAAACTTGTGTCAGAGCTAAGGGAGCCCGCACTCACCTGATCCGCAGTTGGGCTCCGTTCAACTGCGCGGGGTGGCATGGTTTGCAGGTTTTTGGCGCGCTTTCGAGAATTGCGGGCGTCCAACTTCAGCCTTCGGCGGCAGCGGCCGCTGGTGGTGGCGTCGGCGCTGGCTTGCGCAAGGCGTCGCTTGCATCCTTCTTGGTCTGGTCGAACGGCCGACCAAGAAGGATCGGACGCTCCGCCTTGATTGCTTTGCCAGCTGCCAGGAACTGGAAGCGGCCGAGATTTGGTATCGAGCGGACGTGTTGCGAGCTGTAGACGCTTTCAAGGAAAGTAAGACTGGTCTGGTCGATCAGGCTATGTGTCAGGAAGGTGTTGCACTGGGAAAGAATCGTCTTGCTCACCAGCGCGGTCCGCTGGCTGATGACCAGAAGACCCACGCCATACTTCCGGCCTTGCAATGCGATTTGCCCGATCCGGCTGACAACCCACTGCGTTTCGCTGTCAAAGCCCGAGCTGAATGTTTCCGGGATGATGGTGTGGGCTTCTTCGAGGACGATGAGAACCTTGCGCGCCTGTCGGTTGGCCCGGGCCCAGGCCATGATCGTCGACAGGTATAGCTCGGTGATCCTCAACGTTGCCTTGGTATTCGATATTTCGGTCAGCTCCAGAATCGCCAGCGGATCATTGCCGACCAGAAAGTCGTTGATCTGCTTGTCGACGCCGCCCTTGATCTGGGTGAGCGCGGCCTTCAGGGCAGCTTTCTCCGCGGGTGCGCCGTAGGGCGTCGTTTCGACAGCGAACAGCTTCTGTTCAAGGTCGTCCGTCTCTTTCTGCGTCGGCGCTGGAAAAATGGGCTTCAGCTCGGCGAGCCGGGCCTTGTACTCTCCCGTAAAATCCACACAGAAAACCCTGAAGTCGTTCTTGGCGGCTTCGCGGACGATATCAAGTGCCAGTTCGGTCTTGCCCGTGCCGGTGACACCGAGAACGGCCGTGTGAAACTGAACCAGGTCGTCGATATTGGCCATCACGCCGATGTTGGTCGACGGCACGACGCCAATCGGAAACTCGCCCTGCTTGACCACAGGAGCGGGGAATATGCGCTCCTTCGCCCAGAACACTGGCGTGTTCATGGTCGAAAGCCAGCCATACTTGGTGAAGCCTTCCGCCGGTGAATAGCAGCCAAGTTGTACGGCGTTGACGATGTGCGTGCCGCGCGGGTTCTGGTCGAAGCTCTCTTCCGCCGTCTGGGCGTCGAGGATCTGGTAGAAGACGTCCGCGCCGTTCACGCGGACAAAAACGACCTGGCCTTCAGCCAGCTCGGAGGCGGCCGAAACCTCGAAGCGTAAAATGCCGATGTTCGAGTTCTCGACAGTGAAACCGACCAGCACGGACCCGGCCGTACCGCTCAGGTTTTCGATGAACTCCGCTGCCTTCTCGGGAGAATGCGACTGGATGACGTCTCCTTCGGCAAGGACGATCCTGTCCTGCAGCTCAGCCACGCAGAGACCGGTCCCCATCACTTCCAGTCCCTGCACCTGGGCGAACAGGGCCATGACGTAGTGCTGATCACCATTTGACATGGCCGCCGTGTGCAGCATTCCCGGCTGCCAAGAACTGTGCCGCGACAGCCTGACCCTCACGATGTTGGGGTGGTCGATGCGTTCGATGATTCCCACCGTCGGGGAGGAGATGACCCTCGCCTTCTCCGCCTGCCAGTGCTTCCAGGCGGCGATCAGCCGCTCAAAGGGCCTGCCGATAGCGATCAACGTCCACAGCATCGTGAGCCAGCCGATCGTGGTCAGGCTGCTCTGATAGGCGCCGATGATGCTGATCAGCGCCGGGGGCGTGTAGAGCAGCTCGCCCTGGCCGAAAGCATCAGTTACCCGAAAGAAGAACCTTCCGACGGGTGATCGCTTGTTCTTGTCGTGAATGAACAGGGCGACCATTGCTCCCGCCATCGAGGCCAAGCAGTAGACCACCGCGGTCCAGCGCATGACCTCCAGATGCGGCTTGAGAGAGCCGGTCGCACCGAGATCGGCCGTGATCAGTATTGCCATGGCGCCAATGGCATTGGCGAGAGCGTCCTTTGGCGGGACAAACCAGGGCGCCGAAAGCAGCGCCAGAAACCACAGTGCAAGACCGCTTAGGAACCAGACGCTTTCGAGCCCGCCGGTTGGGAGGAGATTTCCCGATGCGGCGTACAGGCCAATGTAGAAGACAGCGACATTGGCAGCGAGTGCCAGAGCTCTATCGGCAAGTGTGGTCTGGATTCTGTCCGTTGACACGATCGGCTTCCTAAGTTGTATTGTGCCTTATCTCACAACCTGCTTGGACAAGCCAATATCGCTGCAGATGATGGGCCTCACTCTTTCGTCGCGCTCCTACCGGCGGCTGTAGTTGAGCAACTCCCATCTGGCCAGGCTTTCGCTGCCTGCAATTTGTCTGATCGCTTCGATTACTTCGCGGTACTGAGCCTCATCCTTGATCTCGGTCCAGTTCACGCGTCCGCGAAGGGGCGTCTTTTCAATGATTATCCGGTCGACCGGGCAGTGCGGTGGCGCGGGGATGTGGCCCAGGCACCAATAGTATTTGAGAGCGAGGTTGAGCAGCTTCTGCGCCACGCCATACCTGTAGTTGCCATCGCGCAGAATATCGGGAATGGCGCGCGTCCCAAATTCAACCAGGAGAGCAATGTTCTGGTAGTGCTGTGACTCGGTACAAGGGCTTTCGTAGTGTGGCAGCAAGTCGCGCCCGACGAAATCCTTTATCTTGGCTCGAAACTCCTGCGTCTGCTTAGATCCCGCGACGTAGAGGTTCGCGCGTTGAACCGATGCCGCCCAGGCCAGCGTCCATATCTCGCCTACGATAAAGGTCTGTTCAGGTCCGAGAGGCTGCATCGCGATCCTTTCACTGCGGGTCATCGCCGAGCTTAGTCGCGTTGAAAAGTCCGCACCACCCGGCCGGTAAGGTCGGGGTGAATAGGTCAGCAGCGCGACCCGTCAAGGCATCCACGCGACGTTGCACGCGGAGCCTCCTTGACGGGTGGCTCAGGCCTGCTGCTCTCGAATTCTCCCGACCGGCCGCGATGGCGCAGCCGATATTCGACCCAACTTCAGCATCTCTACGTCAAGTCCGGCTGGCTCGAACAACCCGCGCGCAGTGTGTTTCGCCGGCCCCGCGGAGCTTTGAGCTGGCAGCAGGTCGTCATATCGCTTCAGACCATCCTCAATTATTCGCCGCTCGTCGTAGGTGGACGCACCGCACTCGAATTGCAGGGGTACGCCCACTACCTCGCGCAATCGACCACGACCGTTCATCTCTATCGTCGTCGTCACGGGCCAGGCTATTCGTACGAAGCACCAAAAACGGCACGGCTTTGATTTTTCGCTCAAACACGTGAAAGCCGAGAAGATCTTCGGTACTAAGGCACGCGCAGAATCCACTGCACGACTGAGTGCAGTTTGTCCTTCACGGTATCACCTTGGGCCGACGCAAGGCATCAGGCGGAAAGATCGACTTGCAGCGTCCGGAAGCCAGAGAACGACCGTTTGAAGCTGCTCACCTTTATCTATCGTCGCAATAGCTGATCGTTTTCCGCTTTAGTATTCGCCATCAAAGGCGATCGAGCCCAATCGCTGGATGCAGCGCAAAGAGGGTAGGGGACGGATCACCCAATTTTCCGTTCGGCCTCGACTGCGTTCTCCAACAGCGGAGCATCTAGGCTGGGAATCTCCGGCATGGCCGTACCAGCAATTGCCTGCAGATCGCCGACCATGCCCACAGTCGAATCGATGACGGCCAGGATTTGGGTTTCCCGCTTGGCCCATTGCCGTCCCATGAACTTGCGCTCCTTGTCGAGGTCCTCGCGCATGTCGTTGAACTTCTCAACGACAGCTTCTACCCGCTGCCGAAACTTCATGCCTGTCAGGTAGTGATAGACCTGCTCCATTTTGGTCTGCTGACCCTGCTGGACGAGGCGCGAGCTGCTCACATCGATCAGACCTTGGCGGAGTGCCACGGCGACCGGCAATGCGCAACGCGGATGAGCCACCCATACACCGTCGACCAAGTCAAACTGCTCGATATGTTTCGGCAGCGCATGGGAGATGATCAGAGCGATATCGGCGCCGGAACGACGCTGGTCACCACGCAATTTAGCGAGCCACCCGTCACTCCATGCCTTGGTGCGCTTGGTTTCCCAAAGGATGATGCCGGCAGACTGGCCAATGGCACCATTCACCTGTTGAATAACGTCCGCCCCGAGCTCACCTTTTCCAACCGGCTCAATCGAATCGGTCGGAAAACGTCCACGCAGAAGCTCTTCGAGCTCGAGCTCAAGTACTTCCCCTTGGGATTGCTGTGATCCCTGCTCGGCCTTGCGCTTGAGCTCCTCGATCGTTCGAGACATCGATTCGATGGTCTGGTCCTTCTCGGCAACGCGTAAGCGCGCAGCCTCGTCGGCTTCCTGCCTGGCCTTGATCTGGATTTCGCTGATTGAGGCCTGCACGCGCTTCTCTATCGTCAGGTCCAGTTCGCGCTTTTCCTCTTCGAGTGCGCGCTGCTGTCGCATCAGTTCGGCCTGCTGCTTTTGGGCCTCAGCAAGCTTTGCGTTGTTGGTAAGCAGGTTGGCTCGCAGCTCCGCGGCTTCCGCTTCCTTCGCCTGCAGCTCGGTCGCGGCCGCCTCTCGCGCCTTCTTGCTTTCGGCCGCGACCAGCTGGGCACGTTCGGCGGTCAATCGCTTCGCAACGTGGTCCTCGATTTGCTCGCGGTCCTTAGCGATTTGCTCGCGTTCCAGCCGCAGGGCCTCTGTCTTACGCTCCATCTCTGCATCTTTGCTGGCCAGCTGCTGTTGAAAACGCTGACGGGTTTCAGCGAGGAGGGGAGCGGCCAACGACTCCGTCAGCCGGATCTCGTGATTGCAGTTTGGGCATTGCAGGATCGCCTCGTGCGAAGCGCCGGTTGCTTTGAAACTCATGAATTTCCCATCATCCGTTGCAACCGGATTCAACATGATCTGCGCGCGATTGCGATGTCGCTCGGCTTAATGTCCACATACGCGTAGTCGATTTCGACTTGGCCGGCGGGTTTTCCACCGACGTGTCGATCTACCCGAACGCCTACGCGAGCAGCCTCGCAGCAGAGTAGAATAGAACAAAAGGGGAACAAGATGTCAATTCTGAATCCTGAGGTAAGTTTGTGTTATGATGATTTTGCTTAGTTTGGCTGCGGAAAATTGCTGGATTTTAAACCTCGCATGTGGTTTGAAGAAATGCTAATTTACTTAGCATGACTGAGCAAACGAACCGAAAGCTAAACAAGCTCGAAAGGACCCTCCCGCAGGGACTTTTGGTCGATGCCGCCTGGATGGAACGGCACGGATATTCCACCAGCCTGCGCAGCCAATACGTATCGGCCGGCTGGCTGGTTCAGCCGGCGCGGGGAACCTTCAAGCGCCCGCTCGGCGAACTCTCCTGGCAGGGCGTCGTCGTTTCACTGCAGCGACTGCTCGGCTCCGATCTCGTCGTTGGCGGACGTACCGCCATCGAAGCGCAAGGTTTCGGTCATTACCTGAGCCAGACGGGTCCTTCGACCATCCATCTATATGGAACGCGACCTGCTGCCGGCTGGCTCGGCAAGCTACCGCTCAAACAGAAATTCCGCGTTCACCGCACGCAAAGTCTATTCACAACGCACGGGAGCCTGCCCGCATCAAAGTCGGGGACGACGCGGGAAATACCGGGACCATCCGACTGGCCACTCACGGTATCAACGCCCGAACGTGCGTTCCTCGAACTGCTCGACGAATTGCCCCGCCACGAAAGCTTCCACCAAGTCGATGCATTGGCGGAAGGATTGAGGAGCCTAAGTCCCCGGCGGCTGCAAACGCTTCTGAACGACTGCAAAAGCATCAAGGTCAAACGACTGTTCTTCTGGTTCGCAGAGCGACATCAACACGCCTGGCTCAAACAGATCGACACGTCGAAAGTCAATCTCGGCACGGGAAAGCGCATGCTCGTCAAGGGCGGCAAACTCGACACCAAATACCTCATAACCATCCCAGACGACCTCAATGCCCCTATCTGAAAAATATCGGCATCAAGTCGCCTTGTTGATCGAGACGATCCCGTTCGTCGCGGCGGAGCCCGATTTTGCGCTCAAGGGCGGCACTGCCATCAATCTCTTCCACCGCGACATGCCGCGCCTGTCGGTCGATATCGACCTGACATATCTGCCGGTGGCTCCGCGCCCCGAATCTCTTGCCGCGATCGATGCGGCGATGAAGCGCATGGCGGCGGCCATCAGGAAAGGGTTGCCGGGCGCGCGGGTGACGAAAGTCGTCAACGCCCGTGAAAAGATCGTCACCAAGTTGACCGTCCAGAAAGGTGATGCTCAGATCAAGATCGAGGTCACGCCGGTGATCAGGGGCAGCGTCTTCGAGCCAGAGCTGCGGGACGTGTCGCCAAGCGTCGAAGAAACGTTCGGCTTCGCACAGACGAAAGTCGTTTCGTTCGCCGATCTATACGCCGGCAAGCTCGTCGCGGCGCTCGACCGGCAGCATCCGCG
>NZ_JAEMSD010000456.1 GCF_016462955.1 Bradyrhizobium sp. | reverse complement strand
TGAGCACAATCGACATCACGGCGCCGACGATGATCGCTTGGTCCGAACCTTGGCCGTCAAGCTCCTGCGGCGCGCCGCTGCGCGGCTTGACCGCTCGGTCCGGCCAAGCAGAATTGTCCGCCATGCGGTTGATGCCAATCTTCAATGCCTTAAACACCAACTTCAACCTTCACAGAAATCGCTTACACAGAATTTCGGACATTCCCGGAGGACTTGCGCCGGCAACAATAGAGCCAACCGCTGGAGCTAGACTTGCCGGGATCGCAAGTTGTGCGAACCTGGCTCTTTCGATCCATATCCTGAGCGTGAGAGGGCTTACCGCACGCATTGGTGGGGCAACCCCGCGATATTTCCTCACCCGGCCGACAGTCTCTGAGTGTTGTCTTAGAAGACATTTGTCCTTCGCGCGGTCACTTTTCGTTAGGCTGGCCACCCCGCGACTTCAAAATCTTGGGCCTCCCGGCGCTGGCATTCTCTTTGCTAAAGGTAGGGTGGAATATCGAGCTAGAATGAGGATGGAATGAATAGACGTCGCATCTGTGTCCTGGTGACCAGTCTAGTCCTCTGTTTGGCATCGCCGGCGCACGCTCAGATTTCCGACGGTGTCGTCAAGATCGGCGTGATGGACGATATGTCGGGCCCGTACGCGGACATTCAGGGACCGGGCGACGTCGTGGCGGTCAAGATGGCGGTCGAAGACTTCGGTGGTCAGGTGAACGGAAAGCCGATTGATGTCGTGTCCGCCGACCTTCAGAACAAGGCGGATGTGGGCCTTGCGATCGCCAGACGTTGGTACGACGTGGAGAATGTAGACGTGATCATGGGGCTGGGCAATTCGGCGGTTGCCCTCGCGGTCCAAGGCATCACGCAAGAGAAAAAGAAGATTTCGATTACCACGTCGGCAGGGTCGACCGCTCTCACGGGGAAATCGTGCTCCCCGCTCGGAATGCATTGGGTTTATGACACCTATGCTTTGGCGAACGGCACGGCCAACGCGGTCATAGCGAACGGAGGCGGGGATAGCTGGTTTTTCCTCACGGCAGATTATGCCTTCGGACATGCGTTGGAGGCCGATACGGCGGCGGTCGTCAAGAAGAAAGGAGGCAAGGTGCTCGGCGCGGTGCGCGTTCCGTTGAACTCATCTGATTTTTCTTCATTTCTCCTGCAAGCTCAGTCCTCGAAGGCCCAGGTGATCGGCCTAGCCAATGCGGGATCCGATACGATCAACGCGATCAAGGGCGCGGCGGATTTCGGGATCATCGCTGGCGGGCAGAAGATGGCCGGCATGCTGGTTCTGTTGACCGACATCCACTCGCTAGGGTTGGAAGCGGCCCAGGGTCTGTTGTTCACCGAAGCTTTCTATTGGGACCAAAACGAAGAGACGCGAGCGTTCTCCAAGCGGTTCGCGGAACGTCACGGCAAGCCTCCGACATCCTTTCAGGCTGGAATTTACAGCGCTGCGCTCCATTATCTTAAGGGAGTGAGGGAGGCCGGCACTGATGACGCCAAGGCGGTTGTGGCCGCGATGAAAAAGCTCCCGGTGGAAGATTTCATGACCAAGCACGGCAGCATCCGCGACGATGGGCGGATGATGCGCGACATGTACCTGCTTCAGGCTAAGAAACCATCCGAATCCAAGAGCGAGTGGGATCTCATGAAGGTCGTAGCGACCATCCCGGCAGACGAGGCCTATCGACCGCTGTCCGAAAGCGAATGCCCGCTCATCAAGAAATAGACCGAGGAAGCGGCTGCCGACGGCTGTGTGTGCGGGCAGCATTCCGATGTGTCTTCGCCGAGGACAACGTGGATACGACGAGGACGGTTGCGGGAGTCGCAGGCCTGCGCTGGGGGTATCGCCTGAAGATCATTCCCAAGACAATCGAGAAAACATGCCCTTCGCCATCCCGGCACTAGAGGTGTCGGGATGGCACAGGTGTTGCTGATGAATTGGTCAGCCACCTCCAAATTCGTTCAACGAACGCCGCTTAGCGAGATTGGGATGAAACCGTACCTGACCCTCCATCGCCCTGCAGACGCAAAGTGCTTCTACGGCTCCGGCGCATGGCGCCAGGACACCTTTTACGACCTGCTGAGCCATCATGCAGCCGAGCGACCCAATTCTGCCGCGTTGCAGGACGCGCGCCGAACGCTGACGTGGAGCGAACTCAAGAATTGGACCGATGGGGTCGCCGTCAACCTGCGCGAATATGGCCTGGTCGGAGGCGACCGGGTGATGATCTGGCTCTCGAACCGCGCCGAGGCCATCGTCACGTTCCTGGCTTGCGCTCGCGAAGGCATTGCCTGCAATCCGTCTGTTCACAAGACCTACACTTGTGCGGAAGTAGGTGAATTGATCAGGACGCTTTCGGCGAGAGCGCTTCTGACTGAAGATGGTTGGGGGACCGATCGCGCTACGGCGGATTTCGATTCCGTTCTCGTCCGAATTAGCAGCCTGAAGGTCGTCTACACGCCCGAAACCTTTCCCGCGCCGGCGAGCAACAATACTCCGCCGTGCACCGATCCCGACAAAGTGTCGTACCTTGCGTTCACGTCCGGGACGACCGGCGCACCGAAATGCGTCATGCACTCGGACAATACCCTGCTCGCGAACGCGCGGGACCTGGTCGAGGATTGGAAACGAGGCCCCGGTACGGTGCTGCTTTCCCTCTCGCCTCTGTCGCACCACATCGCGTGGGTAGGGGTGGCGCAGTGGCTGTTGGCTGGCGGACGGTTCGTGACCGCCGATCCGCCGCCCGGCATGAGCCGCCTCGATTGGATCGAGACGACACGCGCCGATTATATCCTCGGCGTGCCCACGCACGCGATGGACATTCTCGCCGAACAGCGGGAGGCCGGCCTCGAGAGACTCGGCTCCGTCAAAACCTTCTACATGGCCGGCGCTCCCATTCCGCCGAGTGTGGCAGCCGCATTCGTTAGCCAGGGCATCACACCGCAGAATGTTTACGGCATGACCGAAAGCTCCTCGCATCAGTACACCCATCCCGGCGACTCCGCGGAGATCATCGTGAATACCTGTGGGCGTGGCGGCAAATCGTACGAGGTGAAGTTGTTCGATCCGGCCGACCCCGATAAGGAAGTGCGACCTGGCGAGCTAGGGCACATCGGCGGCCGAGGTGCCGCGCTCATGCTGGGTTATCTTGGCAACCAGACCGTGACGGAAGGTAGTTTCAACAGCAGCGGCTGGTTCTTGTCCGGCGATCTTGGCGTCATGGACGCCAGCGGCAACCTCCGGATCGAAGGGAGACTGAAGGACCTGATCATCCGGGGCGGCCACAACATCTATCCGTCGCACATAGAGGCGATTGCTCTCCGCCATCCGGCCGTGGGTCGCGTTGCCGCCTTCCCTGTTCCGGACGATCGTTTGGGCGAGCGCGTTTGCATCGCAGTATCAGGTCTGGTTGAACCGAAGGATCTGATGGATCACTTCCGTCGTGAAGGTCTCTCGAAATACGACATGCCGGAATACTTCCTGCGGGTCGAAGAGTTTCCGTTGACCGCGAGCGGAAAGATTATGAAGCGCGAGCTAATTCTCCAAGTACAGCGCAATCAACTGCAGCCCCAGCCCATCCGGGCCACGGTCGCTGCGCGCACGGCGTGATCGGTTTCAAGCAGGGAACCTTAACAACATGCGTCCCCTCGAAGGTATCCGAGTTGTCGATTTCAGCACGTTGCTTCCGGGTCCGTTCGCGAGCCTGATCTTGGCCGAGGCGGGTGCGCATGTCGTAAAGATCGAACGACCCGGTCGCGGAGACGAGATGCGGAGCTACCTGCCGAAGTTCGGCGACGACAGCGTCAACTTCGCATTGCTCAACGCGGGTAAGCGCAGCGTCGCTATCGATCTCAAGGCCCCCGACGCGCTCGAACGCTTGCGTCCGCTCGTCGCCGAGGCTGACGTCTTGATCGAGCAGTTTCGCCCCGGGGTGATGGACCGCCTGGGCTTGGGGTACGAAGCGCTCAAGACCATCAATCCGCATCTGATCTATTGCGCGATCAGCGGATGGGGGCAAACCGGTCCGAAGGCGATGATGGCGGCACACGACCTCAATTATCTCGCCGAGTCGGGTATCCTCGGCCTGAGCGCGGGCGCGAACGGCGCGCCGGTGATCCCGCCGGTGCTGATCGCCGATCTCGCCGGCGGCGCCTACCCGGCAGTAACGAACATCCTGCTGGCGCTGCACAGGCGCGAGAAGACGGGCGAGGGCGCGTATCTTGACGTTTCGATGGGAGAAAATCTGCTGAGCTTGGCGTACTGGGGCTTGGGCAATGGCTTTGCGGCCGACCAATGGCCCGCCGGTGGCGACGCGTTGGTGACCGGTGGCAGTCCTCGGTACCAAATCTATCGAACTTCGGACGATCGTTTTCTTGCGGCTGCTCCCATCGAAGACAAGTTCTGGGAAAACTTCTGTTCGGCGATCGGCCTCCCGCCCGAGATGCGCGCGTCGGATGCCAACCCACGTGAGGCGATCGACGCGGTCGGCCGCATCGTCGCGACGAAAACCGCGGCCGATTGGAGGGCCATCTTCGAGGGCAAGGACGTATGCTGCTCCATCGTCGCCAGTTTGAAGGATGCGGTGGCTGACCCTCATGTCGAAGCCCGCGGCTTGCTCGCACGAGAGATTTCGGCCGGCGGTCGATCGATTCCGGCGCTTCCGGTGCCGATAAGCCCGCAATTTCGCGGGTCGAACGTAGTGCCTTCACCGCGTCTGGGCGCGGACAATGACGAACAATTGGCTGGGTAGGCAAGCCTTATGCGAGCTTTTCAGGTATTAGAGCATGGTCCACCGTCCAGTTTACGGTGCAGCGACGTCGCGGATCTCATTCCTGGAGACGGACAGATCCGCGTGGGTATCCGCGCCGCGGGAATCAATTTTCCGGACACGCTGGTGATTGCCGGCAAATATCAGGTGCTGCCCAAGCGGCCTTTCTCGCCCGGCAAGGACTTCGCCGGCGTCGTTCTAGATGTCGGCGAAGGTGTAACTCGCTATGCTCGTGGCGATCGCGTGCTCTGTCACGTGGAGTATGGTGGCTTCGCCGAGCAGGCGCTGGCGGCCGAACAACAGGCATTCGGGCTCCCCGACGGAATGTCCTTCGTTGCGGCGGCGGCGATGGGGTTGGTCTATCAGACGGCCTATCTCGCTCTTGTCGATCGAGCTCAACTGAAGCCAGGGGAACATGTGCTCGTCGGTGGCGCGGCTGGCGGCATAGGCCTGGCGGCCGTACAACTTGCAAAGGCCATGGGAGCGACGACGGTCGCTGCGGTCCGCAGCGCGGACGAAGCGGCGCTGGTGAAGGAAAATGGCGCCGATCACGTCGTCGATCTGTCGTTGCCGAGCCAGAGGGAGCAGCTGCGCGCTCAGGTTCTCGCGGCGACCGAGAACAGAGGCGTCGACGTGGTGATCGATCCGCTCGGAGGCGATTTTCTGGGCGCGGCGCTGCGCACGATGGCCTGGTGCGGACGGCTTGTCGTCGTCGGCTTCGCCGCTGGAGACATTCCGACGGTCAAGGTCAACTACCTGCTGGTCAAGAAC
>NZ_JAEMSD010000455.1 GCF_016462955.1 Bradyrhizobium sp. | reverse complement strand
CGAAAAATCCTCGTGCTCCAGATCGGCGTCGCCATCGGGCGCATCAGCGGCATCGAGCGTCAGCCACTGCGCATTGGCGCGGCCAAGTTCGTGCTGAAACGCATCGCGTGGCATCTTCGCCCCGCAGCCCATGCAGCGGACCAGATCGAGCCGGCCATGCAGGTCGATCACCTGCCGGTGGCCGGCCGACTGATGCAGCCGGTCGACGTTCTGAGTCAGCAACATCCCGCACCGCCCGTTCGCCTCGAGCCGGGCCAACGCGTGATGCGCATCGTTCGGCCGCGCCTGGCCGAACCGCCGCCAGCCGATCAGGCTGCGCGCCCAATAGCGCCGGCGCGTCTGCTCGTCCGACATGAACGCCTGGAAATTGACCGGCGGGGTCCGTTTCCAGTTGCCGTGACTGTCGCGATAATCGGGAATCCCGGAGTTGGTGCTGCAGCCGGCGCCGGTCAGCACGAACAGGCGTTCGTGCCGGCCGATGAACTCTTCGAGCGGGGATGTTGCCGGAGGGGCGTTCGTCATGGCGCATGATGTAGTTCGCGCCGGCCCGTTTTGCCAGATGACGACAATCGCCGGCGCATGCCTAGCGCGGAGACCGCCGTCCCGTGAGATCGAGCGGACGAGCTTGCTCTTGTCCCGCGCTCCGCGCGGCCTGCTGCAGCGTCAGCCGGAACTCGTCCCGCTTCTCGTGCACCGAGGCGATCGCATGCCCGACCGCAACGCCGAGACCGACCAGCGCTGCTTCCGAGAGCTGCAGGCTCGCTTCGATGGTTTCCGGCACCGCATCGGTTGCCCCGATCGCGTAGAGGTGGCGGGCATGATCGGCGTCCCGCGCGCGCGACACGATCAGCACATCCGGCCGCACCGCCCGGATCCGCTCGACGATCGCATCGATCGCCGGCCGCGACTGGATGGTGATGATCACGCCGGTCGTTTGCATCAGGCCGCAAGCTTCGAGGAAGCCCGGCTCCGTCGCATCGCCGAAATAGACCTTGTGACCGTCGCGGCGGTCGCGCGCCACGCCGACGGCCTCGTGATCGACCGCGATGTAATTCAGGCCATGGCCGGTCAGCAGCGAGCAGACCACCTTGCCAACACGGCCATAGCCGACGACGATGGCTTGTGCCCGGTCGCCGGGCGGCCGAGCCGCGAGTTCGGGATCTGGTGTGCGTTCGCTGCTCAACTTGGCGGCCAATCGTCGCCCGAGCATGCCCAGAAGCGGTGTCAACGCCATCGTCACGGCGGTGACGGCCACCGCAAAGCCCGACACGCCGGGCTCGATCATGCCCCCGGCCGCGGCCATTCCGATGCTGACGAAGGCGAATTCGCCGACGGGGCCCAGCAGGAAGCCGATCTCGATTGCCGCCGGCCATGAGAGCCTGAAGAGGCGACCCAGGATGATGAGCACGATCGCCTTGCCGACGAGAATGCCGACGACGGCAGCCAGCAGCCAGACGGGCTCGCGCAGAAACACGCGGACGTCGATGGCCATCCCGACGGTGAAGAAGAAGATGCCCAGCAGCAGGCCCTTGAACGGCTCGACGGTGGCCTCGATGGCCTTGCCGTATTCTGTTTCCGCCAGCATCAGTCCTGCAACGAAGGCGCCGAGCGCCATCGACAGGCCCGCCTGGTGGGCCGCGAGCCCCGCGCCCACGATGACGAACAGGGTCGCTGCGACGAACAACTCCGTCGAATGGGTGCCCGCAACCATCTGGAACAGCGGACGCATCAACAGCCGCCCGATCAGAATCAGGGCAACGACTGCCACGACCGCCTTCAGGACCGCACTGGAGATATGCGCCACGACCGAGCCGCCGCTGTCTGCGCCGAGCACCGAGACGAAGACGAGAATCGGGACGACCGCAAGATCCTGCGCCAGCAGCACCGAGAAGCTGGCGCGCCCGGCCGTTGTCGCAAGCCGCCTCTCGCTGGAGAGAAGCTCGAGCACGATCGCCGTCGAGGAGAGCGCAAGGCTCGCGCCGAGGATGACCGCAGCATCGGAGTTTTGCCCGGACAGAAGCGCTGCGCCGAATATCAAGGCGGACGTCGTCACCACCTGCAGGCCGCCAAGCCCGAACACCAGGCGCCGCATCGTGACGAGGCGCCGGAAAGACAATTCGAGCCCGATCAGGAACAGCAGGAAGACGATGCCGAGATTGGCGATCCCCTCGACGTTGTGCGCGTCCGTCACCGTGAACCAGTACAGGAACGGCAGTTGCTGCACGAGCGAGCCGAGCCCGAGCGGACCGAGAATGGCGCCGGCACCGAGATAGCCCAGCACCGGATTGATGCCCCAATGGCGTACGATGGGCACCACGACGCCGGCAGTCGCAAGGACCACCAGCGCGTCGCTATAGGCATTGATGTTGATGGTCGTGGTCACGAGCCCGCCGCGTGTCGGCGTCTGCCAAAAGTGGCAGCTCCGCCCGGGGGGTCGATAGCACACGGCGTCGCAGTCCCCAACCCGCGCCTGGTTCGTCCCGGCGCGACGCACGCCGAGCCCGGCGCCGAAGTTCAGCTCGCCCAGTTCTCCCGGAACTCGGGAAACAGCGTCACACCTCCGCAGGCGTAGATGGTCTGCCCGGTGATGTAGCTCGCATCCTCGGAGGCGAGGAAGGCGAACACGGCGGCGATCTCCTCCGGCGTACCGACACGGCCGAGCGGAATGTGGCTGGTGACGACACCGCGCTTTTCGGGATCGCCGGTCCAGGCCGCGTTGATGGGCGTGTCGATCGCGCCGGGACCGACCGCGTTGACGCGGATACCTCGACCGGCGAATTCCAGCGCCAGCGTGCGGGTCAGGCCGGCCATGCCGCTCTTGCTGATGGAGTAGGCGAGATAGCCGGGCTTCGGAACGATTTGATGGATGCTCGAGCAGTTGATGATGCTGCCGCCTCCGCCACGCGCGACGAAATGGGCGAGCGCCTTCTGCGCACAGAGCACGGCGCCGTTCAGGTTCACGTCGATGATCCGGCGATAGGTCTCGATGTCCAGGGCTTCGCTCGGCGATTCCCGCTGAAAGCCGGCATTGTTGACGAGACAGTCGAGGCGCTTCCAGCGCGCCAGGATCGTCTCGAACATCGCGGCGATGTCCTGCTCGTTGCCGACATCGGCCTTGACCATGACATGGTCGGGCTTGCCATGGCCACGGTCGCTCGATGCCGCCAGCGCCAGCGCGAGCGTCTCCTCGGCGCCCTCGGCGCTGCCGAAATAATTGACGGCGACCGTCGCGCCTTCCTGGGCGAGCCGGACGGCGACGGCGCGGCCAATGCCTTGCGAAGCACCGGTCACCAGCGCGTATTGGCCGACGAGGCGCGAGGGAAAGGAGGTCGAGCGTTCGGTTTGCGGCATATGTTCTCTCCGGGATGCATCATCATGGATGGAACCGGCGTTTTATTCCACCCGGTTGTGCATACGCTACGCGCATTCCTGGACCCGGTGCGGCCGGTAGCTGGGAGGAATCGATCGGCCAAGGCGAGGCCGGTCACAAGGCACTCGACACATCCGCCGGTCGTTGAGGATCGGCCGGCGGCGCCGCATGCCTGGGCTGCAAAGGCAGGCACTCCGATTATCGGAACGGCCGCGAGCCTGCCCCATCCAGAGCCTGCCGCCGCCGGCCGTGCCCGTGGTGGCCGCGATCGACAACAAGCGCGCATGCGGCTTAGCGAGCGATCTTCGTGCAAACAGACAAAAATGTGATTGTCGCTTCAGCGGCGGCCATCACATGATGCAAGTCATGCATTATTCAGATCATGCATGATCAATGCGTTCCGGGGCAAACTCCATGACACAAATCGCGATCCAGCCAGCCATTCGCCGCCGGCACCAGCCCTGGTACAAGATCCTTTACGTCCAGGTGCTGATCGCGATCGCAGTCGGCGTGCTCATCGGCTATTTCTATCCCGATCTCGGCAAGGCCCTGAAGCCGCTCGGCGACGGCTTCATCGCGCTGATCAAGATGATGATCGCCCCGGTGATCTTCTGCACCGTGGTGCACGGCATCTCCTCGATGGGCGACCTCAAGCGCGTCGGCCGGGTCGGGCTGAAGTCGCTGATCTATTTCGAGACGGTCTCGACCGTCGCGCTCGCGGTCGGCCTTCTGGTCGGCGAGGTGCTGCAGCCCGGACGCGGATTCAACATCGATCCAGCCACCATCGATCCGAAATCGGTGGCTTCATACGTCAACAAGGCCCACGAAGACGGCATCGTCGCCCATCTGATGGCGATCATTCCGGACAGCTATGTCGGCGCGATCGCCCGCGGCGACCTTTTGCAGGTACTGCTGATCTCGATCCTGTCCGGCTTCGCCATCGCCTTCCTCGGCAAGGCGGGCGAGCCCATTGCGAATGCGATCGACACGGCCGCGAAGATGTTCTTCGGCATCATCCGCATCATCGTGCGCGTCGCGCCAATCGGCGCCTTCGGCGCGATGGCGTTCACCGTCGGCGCTTACGGCCTCGGCTCGCTGCTCAACCTCGCGGCGCTGATCGGCACGTTCTATCTCACCAGCATCCTGTTCGTGCTGGTCGTGCTGGGTGCGATCGCTCGCCTCGCCGGCTTCTCGATCCTGCGCTTCATCGCCTACATCAAGGACGAGCTGCTGATCGTGCTCGGCACGTCCTCCTCCGAGACGGTGCTGCCGCAGATGATCCAGAAAATGGAGCATCTCGGCGCCTCGCGCTCGGTCGTCGGCCTCGTCATTCCGACGGGGTACAGCTTCAATCTCGACGGCACCAACATCTACATGACGCTGGCGACCTTGTTCTTGGCGCAGGCAACCAACACGCATCTGACCATCTGGCAGGAGCTCGGCATTCTGGGCATCGCCATGATCACCTCGAAGGGCGCCTCGGGCGTCACCGGCGCCGGCTTCATCACGCTCGCGGCAACGCTCTCGATCGTACCTGACATTCCGATCCAGTCGATCGCGATCCTGGTCGGCATCGACAAGTTTATGAGCGAGTGCCGCGCGCTGACCAATCTGATCGGCAACGGCGTCGCCTGCGTCGTCATCAGCATCTCCGAAGGCGAGCTCAACCGTGAAGCCCTGCACGAGACCATGGCCCATCCGCTGGAGATGGGCGAGGCGCTGGAGCCGGGCGGTGGCGGGTAGATCGAAGGCAGGCGAAGTTCAATTTCTGACGCGGCAGTTTCCCGGAGTGGAAAAATCAGGGGATAAGCGTCACAGCAGCGGCACCGCGATCACGGATTCATACTCCATTCTTGTCTACCCGACACGCTGGGGCTGGGCGTCGAGCTTTTGCTATTCGAACGATGTGCCTTTCGACTCACGTCCGCCGGGGGAGATCGAGCTGCCGCGTGATCCCGATTGCCTGCAGGAATGCCTCGTCATGACTGACGACAAGCAGCGCGCCGTCATAGGCCTTCAGGCCGGCCTCGACGGCTTCGATGGACTCGAGGTCCAGATGGTTGGTCGGCTCGTCGAGGATCAGCAGGGATGGCGGAGTCACCCCGCCAAGCACACAAGCAAGGCCTGCACGAAACAACTCCCCGCCGCTCAGGCTTCCGACGATCTGCAAGGCAGCATCGGCGCGAAACATGAAC
>NZ_JAEMSD010000454.1 GCF_016462955.1 Bradyrhizobium sp. | reverse complement strand
TCGCCGCACTTCAACCCGGCGGATGTCGAACGCATCCGCGCGCAGGTCATCTCGGGCCTGCGCCGCGAGACCACCAATCCGACCTCGCTGGCGAGCCGCAAGTTCCTGGAGGTCGCCTTCGGCGACCATCCCTACAGCCGGCAGACCAACGGCAATCTCGACAGCGTGCCGACCATCACCGTCGCCGACATGAAGGATTATGTCGGCCGGGTGATCGCAAAGGACGGGCTGAAGATCGCCGTCGTCGGCGATGTCGATCCGGCGACCCTCGGAAAGCTGCTCGACCACACCTTCGGCAGCCTGCCCGCCAAGGCCAATCTGACGCCAGTGCCCGACGTCGAGGCCGCCAAGCCGCCGCAACGCGCTTTCGTGACGCTCGACGTGCCGCAGACCGTGATCACCTTTGGCGGCCCCGGCGTGAAACGCAGCGACCCGAGCTTCATGGCAGCTTACGTGGTCAACCACATCCTCGGCGGCGGCGGGTTGTCCTCCCGGCTCTATCGCGAGGTCCGCGAGAAGCGCGGGCTGGCCTATTCGGTGTACGAATCGCTGCTCTGGATGGAGCATTCGGCGATCTTCATCGGCAATACCGGAACCCGCGCCGACCGCGCCGGCGACACCATCGATGCCATCGACAAGGAAGTGCGCCGCATGGCCGAGGAAGGCCCGACCCAGAAGGAGCTCGACGAGGCCAAGTCCTACCTCAAGGGCTCGCAGATGCTGGCGCTCGACACCTCATCCAAGCTGGCGCAGGCGCTGCTGCAATATCAGCAGGACAAGCTGCCGATCGACTATATCGACAAGCGCAACGGCATCATCGAGGCCGTAACGCTGGACGACGCCAAGGCGGTCGCCAAGCGGCTCTGGGGCCAGGGCCTACTGACCGTCGTCGTCGGCCGCGCCCCGCAGGCCGCCGCGCAGCCGTCGGCGGCGCCGGTGACGAAGTCGAACTGATCCAACTGTAACCCGGGGCGATGCACAGTATCGACCCCGGAATGACGAACTCCATCCAAAACCGCTATTGTGCGCACCCGAATCTGTTTCTGGTGGCCACATGCTGCGGATATCCCGCGATCTCGTCATCGACGAGGACGACATCGAGATCGGCTTTGTCCGCGCCTCAGGCCCGGGCGGGCAGAACGTCAACAAGGTCGCGACCTCGGCGCAATTGAGGTTCGACACGCGCAAGCTGACCATCCCGGAGGATGCGGCGCTGCGCCTCGCCCGCCTCGCCGGCCAGCGCATGACCAGGGACGGCGTGATCGTGAGACACGCCCAGCGCTTCCGTACCCAGGAGCGCAACCGCCAGGACGCGATCGATCGCCTGACCGGGATGCTGCGCGAAGCCATGGTGCGGCCAGTCCCGCGCCGCGCCACCAAGCCGACCTACGGCTCCAAGCAGCGTCGGCTCGAGGGCAAGAAGCGCCGCAGCGACGTCAAGGCCGGGCGCGGCGGCCGCTTCGACGATTAGGCGTTTGTTCCGGCGCGCACAGCATGTGGGCAGCTCGGACATGCCTCATGCAATTGACCGCCGGCAGGACTAGATTGGCGGCCTGAACGTCCGCTGAGTCCCCCATGCCCGTCCGCCAGCTTCCAGAACAGGTCGTCAACCGCATCGCCGCCGGCGAGGTGGTCGAGCGCCCCGCCAGCGTGGTCAAGGAGCTGGTCGAGAACGCGATCGATGCCGGGGCGAGCCGGATCGACGTCTTCACCGACGGCGGCGGCCGACGGCGGATCGGCATCACCGATGACGGCGGCGGCATGACCGCGAAGGATCTCGCCCTAGCCGTCGAGCGCCATGCGACGTCAAAACTCGATGACGAGGATTTGCTGCAGATCCGCACCCTCGGCTTCCGCGGCGAAGCGCTGCCGTCGATCGGGTCGGTGGCGCGGCTCTCCATCACCACGCGGCATGCCAGCGAGCCGCATGCCTGGGCACTGACCGTCGAAGGCGGCGAGAAGTCCGAGATCATGCCGGCGGCGCTGGCGCATGGCACCCGGGTCGAAGTCGGCGACCTCTTCTATGCGACGCCGGCGCGGCTGAAGTTTCTGAAGACGGACCGCACCGAGGCGGAAGCGATCCGCGAGGTCGTTCGGCGGCTCGCGATGGCGCGGCCCGACATCGCCTTCACGCTTGCGGGCGAGGAGCGCGCGCCGGTGACCTGGGCCGCCGCCCTGCCCGGCGCCGCCGGCCGCCTGACGCGGCTTGGCGACATTCTCGGTGCGGAATTCCGCAGTCACGCCATCGAGGTCCACGCCGAGCGCGAGGGCGTCGTCGTCGCCGGCTACGCCGCGGCGCCGGCGCTGACGAAGGCCAACGCGCTCGGGCAATATCTCTTCGTCAACGGCCGCCCGGTCCGCGACAAGCTGATCCTGGGGGCGGTGCGCGCGGCCTATGCCGACTATCTGCCGCGCGACCGCCATCCGGTGCTGGCGCTGTTCGTCACGCTCGATCCGCGCGAGGTCGACGCCAACGTGCATCCGGCCAAGACCGAGGTGCGCTTCCGCAACGCCGGCCTCGTGCGCGCGCTGATCGTGCACGGATTGAAAGAAGCTCTCGCACGCGAGGGCCGACGCACCGCGGCCAACAGTGGCGAGAGCGCATTGTCTGCGCTCCGCCCGGCCTTCACGCCGCAGCGTCCGGCGAGTTGGGATTGGCGGACCTCGCCCGCCGCTCCGGTCGCGCCGTTGCCGTCATTCGAAGGCGCTGCGGCGCCCGCTTTCGCCGAGCGCGCTCAGGCCGCCTTCGACGTCGGCGCGCCCAGCGCGGACGTGCGGATCGAGAGTCAGCCCGCCGGCGATCTCGTCGACCGCCCACTCGGCGCGGCGCGTACCCAGATCCACGAGACCTACATCGTCTCGCAGACCCGCGACGGCCTCATCATCGTCGACCAGCACGCGGCGCATGAGCGCATCGTCTACGAGCGGCTGAAGGCCTCGCTGGCCGCCAACGGCGTGCAGCGGCAGATCCTGCTGATCCCCGAGATCGTCGAGATGGACGAGGCGACGGTGGAGCGCCTGCTGGAGCGTAGCGAGGAACTTGCTTCATTCGGCCTCGCCATCGAATCCTTCGGCCCCGGCGCGGTCGCGGTGCGCGAGACGCCGTCGCTGCTCGGCAAGACCAATGCCGGCGGCCTGCTGCGCGATCTCTCCGAGCACATGGCCGAATGGGACGAAGCGCTGCCGCTGGAGCGCCGCCTGATGCACGTCGCGGCGACCATGGCCTGTCACGGCTCGGTGCGCGCCGGCCGTCGCTTGCGGCCGGAGGAGATGAACGCGCTGCTCCGCGAGATGGAGGACACGCCGAACTCCGGCCAGTGCAATCACGGCCGGCCGACCTATGTCGAGCTGAAGCTGAGCGACGTGGAGAAGCTGTTCGGACGGAGGTGACGATGCGGTAGTGTGAATTGGCCGAAGGCGTAATCCACCTCTTCTGCTTCCGCGGTGACAGACAGTGGCGGATTACGCTTCGCTAATCCGCCCTACGCAAAAACACGAACTCCGTGTCGTCATAAGCCCGCCGCTCCAGCTCCTCATATCCGTCCGGCGTCGCGAACTGCGCGGCCTTGGCCTCCTCGACCACCAGCAGCGCGCCCGGGGTGAGCCAGCCGCCGTCGCGCAAGGACGCGAGCGCCTTTTCGGCAAAGCCCTTGCCGTAGGGCGGGTCGAGGAACACCAGCGAGAACGGCTCGACGGGATGCGCCGGGCCGAGGTCGGTGGCATCGCGGCGGTACACCTTGGTGACGCCGCCGAGGCCGAGCGCCTCGACATTGTTGCGCAGCAGAGCCCGTGCCTCCGCACCGTTGTCGACGAACAGCACGAACTTCGCCCCGCGCGAGGACGCCTCGATGCCGAGCGCGCCGGTGCCGGCGAAGAGATCGAGCACGCGCGCGTCGGGAATCGGATCGTCATAGGCATGCACGAGGATGTTGAACACGGACTCGCGCAGCCGGTCCGCCGTGGGGCGGATGTCGCGCGAGGACGGCGAGGCGAGATTGCGCCCCTTCAAGCGACCGCCGACGACGCGCATTATGAGGCCCACATCTTTCTGGCACGGAAGGTGCGCTCCCTTCCCCCTTGTGGGGAAGGGTCGGGGAAGGGGGTGCCACGCGCACAGACCTCCCGTGGGGTACCCCCCTCCCTAACCCTCCCCCACAAGGGGGGAGGGAACGAGATCGTGCGGAGCGAATGACCGTGCTCCACCTCAATCCTCCCGCGGCGTCAGGTCGCGCTTGCCGTGATAGCCGCGCTTGGGACGGCGCGGCGGGCCGTAGCCGCCTGCTTCCATCTCGTTGCGCTCGCGCGCCTCCTCGCTGCCGGTACGCTGCACCAGGACGCGGCGGCCCTTGCGGTCGTTGATGACGGCGCGCTTGGTGGCGGGCTTCTTCTCGCTGGGCGCGTCGTCGACACGAGAGGATTTCGACGGTGCGTCGAACTGCGCGCCCGACTTCTCGATCACCTTCTCGCCGAGCTGCTCGCGCAGCACGCGCGAGCGAACCTCCTCGACCTGTCCTTCGGGGACCTCGCCGAGCTGGAACGGGCCGTAGGAGACGCGGATCAGCCGGTTCACCTCGAGGCCGAGATGAGCGCAGACGTTGCGCACCTCGCGGTTCTTGCCTTCGCGGATCGCGAACACCAGCCAGACATTGGCGCCCTGGTCGCGCTCCAGCGTCGCCTCGATCGGCCCGTATTTGACGCCCTCGATCTCGATGCCGTTCTTGAGCTCGTCGAGCTGCGCCTGGGTGACGTCGCCATGGGCGCGGACGCGGTAGCGGCGCAGCCAGCCGGTGTCGGGCAGCTCGAGCGTGCGTGCGAGGCCGCCGTCATTGGTGAGCAGCAAGAGGCCTTCGGTGTTGAAGTCGAGCCGGCCGACGCTGATGAGGCGCGGCAGGCCTTCGGGCAGATTGTCGAACACGGTCGGACGCCCCTCGGGGTCGTCATGCGTCGTCATCAGCCCGCGTGGCTTGTGATAGAGGAACAGCCGCGTGCGCTCGCGCTCCGGCAACGGCTTGCCGTCGACCAGGACGACGTCGTTCTTGGTGATGTCGAGCGCCGGCGAGTTGATGACGCGGCCGTTGACGGTGATGCGGCCCTGCGTGACCATTTCCTCGGCGTCGCGGCGCGAGGCAAGCCCCGCACGGGCCAGCGCCTTGGCGATGCGCTCGCCGGCCTTCTTAGGCTTCGGCGCGTCTTCGCGGCGCGGCCGGCCCTCGACATCACGATCGCGCTGGCGATAGGCGCCGCGGCCGCCGAAGGCGGGGCGCTTCTCGAAGATCCTGCTCTCATCCTCGTTTTCGCGGCGCGGACGATCGCCGAAACGGCCTTCGCTGCGCGGATGCTCGTGCCAGTCGGAGCGGCCCTCCGAGCGTTCACGAGGACGGTTGAATTTCGGACGGTCGCCGCCACGCTCGCCATCGCCGTCGCGACGGGGCCGATCGAATTTCGGGCGATCATCGCGCGGGCGATCGAATTTGGGCCGTTCGCGAAACGGACGTTCGCCCGACGGACGATCGTCGCGCGAACGGGAGAAGCGGGGACAAGCCCTGGCAGAAGCGCGAAGGCAGCGAGGAGCGTCCCCGCTTC
>NZ_JAEMSD010000894.1 GCF_016462955.1 Bradyrhizobium sp. | reverse complement strand
GACCTGGTCCTGGCGGGGCGACGAAGCCCGACGTGGTCGAGATCGGCGGCACGCTGATCTTCGACCCCATCGTCGCGCGTCTGCGGGGCGGGGAGGATGTCGGCAGCGCAGGCGTCCTGACGCTGTATCACAGCTATCTTGATCGCCTGTTCACGGCCGGTTCGGGCACATCCTATGCCGCCCCACGAGTTGCGTTCAGCGCCGCCCAGATCCTGACGCGCTTCCCGCAGGCCTCAGCCAATCTGGTGCGCGCGCTCATCGTAGGTTCCGCGGAAATCCCGCAGCCGGCCCAGGAGCGGCTTCAGCTGCTTGGTGTGGACGCGACGCGCGCGATCTGCGGGCACGGCCTCGTCGATCTGGAACGCGCGGCGTTTTCCGACGACGCGCGCGTCACGCTCTACGCAGAAGACGAGCTCGCCCTCGACCATTTTGCCGTTTATCGCATTCCAATTCCCGAAGCGTTTCAAGCGGGAAATGGGGAACGCTGCATTCGCGTGACGCTGGCGTTTGATCCACCGGTGCGACACACACGAACCGATTATGCAGGTGTCGGGATGAGCTTCCGGCTGATTCGGGGCTGCCAACCTGATCTGATCTTTGAGCACTATCGAAAGCGCGAGCAGGACGATGGTCCATTTCCGGAGCTCGCCGGGAGATACAATTGCAATCTCGTTCCAGGTCCCCAGGCGAGGGAGAAGGGGACCGTCCAATCCGCCACCGTCACGTTCAAACGTGGCATCGAGGACTATGGGGATAGCTACTATCTTGTCGTGCGCTGCGAAAGCGGCTGGGCCACCCATGTCGATCGGCAGCAATTCGCCGTGGTCATCGAGCTCTTGCAGAAGGACGAAGTGCAGCTCTACGAAAGAGTGCGGCAGCGGCTGCGTCTTCAGGCGTGACGCACCGACAGAATGCCGGCAGCACGCGACCGACGTGAAACGTCGAGCTTAGCCTTGATCCCCTTGATTGAGGCCGCCGCGGTTTTGCTGACTGGGAGTTGCTCGAGCACGTGGCAGGCATAGACGCGAGCAATGCGGCGCCACCCACGAAACGAATGCCGATAGCCTTATAGTCATCCAGCGAGCGCGAGCTAGGTGTGTCTCCTATAGGCGCGCCGAGCGCGCTCAGGCACTTGGGCCAGATCAACGTGCAGCACGATCCGCGCACCTCTTTCCGATCGGCGCCGCCGCTTCGGCATCGAGCAGAAGCGCAGGATCTCGTCGCGGAGCTCGGGCTGCGCAGGGCGCCAGACGGCGCCGTATTGCGCGTGGGACGTTTTGTAATGGTGCCCCTCGTGCGGGATCGATAAGGTCACTTTCCTCGCTTAGATTAATGTTAGTTATCGTAGTCCAACGACGGCTTTGGCCTCCAGCTCAAACCAGGTCGGCTCATATCCTCCTCAAGCTACGATTCACGGGATCAGCTAAACTGACTCCATACCCGCGCCGGCGCCCTGAGCGTACCCACATCTGCTGACGTCGATGCAGAAGCGGGCCCCCC
>NZ_JAEMSD010000453.1:2037-5584 GCF_016462955.1 Bradyrhizobium sp. | reverse complement strand
CGTCATTCCGGGATGGTCCGAAGGACCAGACCCGGAATCTCGAGATTCCGGGTTCGCGCTGCGCGACCGGAATGACCTCCAGCCACGAGGCCTCATGAACCGCATCCTCTCCGCCGCACTCGCGGTCGCCCTTCTCGCTTCCCCCTTCACGCCCACGCGCGCCGCCGAGGCGCCGCCCCGCGAGCCCTATGGCATCGCGCTCGAGGGTTTTGCCTATCCCTACCCCGTGCACCAGTTGCCGCTCGTCAACGATGGCGAACAGCTCAGCATGGCCTACATGGACGTTGCCGCCGCGCAGCCGAACGGCCGCACCGTCGTGCTGCTGCACGGGCGCAATTTCCCGTCGAGCTATTGGGCGCCGGTGATCAAGATGCTGAACGAGGCCGGCTTCCGCGTCGTGGTGCCGGACCAGATCGGCTTCGGCAAATCCTCCAAGCCGCAGGGCGAGCTGCATTTCGACAATCTTGCACGCAACACCATTGCGCTGCTCGATCACCTCAAGATCGACAAGGCCGAGATCGTCGCCCACTCGCTCGGCGGCATGCTCGGCGTTCGTATAGCCCGCGCCTATCCCGACCGCATCGCCCATCTGGTGCTGACCGCGCCGATCGGGCTCGAGGATTACCGCCTCTTCGTGCCGCCGACCCCGACCGAGAAGATGATCGAGACCGAGGACAAGCTTACGGCGGAGGGCTATCGCAAGCAGCTCCAGACCAACTACGCGATCAAGCTGCCGGCCGAGGCGATCACGCCGTTCATCGACGCCCGCTTCAACATCAAGGGCAGCCCCGACTATCCGCGCTGGCTGCGCGCCTTCGTCAGCTCCGGCCAGATGATCTACCGGGAGCCGGTGGCGCACGAGATTCCGCTGATCGCGCTGCCCACGTTGTTCATCATGGGAGCCGACGACCACAACGCGCCGGGCCGGCCACTCGCGCCCGAGGCGCTGCGGGCCAAGATGGGGCAGAACGCCGAACTGGCGAAGGCGCTGGCGGCCAAGATGCCGAATGCGCGGGCCGAGGTGATCCCGAACACCGGTCATCTCGTCTTCCTCGAGGCGCCCGAGAGGTACAAGGAGGTGGTGCTTGGTTTTCTCGGCCGCTAGCGACAATTACGTGTCGTCCGAGGCCTGATGCGCGGAACGTTCATGCCGCATTCAGGTCATGATTGGCAGGTTTGGATCGCGACGTGTCGGCGCATCCCGATTCAACGCGTTTAGTCGTCTCTCTGATTGATTGTGCGCCCCAAGCGCCATCCCCTAGGTCTGCCCCAAAGGACGAGAAGGAATATCCCATGAAATACCTGTTTGCCGCAGTCATGCTCGCCAGCGCAGCGGTCGTCGGTTTCAGCGAGACGGCCAGCGCCGCCGGCGGTTGCGGCCCGGGATGGTATCGTGGCCCCTATGGCAACTGCCGTCCGATGCGCGGCCCGGTTGTCGTTCGCCCCGCTCCGATTGTGGTCGCCCCGGCGCCGGTCGTCGTGGTGCCTCGCGCGCGTGTGTGCCCCTACGGCTTCCGCTGGTACGCCGGGCGCTGCCGTCCGGTCTGATCTCTCCATTCGCGTTGCAGAATGGCCGCTGGCGGAAGCCGGCGGCCATTTTTTTCGGAGGTGTTGCCGGCGGTTCGCCAGCTGCGGAAATGGAGCCCGTTCAGAAACACAACGGGGACCGCCGGCAGCGGTCCCCGTCCAGTTCGCGAATGGTCGCGATCTCACCAATGATGGCGGCGGTGCCAGCGCCGGCGATGCCGGCGCCAATGACGGCGGTGCCAGCCCCGGTGGCGGTGATGGCCATGCCAGTGAACCTGCTCCGGGCTCAGCTCGGCAGCCTCCTCACGGGTGGTGACAGCAGGCTGAGCGTCGGGATTGCCATGCGGCATGCGATTGGGGTCGACGACCGGCTGCGGTGACAGCGGCGCGGCCTGCGCCGCGGTCGCGGCGAAGGCCGCGGCTCCTGCCGTCAGTCCCAATGCAAGCTTCAAAAAGTTCCGGCGCTCCATGGCTTCTTCCTTCTTGGATCATCGCTTGTGATGCAGAAGGAGTGTCGCGGTGATGGCATGAACCGACGCTGAATCGCGCGTTCAGATTTGCAACGATGAGCATGAAGAATTCGTAGCCTCGATGGCGCAGTGCAATCCGAAGTTCGTGCTTGATGCGACGACGGCGGAGTGCGCTTGCGCTCAGGTCTACAGATCTCGCTAGGTCGCAAACTCCTGCGCCAGCACCAATGTCTCGCGCGTGCGCTTCACGTCGGGCCAGTCGCGGTTGAAGTCGGCGACGAGCTTCTGCAGCGCGTCCCCTCTCAGCATCGCCGCGAGCTTGGCCTCGTCATCGAACTGATACATGGCCTGGTGCAGCGAGGGATCATCGAGACTCCAGAATCGCAAGGCCTTGCTGACCCCGAACGCCTTCACCGCATCGGGCAGGTGTTCTCTCTCGTACCATCGGTCGAAGGCGGCGCGCTTGCTGGCATCGGTGACGATGGCCCGGACGACGAAATAGGCTGCTGGCATCGGATTTCCTCCTGTTGTTTGACGCGACCCTAGCCGCTTACGCCGCCGGTGACAAAAAGAGTCGGTGCCGGTGTCGGAATGGACGCCTTTCGCTCGTCCTTTGTCTCGAAGCAGGACACGGAGACAGCACATGGCCAACCTCACCCTGACCACCTTCGATTGGGTTCCCGCAGCGCCGCGAGGCTTCGTGCGCGACTTCCGCGTGCGCTGGGCTCTCGAAGAGGCCGCCTTGCCGTATCGCGTCGCCAGCGTACCCTTCGATGATCGCGGGCCCGCGCATTTCACCCACCAGCCGTTCGGCCAGGTTCCGTGGCTGACCGACGGCGACCTCTCGATCTTCGAGACCGGCGCGATCCTGCTGCATCTCGGCGAGCGCAGCGAGAGGCTGATGCCAAACGATCCGCGCGGCCGCGCAGAAACGACAGAGTGGGTGTTCGCGGCACTCAATTCGGTGGAGATGGCCAGCTTGCCCTGGGGCATGTCGCAGTTCATGGGACATCCAACCGACACGGCGGCGTGGGCATTCGTGGACGACTTCCTCAAGCTTCGGCTGAGGCGTCTCGAACCGGTGCTGGGCAGCCGCGAATGGCTGGCCGGCTCCTTCTCCGTCGCCGACATCCTGATGGCGGACGTGCTGCGCGTCGTCGATGGCTTCGACGGGCTGACGGACAGTCCGGCCTGCCGCGCCTACGTCGCGCGCGCGACCGGTCGGCCGGCAGTCGCCAAGGCCCACGCCGACCAGATCGCCCATTTCGCCGCGGCGGATAAGGTGCGGGGAACGTGATGTGTCTCACACAATTGATTTAGGACCCGGCGTACAATCCCCGCCAACGGAAGGACACCATTCGACAGGTGACACATGACCCGCATCGAATATCTCAAGCAACAGATCGCCCGCGCCGAGCGTCTGGCAAAGGCCATCCTCGACCGCCAGACCGCCGACCGGCTTCAAGCCTTCGCCGCCGAATGCCGTACCGAACTGTCGGAGATGACGGTCAAGCAGGCCGCGTGAGTCGTGCTGGCGCAAGGCCTTGCAT
>NZ_JAEMSD010000453.1:0-2027 GCF_016462955.1 Bradyrhizobium sp. | reverse complement strand
GCGTAAGCCGCCACGTCCCCATCTGGGACGCATACGTTGGTGGATTACGCTTCGCTAATCCACCCTACGCATCACACCAGTTTCAGCGGCACATCGGTGACCACGCGAAGGTCGATGCGCCCGATCAACGCCGCACGTCGCGCCTCCGCAGCACTGATCGCCTCGTCCGTCTGCCGCAGCGTCGAGACGTTCGAGCCGAGCGAGACGATCCCGCCGAGCACCAGGGCGATTGATCCGAGCGCTGCGGTCTGGCCGAATCCAAACAGACCGAGGATCGTCACCAACAACAGCAAGGCGCCGCCGCCAATCGCGATCTTGGACGCCAGGATGTACTTGCGGCACCGCTCGGCAATCTCGGCTAGCCGCTCGATGCGATCTTCGATGTCGGCGATTTCGTCGGTTGGGTCGTCTTCGGTCATGAGATCTGTGAGCGAGCAAATCGGGACAATGGCGTCAGGTGTCTAGGACACCGGCACAACGCAAGCAGGGATAGGGCCAATCGACATAGCTGGCTCGCCCGAAGAATTCCAAGGCACAGCCGGTGCGTGAGCATGGTTTGCAGAGCTTGGCAACACGCTCACTCGAACATCCACGCGGTCCCGCCTATGATCGGTGATCGCTTCGTATCGGAGACTATCGGGCCCGCCGTAACCAGGTCGAGCCAAGTAGAAAACGCTTATGCCGCGAACCCAGCGCCCGACACAAGCTCGATCCGTTCCAGAGTCGCCCGCCACCTCGAAATCCTCGATACGGTAACAGACAAACCCATGCTCTGGTGACTTCATGAGCACGAGCCGGGGAAGCTCCACCGGCGCACAAGTCTTGTCGGCGTCGGCGTAACCTTCGATAACGGTCTCTTCTGGCGTTCGGACGGTAACGGTCAACTCGGTGTCTTGTGCGAAGCACGATATGCTCATCGCCAGCACTGCGGACCACGCACCCAATTTCAGGGCGCACCATCCTTTGGCGCTCCGCCACAAGCTCGATCGTCGACGCCAGATTGCCACCGACGCCTTCATCCCTCACAACGGCAAATTGTCGTGCTTCTTCGCCGGCATTTCCGTCTTCTTGTCCTTCAGCATCGCCAGCGCCCTTGCGATCCGCTTCCGCGTCGAATGCGGCATGATGACGTCGTCGATGTAGCCGCGCTCGGCGGCAATGAAGGGCGACAGGAAGCGGTCCTCGTATTCCTTGGTGCGGGCGGCGATCTTGTCGGGGTCGCCGATGTCACTACGGAAGATGATCTCGACCGCGCCCTTCGCGCCCATCACCGCGATCTGGGCGGTCGGCCAGGCGTAGTTCATGTCGGCGCCGATCTCCTTGGAGGCCATGACGTCGAAGGCGCCGCCATAGGCCTTGCGGGTGATGATGGTGACCAGCGGCACGGTGCACTGCGAGTAGGCGAACAGCAGTTTTGCGCCGTGCTTGATCAGGCCGCCATATTCCTGCGCGGTACCGGGCAGGAAGCCCGGCACGTCGACGAAGGTGACGATCGGGATGTTGAAGGCATCGCAAAAACGAACGAAGCGCGCCGCCTTGCGTGATGCGTCGGAGTCAAGCACGCCCGCGAGCACCATCGGCTGGTTGGCAACGAAGCCGACGGTGCGGCCCGCAATGCGGCCGAAGCCCGTCACGATGTTCTTGGCGAAGCTTTCAGCGATCTCGAAGAAGTCGCCCTCGTCCACGACCTTCAGGATCAATTCCTTCATGTCGTAGGGCTTGTTCGGATTGTCGGGGATCAGCGTGTCGAGCGACATGTCGACCCGCTCGATGTCATCGAAGCTCGGCCATTCCGGCACGCCGTCGGTGTTGTTGGACGGCAGGAAGTCGATCAGCCGCCGCATCTGCAAGAGCGTCTCGACATCGTTCTCGAAGGCGCCGTCGGCGATCGAGGAGCGCGTCGCGTGCACCGAGGCGCCGCCGAGCTCCTCCGCGGTGACGACCTCGTTGGTCACGGTCTTCACGACATCGGGGCCGGTGACGAACATGTAGCTGGTGTTCTTCACCATGAAGATGAAGTCGGTCAT
>NZ_JAEMSD010000893.1 GCF_016462955.1 Bradyrhizobium sp. | reverse complement strand
GCAGAAGGCCGTCGGCGACCGCCTGCCGCACCGCCTTGCCGAGATCGACGCCGGCGATCGAGCGGCCCGAGCCGGTGCCGATGCCGCCGGGCTCCAGCGCGATTGCAAAAGCTGGCCGCGAGAACTTCTCCTTCAGCCGGGAGGCGACCAGGCCGACCACACCGGGATGCCAGCCTTCCGAGGCCGTGACGATCACGGCGAGCTTGTCTTCCAGGCCGATCGAGGCCAGCGCCTCCGCTTCGGCCTGTGCCTCCGCCGCCTGCTCGATGACACGGCGCTCGCTGTTGAGGCGGTCGAGCTCGGCCGCAATCCGCGCCGCTTCGACGCTGTCGCCTTCGAGCAGCAGCCGTACGCCGAGATCGGCGCGGCCGATGCGGCCCCCGGCATTGACGCGCGGTCCCAGCATGAAGCCGAGATGCCAGGCTTCCGGCGGGCCATTGAGCCGGGCCACATCCATCAGCGCGGTGTGGCCGACATGGTCGCGCCGCCGCATCGCGATCAGCCCTTTTGCGACGAAGGCGCGGTTGAGGCCGATCAGCGGCGCGACGTCGGCGACGGTGCCGAGCGCGACGTGGTGCAGCATGCCCAACAGGTCGGGCTCGGGCATCTCGCTGCTCCAGAAGCCGCGCTGGCGCAGCTCGCGATTGACCGCAACCAGGGTCACCAGGACGAGGCCGACGGCGGCGAGATGACCGAGGCCGGAGAGATCGTCGAGCCGGTTCGGATTGACCAGCGCATCCACCACCGGAAGCTCCGTGCCGGCCTGGTGGTGGTCGATCACGACCACCGACATACCGAGGCGCTTCGCCTCGGCGAGCGGCTCGATGCTGGTAGTGCCGCAATCGACGGTGACGAGCAGCGTGGCACCCTTCGCGGCGAGTGCCCGCACGGCCTCCGAGTTCGGGCCATAGCCCTCAAAAATCCGGTCGGGAATATGGATCAGCGGATCGAGCCCGCAATGCCGCAGGTGCCAGGCCAGCAGCGCCGCGGAGGTCGCGCCATCGACGTCGTAGTCACCGAAGATCGCAACCTTCTCGCCCCTCACTGCGGCATCGGCGATCCGCTTTGCGGCGGCTTCCATCTCCGTCACTGTGAAGGGATCCGGCAGCAGCTTTCGGATGGTCGGATCGAGGAAGTCGGCGACGGCATCGATGTCGACCCCGCGGCCCGCGAGCACCCGCGCCAGCAGTTCCGGCAATTGGTGCCGCTGCACGATGGCGAGCGCCTGGGCGGCCCGGCGCACATCGAGCCGGTCGCGCCAGAGCTTGTCGGTGAGCGAGCGCGCGACGCCCAGGAAGGCGTCCTGCTCGATAGGCGCATGACCGTCGGCCATGGCTAGACGATCCTGAGCTTGGATGTGGTGCGCATCGGACGAGCCTATCCGTTTCCGGGGATTCGCTCCATGCGCCCTGGCGGCGTCAGTCGCGGTCGCCTAGCTCGCCGAAACGAGATCAACCTCGTTGGCCGAGCCCAGCACCACCGGCACGCGCTGGTGCAGTTTGGTGG
>NZ_JAEMSD010000452.1 GCF_016462955.1 Bradyrhizobium sp. | reverse complement strand
ACCCGCGACCTCCGGCGTGACAGGCCGGCGCTCTAACCAACTGAGCTACTCCCGCGTGGTTCGCTCGACGCGCGCGGAACGAGGGGGGACTTAAAGGGGGGACATGGTGAAGTCAAGGACGTTGCGCTGGCCCCGGACGTCCTGGCTAAGCATTGCTCTGGAAAACGAAAAGGCCGCCCGGAGGCGGCCAATGGTGAGCTCGGCAGAGGCCGTCTCAGCGAATCTCGGACGTCCCGGCACTCGTCACCACCACCGGCTTGCCGGCCTTGATCACTTGGGTGGATTGGGCGGTCTGGCTGTAATCGGCGTTGGTGCGGGCTGCGATCCCGAAGCCGGCTACGGCAATGCCGGCCACCAGCGCCACCACCACGATCTTCAGGTGGGTCGCACGATCAGCGGAATGGATTGAGTGGTTCATCTGAGCCTCCCGGCGGACTTTGCCGCCGTCTATGGGCTCTTCTTCTAAGGTCCATCTGTTTCCGGATCGTTTCGCGGGTTCCGCAAAATGGTTTCATCTCCCCGGCCAGCGGGCTTCATTCGGACTGGGCCCGATCGGCCCGGTCCGGCGCCTCCGGTCGCCCGATCGCCTTGCGATAATCGCCGCCAAAAGCGCGTCGATCCTGCAGCAACATGCGGACATGTTCGAGCGCTTCTAAGAGTCTTTCTAAGAAGCTTTCAATTAGGGGATTCCCGCGCCCTCACATAAGCGTCATCGCAAGCGCAGGCCGTCTCGGGACAGGCGGCATGACGCAGCGAACATGCAGTTTCGGGGTGGCGCGTTGAACAGTCTTGGAATGCTGCGGTCGGCCGTGTTGGCGACCGCATCCGCCTTGGTCTTGGTGCCGCAGGCATCGCTGGCCCAGTCATCCGCGCAGAGCGGCGCGCAGAGCCTGCCGGCGGTGACCGTCACCGCGCCGGAAGCGCGCAGACGCGCTGCTGCGACCCCGCAGCGCCGCGTTCCGGGATCGTCGGTGCAGACCGCTGCGAGGAGACAGCCACTGCCGCGGCGCGATGTCGGCTTCGTCGAGACGCCGCGCGGCCCGGTGAACGGCTACGTCGCTGGCCGCAGCTCCTCGGGCACCAAGACCAACACGCCGATTATGGAAACACCGCAGTCCGTGTCGGTGATCGGCGCCGAGCAGATCCGCGACCAGAAGCCGATGAAGCTAGACGAAACCCTGCGCTACACCGCGGGCGTGCGGGCAGGGACGTTCGGTGCCGACACGCGCAACGACTGGTGGCTGATCCGCGGCTTCAAGTCCGACGACATCGGACTGTTCCTCGACGGGATGCAGCTGTTCTACACCTCCTACGCGAGCTGGCGGCTGCCGCCGTCCAACATGGAGCGCGTCGAGGTGCTGCGCGGTCCGTCCGCCGTGCTCTATGGCGGATCGAGCCCGAGCGGCATCGTCAACGTCATCAGCAAGATGCCGCCGGCCGAGCCGATCCGTTACATCGAGACCGGCGTCAACAATTTCGGCAACGCCTATGTCGGCTTTGATGTCGGTGGTCCCGTGGCGACGCAGCCCCAGGACGGCAAGCTGTTCTATCGCGTCGTCGGCGAGGTCAGGAACGGCGGCACGCAGGTCGACTTCACGCCCGACAACAATTACTTCATCGCGCCGTCCTTCACCTGGAAACCGGATGCCGACACGTCCTTCACGGTGCTCGCATCGGCCTCGAAGACCGACACCCGCGGCATCAATTTCCTGCCCTATCAGGGCACGGTGACGAACGCGCCCTTCGGCAAGATTCCGACCAGCTTCTTCGTCGGCGATCCCAGCGTCGACAAGTTCACCCGCGAGCAGGAGATGCTCGGTTATCAGTTCGAGCGCAATCTCACCGACGACCTCACGTTCCGGCAGAATGCGCGCTTCGCGCATATCGACCTGACCTATCGCGGCTACATCGGCAACGGCTGGGACAACATCAACACGGCGACGATGGGCCGATATAACTGGTACGCGAAGAACACGGCGAACCAGGCCAATCTCGACAATCAACTGGAATATCGCTTCAACACGGGGCCGGTGCGGCACACCATGCTGTTCGGGCTCGATCTGAAGGGATACCAGATCGACGATTACCAGAACTTCAATTTCAGCACCGTCCCTTCGATCAATGTCTTCAATCCCGCCTATGGTGTCAGCATTCCGCTGACGGGCGCGCCATTCCGCAACTTCCTGATCACGCAGAAGCAGGCGGGCGCCTATCTTCAGGACCAGATGAAGCTCGGCAACTTCACCCTGGTGCTGAGCGGCCGCAATGATTGGGTCGAGACGACGCAGGACGCCCGCGACACCGGCGCGGCCATCGCCAGCCGCGAGGACAGCAAGTTCAGCGGGCGGGCCGGGCTGATCTACAATTTCGACAACGGCATCGCGCCCTACATCTCCTATGCCACGAGCTACAATCCGGTCATCGGTCTCAACGCCACCAACCAGCTCTTTCTCCCGGAGACCGGGCAGCAGACCGAGATCGGCGTGAAGGTCGCGCCAAAAGGATTCGACGGTTATTTTACTGCCTCGGTGTTCGACCTGAAGCGCCAGAACGTGGCGACGACGGCGGGCACGCCGATCTTGCAGAACCAGACCGGCGAGGTGACCTCTCGCGGTATCGAGCTCGAAGCCGTGGCCAATGCCACCAGGGAATTGAAGCTGATCGGGGCCTTCACCGCCTACGACCTCTTCAACAGCCGGGATCTCGATCCGTCGCTGGTCGGCAAGACGCCGACCAACACGCCGCAACTGCTGGTCTCGGGTTGGGCGGACTACACCTTCAAGGATGGTCCGCTCGAAGGGTTCGGCTTCGGCGGCGGCGTCCGCTACGTCGGATCCTCGTGGGCCGACCCTGCCAACACGCTCGAGGTTCCCGCGGTGGTGCTCGGCGATCTCGCGCTTCACTACGAATGGCAGAACTGGCGCACGGCGCTCAACGTGATCAACCTGACCGACAAGATCTACGTCGCGAGCTGTTCATTCCCGACCTCGTGTTTTTACGGTGACCGCCGGCGCGTCACCGCCAGCGTCTCCTACAAATGGTGAGGAGGGGCGAAGGCGATCCTCGGCTCTGCCCACCGGGCGGCCGCTGACCTTCCGCCAGGGGATCGATGAGCTCACGGGCTATGCCCCCCGGCCCGAAGCTCATCCGAGCGCGGCGCGAGCGACCGACCCAGCAGTCGCCCCGCCGCGCTCGCGGCCGTTTTGGAGCCGGCCGCCGACGGCATTCGCTGGACGAGCCCGGGCCCCGTCGTGGCGCATGGCTCGCTGGGCCTCCGCGAGCTGTGGACAGGTGCTCGTTGTTGCCGCTGGCCTGATGCCGCAAGGCCCCTCAATGGTGCCTCGGCGACACGGCCCGGACCCTCGGCGACGCTATGTATCAGCGGGCGGCGGCAAGGCGCCTGCGTGGGTCACCGCCGGGAATTGGATGCGCTGCCGCATCAGGAATGAGGGCTTTGGTCCTGCAAAGCCCGCCCGGTAACCGCCTTGGTGCGAGCGCGACAATGTGAGAGCCACCGGCCTTGCGAGACTGTGACTGCTCTTGCTTGGCCATGGCGATTTGCTCCATACCAGCGGCGGGGTGATTCCGGGATTTTCGCCGCTTTGGGCGCGGCAAAGGGCCTGAAAAGAGCGTGTCTTGCGCCCATTGGTGCACTGCGCTAAGGCTCAGAACAATTCCAAATCGGACGAATCCGTGGCTGTCTTGAGGCTGCGGGAAAAAGGGCTCGCCAATGAGCGGCATTCTTCAGAACTATCTTCCACTCGTCGTTTTTATCGGGGTCGCGGCCCTCATTGGCCTGGTGTTGCTGATCGCGCCCTTCATCGTGGCGTTTCAGCAGCCCGACCCGGAGAAGCTGTCGGCCTACGAATGCGGTTTCAACGCCTTCGACGACGCCCGCATGAAGTTCGACGTCCGCTTCTATCTGGTTGCCATCCTCTTCATCATCTTCGATCTCGAGGTGGCGTTCCTGTTTCCCTGGGCGGTGGCGTTCGGCAAGCTTGGCGCGACCGGCTTCTGGTCCATGGTGGTGTTTCTCGCCGTGCTGACGGTCGGGTTCGCCTATGAATGGAAAAAGGGAGCACTGGAATGGGATTGAACCCTGCACCGTCCACAGGTCCGGTGATCGCTCCGGCTCCCAAGGGCATCCTGGATCCCTCGACCGGTAAGCCGGTCGGGGCCAGTGATCCGTTCTTTCTCGAGGTCAATTCCGAGCTGTCCGACAAGGGCTTCTTCGTGGCGGCGACCGATGACCTCATCACCTGGGCGCGCACCGGCTCGCTGATGTGGATGACCTTCGGCCTTGCCTGCTGCGCGGTCGAGATGATGCAGGTCTCGATGCCGCGCTACGACGTCGAGCGCTTCGGCTTCGCCCCGCGTGCCTCGCCGCGCCAGTCCGACGTGATGATCGTCGCGGGAACGCTGACCAACAAGATGGCGCCGGCGCTGCGCAAGGTCTACGACCAGATGCCGGAGCCGCGCTACGTCATCTCGATGGGTTCCTGCGCCAACGGCGGCGGATACTATCACTATTCCTACTCGGTCGTGCGCGGCTGCGACCGCATCGTGCCGATCGACATCTACGTGCCGGGCTGCCCGCCCACGGCGGAAGCGCTGCTCTACGGCGTGCTGCTGCTGCAGAAGAAGATCCGCCGCACCGGCACCATCGAACGCTAAGGTTTTACGTCATGGACGACGCCAAGCTCGACGCCCTGGGGCAGACGATCGTGAGCGCGCTTCCGGGCGCCGCCACCGGTCATTCGGTGGCCTTCAACCAGCTGACGGTCGATGTCGAGGTCAGCAAGATCGTCGAGGTGGTCAAGTACCTCCGTGACGATCCGGGCTGCCGCTTCGTCAACTTCACCGACATCACCGCCGTGGACTATCCGGATCGCGAGAAGCGCTTCGACGTGATCTACCACTTCCTGTCACCGACCTTGAACGCGCGGATCCGGCTGAAGGCCCAGGCCGACGAGGCCACGCAGGTGCCGTCACTGATCGAAATCTTCCCCGGCGCCGACTGGTTCGAGCGCGAGGCCTACGATCTCTACGGCGTGTTCTTCGTCGGTCATCCCGACATGCGCCGAATCCTCACCGACTACGGTTTCGAGGGCCATCCGCTGCGCAAGGATTTCCCGCTCACCGGCTTCGTCGAAGTCCGCTACGACGACCAGGAGAAGCGGGTGGTGTACGAGCCTGTTAGGCTCAACCAAGAATTCCGCAAGTTCGATTTCCTTTCGCCGTGGGAAGGAGCGGACTATCCGCTGCCGGGCGATGAGAAGGCGGGACCGAAGGCCTGATCATGAACGAGCAACCTGAAAATCTGCGCAACTTCACCATCAACTTTGGACCGCAGCATCCGGCGGCCCACGGTGTGTTGCGTCTCGTGCTCGAACTGGATGGCGAAGTCGTCGCCCGCGTTGACCCCCATATCGGGCTGCTTCACCGCGGCACCGAGAAGCTGATCGAGCAGAAGACCTATCTTCAGGCGATCCCTTATTTCGACCGGCTCGATTACGTCGCGCCGATGAACCAGGAGCATGCGTTCTGCCTCGCGGCGGAAAAGCTGCTCGGCATCACCGTGCCGCGCCGCGGCCAGTTGATCCGCGTGCTT